>DATMXU010000201.1:0-45921 GCA_035562355.1 Pseudoflavonifractor sp.
CACAATGGATAGAGCGGACGCAGGCGAATTGGAAAAATTTTTACATTTAATGGTTTATTTTCCGGCCGGGCCGGGTAGAATAGTTACAAAACTTGTAACCAAAAATCGTGCCGAAAAGTGCGGGAAAACGCCTTGAAAAAAGATTTTACTTGCAATCCCCAAAAAAACAGGTTACAATACGGTAACAAATTTAGAACAGGAGTTATATTTGTTATGAAAAAGCGTATGCTCTCCATGGCTCTCTCTCTGGCCCTGCTCCTTGGAGCGGTCGGCCCGGCGATCGCTGTTGAGAGTCCCAGCATCTATGTGGATGGCCAGCCTGTGGTGATGATGGTGAACCCCTTAGTGGTGAACCGCACCACCTATGTGCCCTACCTCGCCGTGGTCCAGGCAATGTATCCCGACGCGACGGCCGCCTGGGAGAACGACCGGGCCGTCCTCCGCGCCTCCGGCCTCACCATTGAGATCGGCATCGGCAACTGCTACCTGGTGGCCAATGGGCGCTATCTCTACTTCCCCGGCGGGGTCATCGTCCAGAACGGCGACATCTTCGTCCCGGTGCGTACCCTGGCTCAGGCCATGGGAGCCGTCGTCACCTGGGACTCCGGCACCGTGTACCTCCAGTCCTCCACGGGCGCCATTGCGGACGCCGGCCAGTTCTATGACAGCAACGACGTGTACTGGCTCTCCCACATTATCTACGCCGAGAGCGGCAACCAGCCCCTGGCTGGGAAGATTGCCGTGGGCAATGTGGTGCTCAACCGGATGGCAAACCCCGCGTTCCCCAACACCGTGTACGACACCGTTTTCCAGCGCGGCCAGTTTACCCCTGTGCAGAACGGCAGCATCTACCTCACCCCCAGCACCGAGAGCATCGTCGCCGCCAAGCTCTGTCTGGACGGGGCCAATACCGCCGGGAACAGCCTGTATTTTGTCAACTACCACTACAGCAGCTGGGCCACCCGCAACCGCCCCTACGTGGCCACCATCGGCGCGCACGCCTTCTACGCATAACACACAGTTTCAAAGCGCGCCCGGCACTGCTTGTGCCGGGCGCGCTTTGCCGTTGCTTGCTATCTCGTAGAAATATGATATAATAGCCGCATAGCGGCCGTTGCATTTGAGTTGAGCCGTTTTTCCCATCCGCCGCGCGGGCGGCCGAAAAACACGACCTATGACCGTATTTGCCTGCGCGCGCTATCGTATACGCATTTTACCCGAGAGGAGAGAGGACCATGGATGCTGTAGGCTCCGCGCCGCAGGCCATCATGGACCGGCTGGCGGCGTTTTTAAGCGCCTACCCTGTGGTCGCGGCGTGGTATACCACCGTCGCCCGCTTTGTCTTTCCCATCCTGGCTCTGCTCATTCTGGTGCGCGTCATCCGCTCTCTTCTCACCGTGCCCCACCTGAGCGAGGTGTGGGGGTACCTGTCTTTGCCCAACGGCGCTGAGGAGCCCCTGACTCACTGGGAAAACACCGTGGGCCGGGCCGCGGCCTGCGACGTGACCTTGAATTATCCCACCGTCTCCCGCCAGCACGCCGCCCTCATACGGAGCGAGGACGGGGCCTGGACGGTCCATGACCTGGAGAGCAAGGGCGGTGTGACGGTAAATGGCGAAGAGGTGGAGGGCTCCGCCTCCATCGATTACGGCGACGTGCTGGGTCTGGGGGGCGTGGAGACCGTCCTCCTCTCAGTCTCCGCCGAGGAGCGGGAGGACCGGCGCAAGCGCCGCCGGGCCAGCCGTCCGGTCTCCCCCTGGCTGGGCCTTATTTTCCTCACCGTCTTCCAGCTTGCCACCGCTGTGCAGCTCGTCATCGCCGCCGGGGAGGGGGCCACGCCCATGATCCCCACCGCCTTTTTGTGCCTCGTCGCGGTCATGTGGGCCTATTTTCTCTTCATGCGCTCCATCCGCCGGGTGGGGTTCGAGATGGAGACCATCGCCTTCTTCCTGTCCACCCTGTCCCTCGCCGTCACCGCCTCCTCTGCGCCCAAGAGCCTCTTTAAGCAGTTTGCAACCGTGCTGCTGGGGCTGGTCCTTTTCGTGGCGCTTGGCGTGATCCTGCGGGACCTGGACCGGGTAAAGAAACTGCGCTGGCTGGCGGCGGCGGGGGCTATCGGTCTGCTGCTGGTCACGGTGCTCCTCGGCCGGTCCCTCTCCGGCGCGCGGAACTGGATCATCATCGGCTCCTTCTCCTTCCAGCCCTCAGAGCTGGCGAAGGTCTGCTATATCTTCGCCGGGGCCGCCACGCTGGAACGGCTCTTCCGTAAGCGGAACATCTGGCTTTTCATCGCCCTCACCGGCGCGTGCATGGGTACGCTGGCCCTTATGAGCGACTTTGGCACCGCCGCCATCTTCTTCATCACCTTTTTGGTCATCGCCTACCTCCGCTCGGGGGATTGGCTCACTCTGACGGGCATCAGCGCCGCCGGGATCGCCGTCGCCGGAGCGATCGCCATGCTGCGGCCCTATATCCTCCGCCGTTTCTCCATCTGGGGCCATGCCTGGTCCGACCCATCCAACCTGGGGTTCCAGCAGGTGCGCACCATGTCGGCCGCCGCCTCCGGCGGACTTATCGGCGTGGGGGCCGGGGAGGGGTGGCTCCACCGCATCGGCGCGGCGGATACCGACCTGGTCTTCGGCATGCTCTGCGAGGAGTGGGGGCTCATCATCGCCGTGCTGGCGGTACTGTGTATCGTCACTTTGGCGGTCTTCGCCGTCCGCTCCGGCAAGGCCGGCCGCTCCAGCTACTATGTCATCGCCGCCTGCGGCGCCGGGGCGCTGCTGGTGTTCCAGACCTGCCTGAACGTCTTTGGCGCGGTGGACATTTTGCCCCTCACCGGCGTGACCTTCCCCTTCGTCTCCAACGGCGGCTCGGCCATGCTGGGCTCGTGGGGACTGCTGGCCTTTCTGAAGGCCACCGATACAAGACAGAACGCCAGCTTTGCCATCCGTCTCCCCTCCAAGCGGCGGGAGCGCGCGGAGGAGCTGGCCCGCCGGACCGAGCCGTACCCCGAGGAGGAGACGCCCTATGAAGAAGATTGAACGGCGGGCCGGCATCTGCCTCATCTTGGCTGCCGCTCTGGTGCTGGGCCTGGGTCTTTTCACCTTCCGGTTCTTCACCAGCGGGGGCAAGTGGGTCTCCTTCGCGGCCAACCGCCATCTCTATAACAGCAAGGGACAGCTCTCGGTGGGCCGGGTGCTGGACCGGGACGGAGACGTGCTGGCCTGGACGGACGACGCGGGCAGCCGCCACTATTATGAGAACAGAGCTGTGCGGGAGGCCACCCTCCACGCCGTGGGGGACGGGGAAGGGAAGATCGGCACCGGTGCCCTGGTGGCCTTTGCCGATAAGCTCTCGGGTTACAATCCCTTTACCGGGGTGTATACCCCCCTTGGCACGGGCAACGACCTCTACCTCACCCTAGACGCCCGGTATAACTACATCGCCTATAATGCCCTGGGCGGCCGCAAGGGGGCCGTGGGGGTCTATAATTACAAGACGGGGGAGATCCTCTGCATGGTCTCCGCCCCTGCCTACGACCCCGAGAACCCGCCCATCATCGAGGAGGGGGACGAGCGGTACGAGGGGGCCTACCTCAACCGTTTCCTGTCGGGCACCTTCGTCCCCGGCTCGGTTTTTAAAACGGTGACGTTGGCCGCCGCCATTGAGAATATTCCCGACCTGATGGAGCGCACCTGGACCTGTACCGGCTCCGTCCAGGTGGGCGGGGATGTGGTGACGTGCCCGACCGCCCACGGGGAGCTGGATATCCACAGCGCCCTGGCCAAGTCCTGCAACAGCGTCTTTTCCCTCCTGGCCGCCGAGCTGGGCGGCCCTACGCTGGAGCAGTATGCCCAGCAGGCGGGCCTTACCTCCCGCTATCAGGTCAGCGGCATCAAAACCGCAGCCGGGCGGGTGGACCTCTCCCAGGCTACCGTCAACCAGCTGGGCTGGGCGGGTGTGGGGCAGTATAACGACGCGGTGAACCCCTGCGCCCTCATGGTCTATATGGGGGCCATCGCCAACGGCGGCAGCGCCGCCGTGCCCAGACTTGTGCTCAAGACCGAGAACTCCCTGGGGCTGAGCACCTCTCTCCAGTTCAAGAGCAGCTCGCCCCGGCTCATCGCCGCCTCCACGGCCAAGACCCTGGCCGACATGATGGCACGCAACGTCACCGACACCTATGGCGCGAGCCGGTTTCCCAATATGGACATCTGCGCCAAGTCGGGCACCGCCGAGGTGGGTGGCGGCAAGGCCCCCAACGCCTGGTTTGCCGGATTCCTGCGCAACCCCGACGCGCCCTATGCCTTCGTCGTCCTGGTGGAGAACGGCGGCGGAGGCGCCGACGTGGCCGGCGGCGTGGCGGCAAAGGTACTGGACGCGGTCGTGAACGGGTACCAATGAGAGCGTTACGCGTAAAAGCGGCGCGGCGGATAGCTCCGCCGCGCCATAGGCTATACCGCTCTATCCGAAGGTTTTAGCGGGAGAGAACGTGTAAAAGGGAACCGCCAGGGTTCCCTTTTGCGTTCAGGAAAACCACTTTTCATAGGATATTTTTTATGCTGAACTGCTCGGCCTCATAGATCATGGAGATCACCGCGATCAGCCGGGCGTTGGAGGCGGCGTAGTTGCTGCGATCTTCCGCCCGGAGGTATTCCCACACCTCGCAGAGGCTGGTCTCCACATCGTCGATGTTGCTGTGGCGCAGGAAGATGTGAAGGTATAGGGTGTGGTCCTCCCAGAGATCATTCGCCTGCTCTGTCAGCTTGGCGGCCGACTGCCAATCCTCGGCCTTGGCTCTGGACTCCGCCCGGTCGAGGAGCGCGGTAATGTCGCCTGTAAGCTGGTTTAGAAAATAGGCGTTGTAGAGGGTGGCGGAAAAGACCACCGCCAGGATCACCAGGGCGATGTAGAGCCGTTTCATCCCGCCCTCACATCCTTTGCAACAAAGTAGACCCGGTTCTGCTCATCCACGGTGAGGAGGTACACGTCCTGGGGGGAGCGCACCCTATGCTCCTCCAGCCGCTTTTCCAGCCATTCGCCGTTTAAGCCCCGGCTCTTCAGGTTGCGCTCCAGTACCCGCCCGTCGTTGATGATAACGACGGGGAGGCCCTGTTCGTCTGAGGCGACCGCCATCTGCCGGGCTGTAACCGGGAGATGGTCGGCGTAGGGGAGGACCGAGAGCCTTCCGTTGGTCTCCAGGATGGCGTACTTCACGGTGGAGATATCGGTGAAACCCTTCATCCGCAGCTCCTCAATGAGCTCGTCCACGGTGAAACGGTTTTTCGCCATCTCTAGCTGGCGGAGCTTGCCGTTGTCCACGATGATGCTGGGTCGCCCGCAGATGACGGCCCGGAATTTGATGCTCTTCATAGTGAGGACAGAGAGGATCATCGTGATGCACAGCAGAGTGAGGATGGGGATGATGCCCGAGAGAAGCGGGATGCCGAAGTCCTGCATGGGCACCGCGGCCAGGTCCGCGATGATGAGGGAGAGCACCAGCTCGCTGGGCTCCAGCTCTCCCACTTGGCGCTTGCCCATGAGTCGGATGCCCACGATGATGAGCAAATAAAGGATGATCGTACGCAAAAATGCGATGACCATAAAAAAACCTCCCCAACCAAAGATTCCATGCTCAGTTTTGCCCAATCCAGCGGCAATATGCGCGGGATGCCGATTTCAGGCGCGGAGGCGGCTGTTCATCCTGAACGGTGGAACTGGCCGTCTGAGCCGTGTCTTTGTCCAAAACCACAGTTTTTGTCCCTTCAGGACAAAAGACTGAAAAAGCATATTGTCACGGAGGCGGTTTTAAGATAAAATCAGTCGGATAGAAATATGGTGAAAGGTGGGGGGACCGTGGTGAGAGCGGCTCTAATTTTAGCCAATGGAAGCGTCTTCCGTGGTGAGAGCATCGGCACCGGGAGAGAACGGATTTGTGAGCTGGTGTTCAACACCTCTATGACAGGGTATCAGGAGATATTGACCGACCCGTCCTACGCCGGGCAGGGCATCGTGATGAGCTATCCGCTGATCGGGAACTACGGGGTCAACCATGAGGACAACGAGTCCTCCCGCCCCTGGGCGGAGGCGTTCATCGTCCGGCATCTCTCTCCCCGTGGGAGCAATTTCCGCCAGGAGGGTGACCTGGACAGCTATTTAAAAGAACACGGGATCACGGGCATCCGGGGCGTGGACACACGCGCCATTACCCGCATTCTCCGCAGTCAGGGTACCATGAACGGTATGATTACCTGTGCGGAGGATTTTTGTATCCAGACCGCGCTGGAAAAGCTGAATTCCTACCGGGTCGAGGGCACGGTGGAGCGGGTCACCCGGCGCGAGGCGGAGGTATATCCGGCCCTCGGCGCGCAGAAACTGCGGGTGGCGCTGATGGATTACGGCGTGAAGGAGAATATGATCCGCTGCCTCCAGGCGCGCTGCTGCGAGGTGACGGTATACCCCGCCCACACCCCGGCGGGTACCGTGCTCTCGGGCGGGTTCGACGGCGTGATGCTCAGTAACGGCCCCGGCGATCCGGCGGACAATACCGACATTATTCGGGAGGTCCGGGCCCTCTACGACTCGGGCATCCCTGTCTTCGCCGTCTGCCTGGGGCACCAGCTCATGGCCCTGGCCACCGGCTCCGCCACCCGTAAGATGCGCTTTGGCCACCGCGGAGCCAACCACCCGGTGAAGGATTTAGACGCCGGGCGGGTGTTCATCACCTCCCAGAACCACGGCTACGTGGTGCGTGCTGAGAGCGTGGACCCCGAGGTGGCCCAGGTGTCCCACATCAACGTGAACGAGGGGTCCGTAGAGGGGCTGCGCTACAAAAACGGGAACGTCTACACCGTGCAGTTCCACCCGGAGGCCTCCCCCGGGCCGAAGGACACGGAGTACCTCTTTGACCGCTTTGTCCGCCGGATGGAAGGGGGCGCGTGGTAATGCCGAAGAATCCAAATATCAAAAAGGTGCTGGTGCTGGGCTCCGGTCCTATCGTCATCGGCCAGGCCGCCGAGTTTGATTACGCCGGCACCCAGGCCTGCCGCGCCCTTCGGGAGGAGGGAGTGGAGGTGGTGCTGGTGAACTCAAATCCCGCCACCATCATGACCGACCGGGATATCGCCGACCACGTCTATATCGAGCCGCTGAGCGTGGCCTCGGTCACCGAGATCATTGCGAAGGAACGGCCCGACTCTGTTCTGCCCACGCTGGGCGGGCAGACGGGGCTGAACCTGGCCATGAACCTCCATGAGCAGGGGGTCCTTGCCGAGTACAATGTGCGCCTCCTCGGCACCTCCCCCGAGTCCATCCGCAAGGCGGAGGACCGGCAGGGCTTTAAAGACGCGATGGAGGCTTTGGGGCAGCCCTGCGTGGTCTCCGACGTGGTGGAGACGGTGGAGGGGGCGGTCTCCTTTGCTGAGAGCATCGGCTACCCCGTTATCGTCCGGCCCGCGTACACCCTGGGCGGCAGCGGCGGCGGCATCGCCTACGACGAGCCCTCCCTCCGGGAGATTGCGGCGCGTGGCATCCAGCTCTCCCGCGTGGGGCAGATTTTGATTGAGCGCTCCATCGCCGGGTGGAAGGAGATCGAGTTCGAGGTCATGCGGGACTCGGCGGGCAACGTCATCCAGATCTGCTCTATGGAGAACATCGACCCCGTGGGCGTCCACACTGGAGACTCCATCGTGGTGGCCCCCACGCAGACCCTTGCGAACAAGGAGTACCAGATGCTCCGCTCGGCCTCACTGGACATCATCTCAGCCCTTGAGATCGAGGGCGGGTGCAACGTGCAGCTCGCGCTGAACCCCGACTCCTACGAGTACGCGGTCATCGAGGTGAACCCCCGTGTCTCCCGCTCCTCGGCCTTGGCGTCCAAGGCCACCGGCTACCCCATTGCCCGGGTGGCCGCCAAGATCGCCCTGGGGTATACCCTGGACGAGATTCCCAACGCTGTGACGGGGAAGACCACCGCCTGCTTTGAGCCTACGCTGGACTACTGTGTGCTCAAGCTGCCCCGCCTGCCCTTCGACAAGTTCACCGCCGCCAGCCGCACTCTGGGTACCCAGATGAAGGCCACCGGCGAGGTCATGGCCATCGGCAACTCCTTCGAGGGGGCGCTGATGAAGGCCATCCGCTCCCTGGAGCTGCCGGTAAAATCCCTCCGGCTGGAGGGGCTGGAGGACCTCTATACCGAGGAGATCGAGGAGCGGCTTGTCAACGTGGACGACCAGCGCATCTTCATCGTGGCCGAGGCCCTGCGCCGGGGCTTTTCCCCGGAGATGATCAATAAGATCACCCGGATGGACGTGTGGTTCCTCGACCGGTTCCAGGGCATCGTGGAGATGGAGGCCCGCCTGGAGAAGGGCCGCCTGGACCGCGACCTCCTCCGCGCGGCCAAGGAGATGGGCTTTACCGACGGGTGGATCGCCGCCCTGGGCGGGCGCACGGAGGCCGAGGTCTACGCGCTGCGGAAGTCCGAGGGCATCATTGCGTCTTTCAAGATGGTGGATACCTGCGCCGCCGAGTTCGAGGCCCAGACCCCCTATTATTACTCCTCCTACGATGAGGAGAACGAGGCCGCCCAGCCCCACGATTGGGGCGACGCGCCGGTCTGCGGCAGCCTCCTGGCGGCCGAGATACCCAAGTACACCCCCGACCCGGCCAAGAAGAAGGTGCTGGTCCTGGGCTCGGGCCCCATCCGCATCGGCCAGGGCGTGGAGTTCGACTACTGTTCGGTCCACTCGGTCTGGGCCCTGCGCCGCCTGGGGCTGGAGGCCATCATCATCAACAATAACCCCGAGACCGTCTCCACCGACTTCGACGTGGCGGACAAGCTCTACTTCGAGCCCTTGACCCCCGAGGACGTGCGCAACGTGGTGGAGTTGGAAAAGCCCTGGGGCGCGGTGGTGCAGTTCGGCGGGCAGACGGCCATCAAGCTCGCCAAGGCACTGGAGGAGATGGGCGTGCCCATTTTGGGTACTTCGGCGGACGGGGTGGACGCGGCGGAGGACCGGGAGCGGTTCGACGAGATATTGCATACCTGTGACATCCCCCGCGCCGCCGGAAAGACGGTCTACACCGTGGAGGAGGCGCTGGCCGCCGCCAACGAGGTGGGCTATCCGGTACTGGTGCGGCCTTCCTACGTGCTTGGCGGGCAGGGCATGGAGATCGCCTACAACGACAGGAACGTGGCCGACTTCATGCGCATCATCAACCGCACGGTGCAGGAGCACCCCATTTTGGTGGACAAGTACCTCATGGGCCGCGAGGTGGAGGTGGACGGCATCTTCGACGGGGAGGACATCCTCATCCCCGGCATCATGGAGCACGTCGAGCGGGCGGGCGTCCACTCCGGGGACTCCATCTCGGTCTACCCGCCCCTCCACCTTGAGGAGCGGCACAGGGAGACCATTTTGAAGTACACCTGTGACTTGGCCAGCGCCCTGGGCGTGGTGGGTCTCATCAACATCCAGTTCATCCTCTTCAACGACGAGGTCTACGTCATCGAGGTGAACCCCCGCTCCTCCCGGACCATCCCCTATATCTCCAAGGTCACCGGAGTGCCCGTCATCGACCTTGCCACCAAGGTTATGCTGGGGCGGCGGCTTGCGGACCTGGGGTACGGCACCGGTATCTACAAGGAGGCAGCCTACTTCGCCGTCAAAATGCCGGTCTTCTCCTTTGAAAAGCTCACCGACGTGGACACCGGCCTCGGGCCGGAGATGAAGTCCACCGGCGAGGTGTTAGGGCTCGCCGAGTCCTTCCCCCAGGCGCTCCTGAAGGCCTTCAAGGGGGCCGGCATGAAGGTGCCCAAGCGGGGCGGCCGGGTCATTTTAACCGTGAAGGACGAGGACAAGGGCGAGGTGGTGAGCATCGCCCGGGGGTTTGACCGCATGGGCATTGAGGTGCTGGCCACCGCGGGGACCTGCGCGGCTCTGGCCGAGGTGGGCGTGAGCGCCACCGAGGTGGCCCGGGTCTCCCAGGCCCACCCCAACATCCTGGACATGATCGCCTCCGGCTCGGTGGACCTGGTCATCAACACCCCCACCCGTGGCAGAAAGCACGATACCGACGGCTTTCGCATCCGGCGGGCCGCCGTGGAGCACTCGGTGGCCTGCGTCACCTCCATCGACACCGCCCACGCCATCCTGACCGCCCGGGAGCAGGGCAGGAGCGCCGACCTGCGGCCTGTGGACGTGACCCAAATTTGACCCAAACGCCTGAAATTGAGAGGAAGGCTTTCCATGAAACATCAACTAGTCATCGTCCTGGACTTTGGCGGCCAGTATAACCAGCTCATCGCCCGCAGAGTACGGGAGTGCGGCGTCTACTGCGAGGTCAGGCCCTACACCACGCCCCTCAGTGAGCTCAAAGCCATGGAGCCCATCGGTTTCATCTTCACCGGCGGGCCCAATAGCGTCTACGAAAACGCGGCCCCCAAGGTGGACGGCGGCATCTTCGACCTGGGCGTGCCCGTCCTGGGCATCTGCTACGGATGCCAGCTCATGGCCCAGACCCTGGGTGGGCAGGTCACCGCCGCCCAGGAGGATACCGCCCGGGAGTACGGCAAGACCCTCACCTATTACGACACCTCCTGCAGGCTCTTCAAGGGCCTGCCCGAGCAGGCTATTTCCTGGATGAGCCACGGGGACTATATGGCGAAGGTGCCGCAGGGTTTCTCCCTCGCGGCCCATACCGACGCCTGCCCCAATGCCGCCATCGCCGACGAGGCCAGGGGGTTCTACGGCGTGCAGTACCACCCGGAGGTGAACCACACGGAGCACGGCACCGCTATGCTCCATAACTTCCTCTACGAGGTCTGCCTTGCCAAGGGAGACTGGACCATGGAGGACTACCTCAAGACCGCCGTCGCCGATATCCGCGCCAAGGTGGGGGAGGGGAAGGTGCTCCTGGCCCTCTCCGGCGGAGTGGACTCCTCGGTGGCCGCGGCGCTCCTCGACCGGGCGGTGGGCAGGCAGCTCACCTGCGTCTTCGTGGACCACGGCCTCCTGCGCAAGGACGAGGGGGACGAGGTGGAGGCCATCTTCGGCGGGCGTGAGATGAGCTTTATCCGTGTAAACGCCGAGAGCCGTTTCCTCCGCAAGCTGGCGGGGGAGGACGAGCCGGAGCGCAAGCGCAAGATCATCGGCGAGGAGTTCATCCGCGTCTTCGAGGAGGAGGCCAAGAAGATCGGCAAAGTGGACTTTCTGGCCCAGGGCACCATCTACCCCGACGTGATCGAGTCCGGCGCGGGGGACGCCGCCGTCATCAAGAGCCACCACAATGTGGGGGGCCTGCCCGACTATGTGGACTTCAAAGAGATTTTAGAGCCCCTGCGCCTCCTCTTCAAGGACGAGGTGCGTCAGCTGGGCCGTGAGCTGAGTCTTCCCGAGGCGCTGGTCATGCGCCAGCCCTTCCCGGGACCGGGCCTCGCCATCCGCGTCATCGGGGACCTGACCAAGGAGAAACTGGACACGCTGCGGGAGGCCGACTTCATCTTCCGGGAGGAGATCGCCAAGGCGGGGCTGGACGGGGCCATCCATCAGTATTTCGCCGTCCTCACCAATATGCGCTCGGTGGGCGTTATGGGGGACGGGCGTACCTACGACTACGCCCTGGCTCTCCGGGGGGTCACCACCTCCGACTTTATGACGGCCGACTGGGCCCGCATCCCCTATGAGGTGCTGGACCGGGTCAGCTCCCGCATCGTCAACGAGGTCCCCGGCATCAACCGCGTCCTCTATGACGTGACCAGCAAGCCCCCGGCGACCATCGAATTCGAATAATGAAGTTAACCCGCAAAGCTTTTTATATCAAAGCTTTGCGGGTCCCTTTTTTATTTTGACCATATTTTTTGGCCAAGACAATGAGGCCGACACGTATTATGTATCGACCTCATTGCTCTATATAGCAGCAGATTTTACACTAAAGTGCTTTTCCCGCCTTATAGTACGATTGAGCTTTTCCCCCTAGTGCCCAAATCGTGTCAGCGCGAAGAGGGCCGCCCCACAGGCAGCCTCCTCCTCGTTTTGAGAGAGCTCAAGCGGGAGGCCGAAACGCCGGGCTATGATACGCCGGAGATGGGGGTTGCGGCGCAGGCCGTTGCCAGAGCCGATGAGCGTGGAAACGCCGGTTTGCCCAGCCGCGTCCCGGTAGCGCGCATACATCCCATAGAGCTCGTCAGTCATGCCATGGAGGAAACCAAGGGTAAGGTTTCGGGGCATCAGGTTGTCCACACTGAGGCCCTGGATGGAGCCTCGAAGAGAGGGGTTCTCCCGAGTGCCTTGAAAGACGGTGTGCACGGTAGGAAGATCATCCGTCTCGGCTCCCGCATCCAGCAGCTTTTCCATGGCGTCATAACAGGAGACGATGTGGGTTCCCGTCACCATCTCTGCCGTCTGGCGGAAAAACTGCTCCAGCAGGGCGTAGGAACGCCCTCCGCAGAGGGAGGCGCCCACCAGCAGATAGCCGCCCAGGGGGAACGGGCGGTGCTCCAGACAGGGACAGGAGGTTAGGCGGCTGATGCGGGCGGAGAATTGACTGCCTGTTCCCACGTTGACTAAAATATGGCTGGTGCTTCCTGGGGCGGCGCCCAGATAGCTTGCCTGGTTGTCGCCAATGGCAACGGACACGGGGAGGCCCAAGGGCCCAGTCCCAAGCCAGGGCTTATCGGTCAGGGCGGGGAGCATGGAGGCGTCCAGGCCCGCTTTTTTCAGGGCCGCACAGTCGAAACAGCCTTCCTCCAGAGAGAAAAGGCCCAGGCTGGCGGCGTTGCTGGCATCCAGCAGAGGCGTGAGATTGTCCGCCAAGGCCATGGCCGCATAGTCGGCGATGGTGCAGAAGGTGACGGCCTCCTTGGGCACCAAGCCGTTGCGGACCTGATAATAGTGTGTGGCGAGGCCAAAACCGGTAGCCATGGGATAGCCGGTCAGCTGGGACAGCTGCTGGACACAGGTGCGCCCGCTGGCCCCGGTCAGGTTGCCCCGACCATCCTGCCAGGTGTAGAGGGGGCTGACAGGATTTCCACCGGCGTCTAAATAGACAATGCCGTGCATCTGGCCGGTGACGCCGAGAGACGCCGCATCCGGGTACAGCTCCAGCAGCTCCGTCACCATGCCGTGGGCCAGCGCCAGGATGCGCTTCGGGTCCTGGATACGCTCCCAGACCGCCGCGCGCGGCAGGGCGGCGTCGTTTTTCAGAGTGCGGGCGGCCAGAACACGGCCGTCCTCCCGGATGGCGACAGCACTCACCGTCGTGGTGCCGATATCAAGGCCGATTGCAATCATAAATCGTCTCCTTCTGCTTGGCCGATGGCAGCGGATTTGAGGTCCGGCCGTGTGACGATGTCCTGTTGGAGAGAGGTGGGCAGGCGCGTCCTGCGTCCAATCAAGCCTTGATTGCCCAGCGCATTTTGGTAGACCGGGCGCGGCTGTTGCGGTTGCACTCCTCCGCGGTGGGGCGGATAACTTCGGTGGAGATTTCGCTGTAAATGCCGCCGCGCAGGAGCTGCTTGAAAGACTGCTTGACCAGCCGGTCCTCTCCGGAGTGGAAGGTCAGTATGGCGACCCGCGCGCCGCTGGCGAGCATATGGGGGAGCTTTTCCAGAAAGGCGCCCAGCACCTCAAATTCGCTGTTCACATCAATGCGCAGGGCCTGAAAGGTTCGCTGGCAGGATTTTTTGACAGTCTCTTTCTGCTCACCGGACGGGAGAAAGGCAAGCGCCTCTTCGATGAGCCCTCGGAGTTGAGTTGTCGTGGAGACTTCGCCGTCCCGCTTGATGTGGTTGACGATGGTCTTGGAGATTTTGGCGGCATAGGGTTCATCCGCATTTTCAACCAGCATGCCCTCCAGTTCCTCACGGGTGATGCCCCGGAGCCGCTGGGCGGCGGAGACGCCCTTTAGAGGGTTCAGACGCAAATCCAGCGGACCTTCCTTTTTAAACGAGAATCCCCGGTCGGGATCGTCGATTTGCATTGAGGAGACACCCAAATCCGCCAATACAAAGTTCAAGAGCCCTGTCTCGGCAGTGAGTTGGTCAATGTCCGCAAAGTTCAGCTGCCTGATGGTCAGGATCTCCGGCCCATAGCCCATCCGCCCCAGGCGCGCTCTGGTTTTAACGATCTCAATAGGGTCTATATCCAGGGCGTATAGATGGCCCTTCCCATCCAGGCGTTTGAGCATCTCCGACGAGTGACCGCCGTAGCCCAAGGTCGCGTCGAGACCGGTTTGGCCGGGCTTAACCTGTAAGAACTCCAGTATTTCATTTACTAAGATGGGGATGTGCATCCCCGCGGGGGTATTGCCCTTCTGCAGGATTTTCGCCACGGTATCTGCGTATTTTTCGGGAGCGAGCTCCTTGTATTTCTCCCCAAACGTCTTGGGGTGGGTTCCCTGATAGCGGACGCGGCGTTTGTGGAGCCGCTCCTCGTTGTCCATATTGTGTACTCCTTTCGGACAGACTTGTGCCAGGAAGAAAGTCTTTTCTATCAATTATACCACACCCGGGTATGGTAAGAAAGTGATGCCCTCTTGGGATATTTCAGTCAGATTAATGCCCGCGCAAAAAAGTAGAGGGCCACGCAGCGCAAAGCCGGCTTATGTGCCGGCTTGCGACAGAAAGAGCGCGCCCTCATCAGCGGTTATAAGCGCTCGCTTATGCCGCTACTTATTTTGTGTATTTCACAAGAAAGGGAAGAGTGGGTAGAATGGATTTGTATAAAACGACCTTTCCGAGCGGGTTTAACGCGAACCATAAAAAGGAGGAAACAAAATGTACAAATTCAGGCCGGTGAGCGGGCGCATTCAGCGTATGCACCAGCTGGTCAGGGATCGGGTCATTCACATGGATGCCGAGCGGGCGCTGATCGTCACGGAATCCTTCAAAAGAAACGAGCACATGCTCCCCATGCTCAAGCGCCCCACGGCCACCTATGACATCTGCGCCCGGATGACCATCCGGGTGGAGGACTTTGAGCTCATCGTGGGCAACAAGGCCCGGACCTTCTGCGGCGCGGCCATTTTCCCCGAGTGGGAGGGGATGGGCTGGATTCCGCCGATGATCCAGAAAGGAGCCTGGACGCGCAGGGAGGACGGCTGCTACCATAACCCGGAGGGGGAGGAGCTGCGTCTTGCCATCGCGGCCGAGGACTACGAGGCCCTGCTCTCCATCGGGGACTACTGGAAGGGGCGGACGATCTCCGCCACGGCGGACGCGTGGAGACCCCAGGGGTACGAGGAGCTGTGCAGCCTGGGGGTGTGCGCCAACGACAATATCCACAAGCCACTCATGATGATGTCGGCCGGGCACCTGACCGCCGGGTTCCAGAAGATCCTCACCGTGGGCTACGCCGCCATCCGGAAGGAGGCCCAGGACTGGCTGGACGCCCACGTCAACAACCTCATGGGGGAGGATGTGGAGCGAAACCTTTTTTATAGCGCGGCGGTCATCGCCTGCGACGCGGCCGAGATGCTGGTAAGCCGCTACGGTGTGGCCTGCCGGGAGAAAGCCGCCCAATGCGGAGCTGCAGAGCGCAATGCGGAGCTGCTGCGCATGGCGGAGGGGCTGGAGCACATCGCCCGGTATCCCGTGCGCACCTTCTGGGAGGCCTGCCAGGCGGCGGCGCTGTATCAGCTCTTCCTCGGACTGGATTCCAAGATACCGGCATCCTCCTTCGGCCGTTTCGACCAGTATACCTGGCCCTACCTGAAGGCCGACCTGGACGCGGGGGTCCTCACCATCGACCAGGCCCAGGAGATCGTGGACGCCTTCATCCTCAAGGCCAACTGCTACTACTGCCCGGCCCACCCGGCTGTCGCCGTCATCACCGGGATCGGAAACACCTATCAGCATACCACGCTGGGCGGTGTGGACCCGGAGACCGGGGAGGACGCCGCCAACCCCGTCACCTACATGGCGATGGAGAGCGTGGGGCGGCTGGGGCTCCACGACCCCACGCTGTCCCTGCGCGTCAATAAAAATACGCCGGAGCAGCTGTGGGACTGCGCCCTGGAGACCTCCAAGCTGGTGGGGGGCCTGCCCCTCTTTCAAAACGACGACGTGATCATCCCCGGGCTCATGCGGGAGCTGGGGTTCACCCTGTACGACGCGCGCAATTACGCCCTCATCGGCTGCCAGGAGATCACCGGCTCGGGCAACGATTACTCCGCCTGTAACGGCATCTCGCCCCCCTACGCCTCCATACACTACGGCGTGGTTTTGTCCATGGCCCTCAATAATGGGAAAAACCCCTTCAACCAGGCCCAGTGCAGTATCGAGACCGGGTACCTTTACGACATGAACTCCATCGAGGAGGTAAAAGCGGCCTTTCAAAAGCTGGCCGCCTACATCACCAAGGCCCAGGTATCCATCAACAACTATACCGAGTACCTGACCATGTACCACGCGCCCCTGCCGGCCCTGTCTATCTCCATGGAGGGGTGCATGGAGAAGGGGAAGGACGCCACCTGGGGCGGATGCAAGTACACCTCTTACGGCGGCACCGCCACGGGCCTTGCCACCGTGGCCGACTCCCTCACCGCGATCCGCTACCTGTGCTTTGACAAAAAGCTGGTGTCTGTCCGCGAGCTCTACGACGCCGTGATGGCCAACTGGGAGGGGTACGAGGCTCTGCGCCAGCGGGTGCTCCATGAGGCGCCCCACTACGGCAACAACGACCCCTACGCCGACGAGATGATGAAGTGGGTCTGCGACGTGTACTACGACATCTGCAGGGAGTGCTACAGCGCCAACGCCAAGGTCTTCAAGGCCGGGCTGTACAGCGCCTCCGACCACGTCTACCAGGGGTACCACACCTGGGCCACTCCGGATGGGCGCAGGACCGGAGAGCCCATGGCGGACGCCACCTCTCCTGCCCAGGGCAGGGACAAACAGGGACCCACCGCCGTCTGCGCCAGCGCCCGGTGCTACGACCACAGCAAATTCATGGACGGCATGGCCCTCAATATCCGCATCCATCCCTCCGCCGTGGCCCGGGAGGATGGCGTGGCCAAGCTGCGGGACATGACGAAGGCGTATCTGGAGCAGGGGGGTATGGAGATCCAGTACAACGTGGTCTCCGCCGAGACCATGCGCTCCGCCCAGGCGGACCCCCAGGCTTACCGCAACCTGGTGGTGCGCATTGCGGGGTACTCCGCCTACTTCGTGGAGCTCTCCCGGGACTGCCAGAACGATATCATCCGCAGGACGGAGAATATGCTGTAAATGGGGTAAATTAGAAATTACTGAGGGCCCGCCCGGCAATGCCGGGCGGGCCCAAACTGTGAGCGGGGACCAAAAAGGCGCGCTAGGCATACTTCAGCCCGCCGTCACCGACGGCGGGCTGAAAGCGGCGTTATCCTATTGATTGGCATCGGCCCAGGCCTCGTACCTATTGTGGAAGAAGTCCCGCAGGCAGTCCAGAAAACAGGAGAGTGCGGGGCTGGCGTCGTCCTTTTGCCAGGCGATGGAGAGGTCGAAGTTATCATCGTTGTCGGAGATATGGAGCATCTTGCATAGGCTGTGGTTATAGATGGTGGTCTTCTCGGGCAGGAAACAGGCGCCCCGGTTGAGCTCTACCAGCATGACCAGGATTTCGGAGGAGTCGGCGGTCTCCATGATGCGGGGCTCAAAGCCCTCTTTCCGGCGCTGGGAGACCATATGGCCGAAGACCTGTCCGGCAAACTGGGGTGAGATCATAACGAAATCCTGGTCCTTCATCTGGTCCACGGTGATCTCGTCATACTGGGCAAGTGGATTTTCTCTGGAGACCAGGAGGCCCATCCTGCGCCAGGCCGCCATCTCTATATGGATATGCTCGATACTGGCCAGATTGCAGGCGGGGGCCAGGGCCACGTCCAGTTCGCCGGACTCCATCAGCTGGCGGAGCCCCTCGAAGGAGCACTGGCGGAGCTTGATGTCGGTGTTGGGGTAAGACTGGTGGAAACGGTTGATGATGTCGTGGAGGTAGCTCATCTTGCAGGCGGTGAGGAAACCGATGGTGATCACGCCGCCGTTCTCGCACTGGATGCGCTGGGCGCGGGAGACCGCCTTGTCGTAATGCCGCAGGATGCGCGCACAGTCCTGGTAGAAGGCCTCGCCCGCGGGGGTCAGAGCCACCCGGCCCTTGTCCCGCAGGAAGAGCTGGACCTCCAGCTCCCGCTCCACGGCGGCGATCTGCTGGCTGACGGCGGTCTGGGAGACATAATTTTGCTGGGCGGCCTTGGTAAAGCTCAGATGGTCGGCTACGTCGATAAAATATTTCATTTTGAGGATGTTCACGCGCTACCTTCCCTTCTTTTCTCGGCGGCGGTTCCGGGAGGGAACCGGCCTGTGCCCCGGCGCTGCCGCCGGGGCACAGGCTGCTGATCTATTTTACGGAGGAGGATAAAGCGTCTGTGCGGCTTAGATCCCAGGTAGTTTGCTGAGTCGACTCAATTATACAGGATACGACGGTATTTTGCACCTATAAAAGGGGAAAGGGTAATATTTCCGGTGCGGGGCCTTGCTCAGGCGTTGGCCCGGCGCTGGTCGATAGCGGCCTGCATTTCGGCCACCTTCGTCTCGGGCAGGCGGTAGATCAGCAGGTGGAGCACGCCGGCGGCCACGCAGATGACGGTGGGCACCAGCAGGAAGAGGGCACGGAAGGAGTCGGGGTAGGCGGCGGTATCGGCGGCGGTGGCGGAGTAGCCGATGCCCAGCAGGAAGGCGGAGATGATGAAACTCTTTACCGTGATGCCCAGCTTGACCGGCATGACGGACAGGGACATGATGAACCCCTTGACGTCCTTGCCGCTCTTGTACTCACTGTAGACGGCGCAGTCCTGGTAGAGGCCCAGCCACATAGCCAGGGGGCAGGCGCCGAAGAGGGTGCCGATGAGGATGAGGACCATGGCCACGGTGGGAACCGGGTTGAGCAGGTAGGGCAGCAGGTCGAAAAGGGCGACGCCGAAAAAACCGATGATGTAGACCATCTGCTTATTGCCCTTGCACAGCTTCAGCAGGGCGGGGACGAAAATGGAGCCTACCAGACGGCCGCAGCTGATGAGGGTGACAAAGATGCCCATATAGGTGATCCAGGTTCCGCCGAAGGTATAAGTGAAGTAATAGAACATGGAGCCGGACTGGCCGATCATATAGCAGTAGGTAGCGGCGATACAGAACATGGTGACCAGCAGGTGGCGGTTGGTGAAAGCACTCTTGATGGCGGGGCCCAGGTTGCTTTTCTGCTTGGGCTGCTTGGCGGCTCTGCGGTCCTTGGAGGTCTCCTCACAGCCGCGGGTGGCAAAGAAGAGCCACCAGTAGCCCACCAGGTACAAAAAACCCATGACAAGAGCCAGACCGGCAAAACCCAGCTTGCCGTCGGTAAGGCCGTTGATAAAGCTCATAATGGGAGTAGCCACCAGGCCGAAGATGAGGGTGTTGCCCATCGAGCCCCGGCCCAGCCAGACGGAGAGGCGGGCCCGCTCATCCAGATCGTCGGTCATGACCAGGGACATAGAGTTGATGGAAGCCTCGCCAATGCTCCAGATCAGGTGGCTGAGAATGAAGGCGACGATGATGACCGCCGCGGCGACAGTCTCATTGTCGCTCACCCGGGTGAACATCAGCATATAGAGCACGGTGACGATGGGGGGCGCCACCAGCAGCCAGGAGCGGTACTTGCCCCAGGGGAGCCTGATGGTCTCCAAAAAGACGCCGATGAAGAATGAGAGGACGAAATCGACGACGCTGGTGATGCTCAGAATACTGGCGACCAGGGCGGTGGCCAGCAGGGCCGAGTCGGTGAGGAAGGCGGAGAAGTAATAGAGCTCGCAGCAGGTCATCATGGCGAAGAGGAGCTTGCCCACGCCGTAGACGACGCACATATAGTTGGGGTTTTTCAGCCGTTTGATCGCGGTGGTGTTTTCCATGGATTCCACTCCTTCTCTTTGCGCTTAATTTAGGCTTTGATACTTCTGCTTGATCCGGGTATGCCCCTGAGCCGACCCTCCTTTCGGATTCAGGAAGTGCGCGGTATGCCGCCGTACGCCCCGCCGCACGCCGCAGGCCTTGTGCGTTATTTCCTAAACACATCCTAAAATGAGCGGTCTCTTTTGTCCAATATGCAAATTAATTGCGGGTATTAGGAAATGCTAATGACCATAGGAGAAAAATTCTAACCGCTATAAGAGGTGTACATAGCCCCCCAAAACAGGGTCCCGGCTGCGCTGTGCAGCGCGGCCGGGACCCTGTTTTTTCTCCGTATAAGCGTTCCCTTATGCGGACACCTATTTTGTGTATTTCACAACAAAGGCATGGGTAGTTAGAATGAATTTGTACAAAAAGACTCCACGCTCAGGGCCGGACAGGGGAGAGGTCTATGGGAACCGCCGCCCGGGCGAATTTTGAAGGAGGGTGTCACATGTTTGAGCTGAGCCCCGTTACCCAGCGCGTCCGGCAGATGCGGGAGAAATACCGCGGCACCATGCCAAAGGTCTGTACCGCCAGATTGAAGATCGTCACGGATTTTTACCAGACCCACGCGGAGGTCACAGGCATCCTCAAGCGGGCCATGGTCTTCCGCGAGATCGCGGAGAAGACCCCCGTGCTCATCAGCGAGGGGGAGGTGGTGGTGGGCAGCATGGCCTCCACCTACAGGGGAAGCGCCCTTTTCCCGGAGAACGACATCGTCTGGATGAAGGAGGACCTGGAGGCGGGCAAGCTTTTAGACCGCAAGCTGGACCCCTACATTATCGATGGGGAGGACCTGGAGTACATTCTCTCCGTTATCCCTTACTGGGAGAAGAATTCCCTCTCCGCCCTCACCGATGCGTACATCCCCCGGGGGTACGAGGATCTGGTAGGCAACCAGGTGACGGTCTACAACGGCAGGCGCATCTGTACCGCGCCGGTGGGTCATTTCTGCACCAATTACGACAAGGCGGTCCGGGTGGGATTCGGCGCGGTCCGGGACGAGGCCAGGGCCAAGATGACGGCGCTGGAGGGGAAACTCACCGGCAAGTCCATTGAGCGGTACAATTTCTACCGCTCGGTGGTCATCGTCTGCGAGGGGATGATCACCCTGGCCCGGCGCTATGCCGCCGAGGCCGCCCGCCAGGCCGCCCGATGTTCCGACCCCGCCCGCCGCTCCGAGCTGGAGCGGATGGCGGACTCCCTGGAGCACATCATGGAGCACCCCGCCCGCAGCTTCTACGAGGCGCTGCAGGTCATCTTCCTCTATCAGATCGGCCTGTGCCTGCACAACAATATGCACGGCATCAGCTTTGGCCGCGTGGACCAATACGTGGGGGACTTCTGCCAGCGGGACATCGACAGCGGCGTACTCACCCGGGATCAGGCCCAGGAGCTCTTTGACCTCTTTGTTTTGAAGGTGGCCGAGATGAACAAGATCTGGCACGCGGGCACCACCCTCACCGTCTCCGGATATACGGTGGGCCAGCTCATGACCCTGGGGGGCGTGAAAAAGGACGGGAGCGACGCCACCAACGCCGTCACCTACATGATGCTCCAGTCGGCCTGCCGCCTGGTCCTCCACGATCCGCCCATGTCCCTGCGCATCCACAAGGGCACCCCCGCCGCCCTGTGGGAGGCCGCCCTGGAGACCACTAAGAAGTGCGGCGGCGTGCCCACCTTTGAAAATGACGACGTTATCGTCCCCGCTCTTATGGACAGGGGCATGAGCCTGGAGAGCGCCCGGAACTACTGCCTCATCGGCTGCGTGGAGCCCGGCGGCACCGGCAACGAGTGGCCCGCCTGCGGCGGCTCCGGCGGCGAGGCCTACTGGAATATGCCTATGGCCGTTCTCCACGCCATCAACGACGGGCACAACCCCCTGCCCGACCGCTACGGCAATATCCGGGAGAGCCGCACCGGCGCCCACACCGGATACCTCTATGAGATGGAGACCTTCGACGACGTGCTCAAGGCGGTGGAGACGCAGTACCGCTACTTCCTCGAGTGGCAGATGAGCATGGTCAATATGTTCGAGATAGTGGCCCGGGAGCACATGGCCCAGCCCCTGGTCTCCTGCATGATGGACGGCTGCATGGACAGGGGGGCCGACGTGATGATGGGCGGCGCGGAGTACAACTCCTGCGGCGTGCCCGGCGTGGGCATCGGCAACGCCGTGGACTGCCTGGCCGTGATCAAATACCTCTGCTTTGATAAGAAACTCTGCTCCACCCGCCGGCTCTACGACGCGGTGATGAGCGACTGGGCGGGGCCCTACGAGGAGTTGAGGCAGTATATCCTCAACGAGGTCCCCCACTACGGCAACGCCGACGACTACTGCGACCAGTGGGCCAAATGGCTCCTGGACCTCTTTGCCGATATCGTGACCGGGTTTGATAACGTCCGGGGCTGCAAGTTCGCCCCCGGCCTCTACCCGGTGGCCACCAACGTGCTCTGGGGTATGCTCAGCCCCGCCACCCCCGACGGCCGCAAGGCGCACCAGCCCCTGTCCGACGGCATCTCCGCCGTCCAGCAGCTGGACAGGAACGGCCCCACGGCGGTCTTCCACTCGGTCTGCCGTATTCCCCAGCGGCGTTTCTCCAACGGCACGCTGCTGAATATGAAGTTCCACCCCTCCGCCCTGGCTAACGAGGCCGGGCAAACCAAGCTGAGAGCACTGATGGAGACCTATTTCCAGATGGGGGGCATGGAGCTGCAGATCAACGTGGTCTCAGGCGAGACCCTCCGTGCCGCGCAGGAGAGCCCGGAGGAGTACAAGGACCTGGTGGTGCGGGTGGCCGGGTTCTCCGCCTACTTTGTGGAGCTCTTCAAGAACTGCCAGGACGACCTGATCCGGAGGACGGAGCTGGAGCTGTGAGGAGGGAGGCGCTGTGACGGAAGGCGAAAACATGGGGACGCAAAAAAGACTGACGGGGCGGGTTTATGACATACAGGGGTTCTCCGTGCAGGACGGACCGGGGATACGCACCACCGTCTTTCTCAAGGGCTGTCCCCTGCGTTGTCCCTGGTGCCATAGCCCGGAGTCCCAGGCCTTCGAGCCCCAGGTGTGTTGGATTGCCATGCGGTGCGTCGGTGTGGCGGACTGCGGCCGCTGTCTGGGCGTCTGCCCCGCCGGGGCGCTGAGTCCCGGCAGGACTAGCCGGAGCGCCGTCTCCGGCGGGGAGGTCCGGCTGGTACATATCGACCGCAGGCTCTGCACCAACTGCGGGAAATGCGCGGAGGCCTGCTACCCCAAGGCCCTGTACGTCTGCGGTACCGACTATACCCCCGAGGAGATCGTGGAGCGGGCATGCAGGGACATCCCCTTCTATGAGCGCTCCGGCGGCGGGGTCACCATCTCCGGGGGCGAGGCCCTCAGCCAGAGCGTGTTCACGGCGGCGGTGCTCAAGGGCCTGAAGGAGCGTGGCGTGCATACCGCCCTGGACACCACCGGTTTCGCACCATGGAAGAGCGTGGAGGCCGCTTTGCCCTATACCGACCTCTTCCTCTACGACCTCAAGCACATGGATAGCGAAGCCCACCGGCGGGTGGTGGGGGTGCCCAACGAGCTCATTCTGGAAAACGCCAGGAGGATTGCGGCGGCGGGGGGAAAACTCCAGATCCGCATTCCTGTGATCCCCCGGTTCAACGACAGCGATGAGAACATCGATGCCGCAGCCTCCTTCTGCAGGGAGCTGGGCGGGGCGGTCACCATGATCCAGCTCCTGCCCTACCACAACCTGGGGGTGGTGAAGTACCAGCGCATCGACGAGGACCGCCGGGTTCCGGAGGCCGCGCCTCCCACCGAGGAACGAATGGCCGAGCTCAAGGCCCGCGTGGAGGGATTCGGGCTGAAGGTAACCGTGCATTAGAGAAAGGAAACGGATACATGAAAAAGAGATATGGGGTTGTGCCTCTGATGAAAACCGGAGGGCCTGCATGAGTACGGATGTGATGACGCAGGGGCTCACGGAGGCCCGGGTCCAAGGCGGCAGGCGGTGGCTCTATGCCGGGGTGGGCCTGGTGGTCCTTCTGGCCGCGGGGTTTGTGTATGGATGGAGTATTTTCTCCGCTCCCATCGGGGCGGACTTCCCGGAGTGGACGGCGGCCCAGCTCTCCCTGGCCTTCACCATCTGCATCGCGTTTTTCTGCCTGGGGGGATTTCTGGCGGGAAACCTTTCCAAGCGTATCCCCGTCCGGGTGAACGTCCTCTTCTCAGCGGCAATGTTTCTGGCGGGTTTCGTCCTCGTGTCCGGGGCGCAGTCCCTGCCCATGCTCTATGTGAGCTACGGCGTGCTCTGCGGCACGGCCTCCGGGTTTGCTTACAATTCGGTCATGAGCACGATGACGCGCTGGTTCCCCGACTGCCAGGGGATGATCTCCGGCGTACTGCTTCTGGGTTTCGGCTCCAGCAGCATGATCCTGGGAAGCATCTTCAACGCGGCGACCCCGGCCCGGGCAGGCGCCTGGCGGCATACCTTCCTCGTTATGGGGGTGGTCATCGCGGCGGTCGTCGCGCTGGGAGCTCTTTTCTTCAAGCTGCCGCCGCCCGACCCGGCGGTGCCCAAAGCCCGGAGGGGCAGGGGCCAAGCAGGGCGGGACCTCACCCCTGCGCAGATGGTGCGCACCCCTTGTTTCTGGTTCTTCTTTCTGTGGATGGCCCTTATCAGCGGCGTGGGTCTGGCGGTCATCTCCCAGGCGAGGCACTTCGCCGCCGCCATCGGCGCGGGGGTGGAAGGGGGGACCATCACCCTGGCCGTGGGCCTCATCTCGGTCTGCAACGGCCTGGGCCGGGCCATCTTCGGCGGGGTGTTCGACACACTGGGCTGGAAACGCACCATGACCATTGTCAACGGCGTGAGCCTGGTTGGGGTCGCGCTGCTGGCAGCCGCGCTCTTCACCGGGTGGTTTCCCCTGGTGGCGGCGGGTTTCATCGTCACCGGCCTTGCCTACGGCGGAGCGCCGACCATGGGCTCCGCCCTCGTGGGGGACTTCTTCGGGCAGAAGAATTACCCCGTGAATTTTTCCATCGTGAACATGAATCTGCTGCCGGCCTCCTTTGCGGGCACTCTGGCCGGAGTGCTCTATGACGACAGCGGCAGCTATGTCAGCACCCTGGCGGCTATCGCCGTGTGCAGCGCGGCGGCATTCGCCGTCATGCACTGCATCCGGCGGCCCAAATAGAAAATAAAATCGGCAAAGACGACACTAAAAATTTAGGAGGAAAAGAACATGAGCGGTAATTACGGCATTTTTGACACGGTGGCGGAGTGTATCGCGGCGGCCAAGGAGGCCCAGCACGAGTTGGTGACCAAGTTTACCCTGGAGGACCGGGACCGTTTCATCGGCAGCATCCGCAAGGCCATGATGGAGCAGATGGAGGACTTTGCCAACCTCGAATTTGAGGAGACCGGGTATGGCCGCATTGAGGACAAGATCCAGAAGAACACCGGCGCGGTGATGCTCTCTCAGGGCACCGAGGCCATTCCCCAGAACATGTACGCCTCCGACAAGGGCCTCACCGTGGAGTACTACGCGCCCTACGGCGTTATCGGCGCGGTGACCCCCGTCACTAACCCCGCCGCCACGGTGGTGGGCAACGGCATTGCCTGTATCGCCGCGGGCAACGCCGTCATCTTCAACGCGCATCCCAACGGCAAGCGCACCTCCGGCAAAGCGGTGCAGGAGCTCAACAAGGCCATCACCGCAGCCGGAGGGCCCGCCAACCTGCTGTCCATGCCCGCAAATCCCGACCTCGAGACCCTGGATGAGATCATGGCCTCCCCGGTGGTGAAGCTGCTGGTGGGCACCGGCGGCCCCGGCATGGTGGCCACACTGATGAAGTCGGGCAAGAAGGTCATCGCGGCCGGCGCTGGCAATCCCCCCTCCATTATCGACGAGACTGCCGATCTTCCCAAGGCCGCCTCCGGGGTGTACGGCTCCTCCTCCTTTGATAACAACCTCCTGTGCATCGCTGAGAAGGAGATGTTCGTGGTGGACGCCATCTATGACCGGTTCCTCCGGGAGCTCCAGGCCGTGGGCGCCCGCCTCCTCACCGCCGAGGAGGCCGAGAAGGTCACCCGGCTTGTCATCCTCACCGACCCCAGGTCCGGCGAACAGGTGATCAACAAAAAGTACGTCGGCAAGTGCACCAACGTCATTCTGGCTGACGCGGGCATTCAGCCCAGTGGGGACCCCCACATCGCCATCTTTGAGGCCGCCGTGGACCACCCCCTGGTCCAAATCGAGCAGATGATGCCCGTTATCCCCGTAGTCCGCAGCAAGGACTTCGCTCAGGCCATGGCGTGGGCCGTGGAGACCGAGCACGACTGCAAGCACTCCGCCTCGATCTGGAGCCGGGACATCTACCGGGTCACCGCCTTCGGCACCGCGGTAAACACCACCATTTTCGTCCAAAACGGCGGCACCATGGCGGCTTTCGGCCTGGGCGGCTCGGGCACCAACGCGCCCACCATCGCCACCCCCACCGGCGAGGGAGTCACCGGGCCCCAGACCTTTACCCGGCGTCGGCGTTTCTGCATGGCCGACGGCGGAAACTACCTGCTGTAAGCGGCGGCAGAGAAAGGATGGAATGGAGATGAAGATCAACAGTTTCAGGGACCTGGTGGCGGCGGTACAGGCGATGGAGATCAAGAGCCGGGTGGTCGTGGCCGCCGCGCACGACGACCACACCCTGGAGTCCCTGATTCAGGCCCAGCGGGATGGCCTTGTCAAGCCCATTCTGGTGGGGGACGAGGAGAAGATCCGGGAGATCCTGGCCGCCAAGCAGGCCGACAGCGCCGCCTTTGAGATCGTCCCCGCCGGGAGCGTGGAGGAGTGCCTGGATAAGAGCGTGGCCCTCATCCACCAGGGGAAGGCCAACATCCTCATGAAGGGCAAGCTGGAAACCGGCCAAATCATGAAGGCCATCATCGACAAAAAGAATGACCTTAAACGTGGGGGCCTTATTTCCCTCATGGGGTTTTACACACTGCCCGCCTACCACAAGCTCTTCGCCGTCAGCGATATGGGCATGAACACCTACCCTGACCTGGAGGGCAAGCGCCACATCATTGAGAATGCCGTCCACGTCCTCCACGCTCTGGGGGTGGAGAAACCCAAGGTGGCCGTCCTCTCCGCCGTGGAGAAGGTCAACCCCAAGATGCCCGACGCGGTGGACGGCGGGAAGCTCAAGGAGCTCTGCGAGAGCGGTGAGCTGGCCGGATGCGTGGTGGAGGGACCCATCTCCTTCGACCTGGCCACCTGCCGGGAGGCCGCGGTCATCAAAAACTACACCAGCCCCGTGGCCGGGGACGCGGACCTGCTGGTGGTGCCCGACATTGTCTGCGGCAACGTACTGGTGAAATGCCTTACCGGGCTTGCCGGGGCTAAGACCGCGGGGCTTGTGGTGGGGGCCAAGGTCCCCGTCATCCTCACCTCCCGGTCCGCCGAGGCCTCCGACAAGTACTACTCCATCGCCCTGGCCGCCTATACGGCCCAAAACTACTGAGAGGAGTGAAGGCATGGACAAGGTATACCGCATCCTGGCCGTCAACCCCGGCTCCACCTCCACCAAGACGGCTGTATTTGAAAACGAGCGGCAGCTCTTCTCTCAGAACGTCCACCACGACGCGGAGAAATTAAAGGAATTCCCCGAATTCCAGGATCAGCTCCCCTACCGCAAGGAGACCATCGAGGCCGCCCTCAGCGGGGCGGGCATCTCCCTTGAGTCCATCGATGTGTATGTGGGCCGCGGCGGCGGGCTGGTGCCGTGCCTGGGCGGGACCTACGCTGTGACCGAGCGGCTGGTCGCGGATGCGTCGGTGGGGGCCTCCGGGGCGCCCCATCCGGCGCAGCTCGGGTCCCAGATCTGCTGGGATTATGCCCGGCGGCACGGGAAGAGTGCTTTTGTGGTGAATCCCCCCGATACCGACGAGTACAGCGACCTGGCCCGGGTGACCGGGTTCTCTGATCTGTACCGCAGGAGCCACATTCACGCCCTCAACCACAAGGAGGTGGCTCTGCGCTACTGCGCCAAATCCCGGGTGAAGTACGACGGGGTGAACCTCGTCGTCTGCCACATCGGCGGCGGCGTCTCCGTGGCGGCCCACCAGGGCGGGCGCATGGTGGACTCAAACGACCTCATCGGCGGCGAGGGGCCCATGATGCCCACCCGCTCTGGCTCATTGCCCGCCGTGCCGCTGGTGAAGCTGGCCTATTCCGGAAAGTACACGGAGAGAGAGCTCATCACCCGCATCAACAAAAACGGGGGCCTGATCGACCACCTGGGCACTGCCGACGCCATTGAGATCGAAAAACGCATTGCCACCGGCGACCGGAAGGCCAAGGCGGTCTATGACGCCATGATTTATGAGATCGCCAAGTGCGTGGGCGCCTGTGCCTGCGCCATGAAAGGGGAGGTGGAGGCTATCCTCCTCACCGGCGGCATCTCCTACAGCAAGTACGTCACCGCCCAGCTGGCGGCTTACACCAGCTGGATCGCCCCCGTGGAGGTCCTGGCGGGCGAGTTTGAGATGGAGGCCCTGGCCGCGGGAGCCCTGCGGGTCATGCGGGGCGAGGAAGAGGCGAGAACCTATACCGGCGTTCCCGTCTGGTCGCAGCCGGAATAAAAGACGATATCCAGCGCCGCTCCGCCGGAGATATCCCCGGTGGGGCGGCGTTGACGCTTGATTAAAATGGAGGAATGACAAATGGAACATCGATTCACCTATCTTCAGACCTGCCCGGTCTATTTCGGCGAGGGCTCCGCCGCCGAGGCCGGGGCAAAAATGCAGGCGCTGGGCTGCCGCTCGGTCCTGCTGGTATGCGATAAGAACGGGGCAAAATTCGGCCTGGCCGACCGGGTGCGCGCCGGGTTCCGGGACACCGGAATCACGCTGGTCCAGTTTGACGACGTAAGCCCCGATCCTGCCGACACCATGGTGGACCACTGCGCCCGGATTGCGCGGGACGCCTGCCTGGAGGGCGTGGTGGGCGTTGGCGGCGGCAGCGTGCTGGACACTGCAAAAGCAGTGAGCGTTTTGCTGCGCAACGAGGGCTCCGTCCGCGACCATATGAAACCCAACCTGCCCCCCAATCCCGGCGCGCCCCTCATCCTGATCCCCACCACTGCAGGGACGGGCAGCGAGGTGACCAACGTGGGGGTCATCACCCACACAGGGAAAAACCTGAAGATCGGCGTGGAGTGTCAGGCGACGCTAGCCATTTTAGACCCCACCCTGACCTACAGCGTGCCGCCCGAGGTGACCGCAGAGACCGCCATGGATGCACTGGCCCACGCCGCCGAGTGCGTCACCGGCACTGTCGCAAACCCCCACGCGGATACCCTGGCCCTGGAGGCCATCCGAACCATACTCGACTGTCTGCCCAGGGCAGTGGCCGACGGCGGTGACGCGGAGGCCCGCCGGGGGCTGTGCCTGGCCAGCAGTCTGGCCGGCATCGCCTTCAGCGAGACGATGGTGCATGTGGGCCACGCCATGTCCCAGGGCATGGGGGCCAGGCTCCACATCTCCCACGGCGCGGGCTGTGCGCTCTGCCTGCCCGCCGCTCTGGAATACACGGCTCCGGCCGTGCCCGGCCAGCTGGCCAAGGTGGCCGCGGCCCTGGGCCTCGGGGTGGAGGAAGGGACTGCCCCGGAGGGGCTGGGCCGCCGGGTGGCGGATTTCCTCTGTGCCTTCATGGACCGGGTGGGCATCCGCTCGCTGCGGGAGCGGGGCTTTACACGGGAGGCGGTGGTGGCCTGCGCTGAGGCGGCCATGGAGGATTTCCTGGTGGATTACTGCCCCACGCCGGTCACGCTGGAAAACGTCCGGGAGATGTACCGGAGGATATACGGGTATGAGCGGAAAGGAACTGATAACCCATAGCAATCCAATAAAAGTTACCACCGGGAACCAGCGGGACCGCTGGGTTTCCGGCGGTTTCTTTTTGCCTGCAGTTATGGTATAATAGCCGTAAAGCATCTATTGTACTTTTCTCTGGGCCGCTCTTCTTGTCCGCTTTTGCGGACAGCCGAAAAACATGGCTGACATTATACCATTCGCTTGCGCTCATGGTGTAATAGCCGCACAGCGGCTATTATACTTTTCTTTGCGCCGTTTTTCTCGTCCGCTTTTGCGGACAACCGAAAAACGTGGCTCACATTATACCATTCGCTTGTGCTCATGGTATAATAGCCGCACAGCGGCTATTATACTTTTCTTTGCGCCGTTTTCCTCGTCCGCTTTCGCGGACAACCGAAAAACGTGGCTCACATTATACCATTCGCTTGTGCTCATGGTATAATAAACGACTGATCAGAAATTCTGGAGGGAATTGGTTTATGGCACAGATCGTTGCAGATTTACATACGCACACCTTAGTGAGCGGACACGCGTATGGAACGATACGGGAAATGGCCTATGAGGCAAGTAACCATGGGATAAAGCTATTGGGCATCAGCGAACATGCCCCGGGGATTCCGGGGACGGTAAACCCTATTTATTATATGAATCTTGGAGTAATTCCCCGAACGTTAAGTGGTGTGGAGATCATTCATGGCTGTGAGATAAACGTATTAAATGACGGAACGCTCTCATTGGAGCAGAGGTATATAGACCAACTGGATTATGCGATAGTGGGCATACACAGGCAATGCTATCAGGACGAAGGGAGACAAAAAAATACAGAAAATATGATTGAATGTATGAAACATGAAAAGGTCTGTTTTGTGTCGCATCCGGATGATGATCATACGCCGTTGGATTATGAGCTGCTGGTGAAAGCCGCCAGACAATACCATGTCGCTTTAGAGCTGAATAATAGCTCGCTGGGGAAAGTGGATCAACGCTTAAACTGTGTTCAAAACTATAAGACAATGCTGGGCTTGTGCATGGAACATGGGGTAAATATCATCGTCAGCTCCGATGCCCACGACCCGAGTTGGGTGGGGAAATTTGACCTAGCATGTAACTTGTTGGAGGAAATAAAGTTCAGTGAAGATTTGATTTTGAATGGCAGTGTGGAAAAGGTCAAAGAGTTTATCAGATAAACAAGAACTGGCCGTTAACCAACGCGGAGATCAAGCGCAATTTCTACCTCAAGAACAGTTTTGTGGAGGTTGCCGCCGAGACATTGAATGTGGGTAGCAGAAAACCAGGCAGCTGGAGCTATCGAAATGACGATCGAGTGATCAAAGAAAAGGAGCGTAACGCTATGCTGGATTATAAATTTGACACCCAGCTCCTCATCGCGGGCCACGGCCTGGACGAGGACGACATCAACGGCTATATCACCGCCCATTTCGAGGGGGACTGCCTCCTGGTCATAGGGGATGAAGACCTCATTAAACTCCACTTTCATACCAACCGCCCCTGGGAGGTGCTGGAGTACTGCGCCTCCCTCGGCGACATCCATGACATCGTGGTAGAGAACATGGAGCGCCAGGAAAACGGCCTGCAGGGGTGACGGTGGGGAACCGCCGCCTTGCGGCTGTACCTTCGTTTATGGTAAGATAGTCTATCTAATATAGAGGAGGTTCTGCCGTTCATGAAGCAGGACATGATTTTGGTGCTTGATCTGGGCAGCGAGGAGAATGCCCGGCTGGCCCGTGAAATTCGCGCACTGGGCGTATACAGCGAGATCTACCCCCACGATATCACGGCGGCCGAGGTAGACGCCCTTCCCAATGTGAAGGGCATCATCCTCAACGGCGGCCCCAACCGGGTGGTAAACGGGGTGGAGATCGACGCGGCAACTGAGATCTACAACTACAGCGTGCCCGTCCTCCTGGCCGACCACAGGGGTGACGACCCCTGGCCCGAGGACGAGAGCGCGCGCAAGAAGGCCCTGGGTGACTTTATTTTCTCGGTCTGCGGGGCCGAGGCCAACTGGACGATGGAGAATTTCATCGCCGACCAGGTGGAGCTCATCCGCCGCCAGGTAGGGGAGAAGAAGGTCCTGCTGGCACTCTCCGGCGGGGTGGACTCCTCTGTGGTGGCCGCCCTGCTCATCAAGGCCATCGGCAAGCAGCTCACCTGTGTCCACGTCAACCACGGCCTCCTCCGCAAGGGGGAGCCGGAGGAGGTGGTGCGGGTCTTCCGGGACGAAATGGACGCGAACCTCATCTATGCAGACGCGGTGGACCGTTTCCTCGACAAGCTTGCCGGCGTGGCCGAGCCGGAACAAAAGCGCAAGATCATCGGCGCCGAGTTCATCCGGGTCTTCGAGGAGGAGGCCCGCAAGCTCTCGGGTATTGAGTTCCTGGCCCAGGGCACCATCTATCCCGACATCATCGAGAGCGGCACCAAGACGGTGAAGGCCGTCAAGAGCCACCACAACGTGGGCGGCCTGCCCGAGGATCTCCGGTTTGAGCTGGTGGAACCCCTCAAGATGCTCTTCAAGGATGAGGTGCGCGCCTGCGGTAAGGCCCTGGGCCTGCCCGACGGCATGGTCTACCGTCAGCCCTTCCCCGGCCCCGGGCTGGGGGTGCGCTGCCTGGGGGCCATCACCCGGGACCGGCTGGAGGCCGTCCGGGAGTCGGACGCCATCCTAAGGGAGGAGTTTGCCAAGAGCGGCCTGGAGGGCAAGGTGTGGCAGTACTTCACCGCCATACCCGATTTCAGGTCGGTGGGCGTGCGGGACAACGGGCGCTCCGAGGAGTGGCCCGTCATCCTCCGGGCCGTCAACACGGTGGACGCCATGACCGCCACGGTGGAGGACGTGCCCTTCGCCCTTCTCCAGAAGATCACCGCGCGCATCACCGGGGAGGTCAAGGGCGTAAACCGCGTCCTCTACGACCTGACCCCCAAGCCCACCGGGACCATTGAGTGGGAGTGAGAGCAGTTTGTATAAGCAAAAGAGCCGCTAAATCATCTGATTTAGCGGCTCTTTTTGACGTGATCCGTGATTCCAGATCGTTCAGGGTTCTGGAAAAGCTATCATGGTTGGCCCGCGACGCAATGCTTGAAACTAGATGCGCTCATGCCCCCACGCGCCAACCCAGGCTCTCCTTCTGGAGGGTAAACAGTTTCCGATACAGGCCGTCGCGGTTGCTCAGCTCTTCATGCGTGCCCTGCTCCACCACCCTGCCGTTGTCCAGCACGATGATCTTGTCCGCCCCGGTGATCGTCCGCAGACGGTGCGCGATGACAATGACTGTTTTGTGCGCGATCAGGGTGGAAATCGCCTTTTGGATCAGCGCCTCGTTTTCCGGATCGAGGGAGGCCGTGGCCTCATCGAGCAGAACAACCGGCGCGTCCTTGAGGAGCGCCCGCGCGATGGAGAGCCGCTGGCGCTCGCCGCCGGAGAGAGTCGAGCCGTTTTCGCCCAGCAGTGTCTCGTACCCATTCGGGAGCTTCTGTACAAACTCGTCGCAGCAGGCGGCCTTCGCGGCATCCATCACCTGTTCCCGCGTGGCGTCCATGTTTCCGACACGGATGTTGTTGTAGATCGTATCGTTGAATAACACCACATCCTGAAACACAAAGGACATATAGCTCATGAGCTGCTCGGGGTCTATGGTTTTTATGTCCACCCCATCGATTGTAACCTTGCCCTTATTCGTATCCCAGAAACGGGCGATCAGGCGCGACACGGTACTCTTGCCGCTGCCGGACGGCCCGACCAGCGCCGTAATACCGCCAGCCGGGATGGTCACGTTCATATTGCTGATGGTCTGCTCTCCGTCGTCGTTATAGTGGAACTCCACATCCTCAAACCTGATGTCAAAGCTCCGGAGCTCCCGGTCCGTCTCTCCCTCCATTGGCTGGAACTTCATCAGGTCACGCATGCGCTTGATGGCAATCTGGAAATAGAACAGCTCGGGCAAAAGCGTCAGCTCCACCAGGATGGGGCCGTAGATCCGCACTACGATCAGCACGAACATCAGCATAGGAATAAAGTCAAGCTGCCCATTGGTAAGCAGGGTTGTGCCTAGAAGAACCGTCAGTCCGATGCCCGCCTGCAGCACGACCTGCGCGCCGGTGACAAAAACGCCGGTTCCGAACTCCATCGCCACAGCGAGGCGTTTCATGGTACGCAGCGCGTTTTCCAGCGCGGAGAATTTCTCGCCGTCCAGATTGCAGGCGCGGATGACCTTGATCCCCTCAATGTATTCCTGCACTTGGCCGGCGGCGGCCAGCTTGGCGTCCATATGCTTTTGATGGAGCTTGCCGTAGACCCTGCGGCTGAATACAACGATAAAAAACGCGAGCGGCACCGTGATAAACATGGCGAGCGCCATTCTCCAGTTAAATACCGCCATCATGGCGCAGATCACCATAATAGAGATCGCGTTGGCGAAAAGCTGCGGCATAATATGGCTCAGCACGTGCTCGCTGGTGGCCACGTCGTCCATCAGATTGGTGGTCAGCTCGGACAGGTCCTTGGAATTGAAGAGGCTCATAGGCAGCTTTCGAATATGCTCGGCCAGCGCGATACGCGTGCTCTCACTCTGCGTGTACGAGGTGACATAGGTTTTCTTGTAGTCGTGCTTATTGCATAGAAACACGATACCTGCCGCCGCGATTCCCATGCCAAAATAAAGCCACATCCTGTTCCAGGAAATTTCCCCTCCGGAGAACGGCTTGATCAGCTCCATAATGACCTGGATCATCACGCCGAAGGGCAGCATCATGGAAAAGTTGGTCAGCGTACAGGCGGCGATCGCGCCCTTTAGGTCCCGATATCCCTGATCCGTCAGCATCAGCGCGGCTTGTAATTTAGGCATGAGCGTGCGCCTCCTTTGTCTTCGCCATGTTCCAGCTTGCGGTTTCGGTATAGGTGCTCCACATGGCGTGGTATTTTCCGCCTTTTTGCAGCAATTCATCATGGGTGCCCTGTTCAATCACCCTGCCGCCGTCCACCACAAGGATGTTGTTGGCACTGCAGATGGTGGAGAGTCGGTGGGCGATCATCACAACAGTCTTATTTTTCATAAGCCGCTCAAAGGCTTTCTGAATCAGGTGCTCGTTTTCAGGGTCGGCGAAGGCGGTGGCCTCGTCGAGTACCACGATGGGCGCATCCTTGACGATCGCCCGCGCGATAGCGACGCGCTGTCTTTCACCGCCCGAGAGATGTACGCCCCGGGTGCCGATCACGGTTTGATAGCCGTTGGGCAGCTTCATGATGAAATCGTGGCACTGGGCGGCTTTGGCCGCCGCTATGACCTGCTCGTCGGTGGCGTTTTGATTGCCCATGCGAATGTTATCCATTACGCTCTGCTTGAATAGGAACACATCCTGAAAGACAAAGCTGACCTGATCCATCAGATAATGGGTGTCCATCTGCCGGATGTCCACGCCGCCGATGTCGATCTCACCGCCGCTCACATCGAAGAAACGGGGAATCAGGTGTGCGATGGTACTTTTTCCGCCGCCGGACGGACCGACGATGGCAGTGATTTCGCCTTGTTTTGCGAGGAAGGATACGCCGGAGAGGGCCTCGGTCTCCTTATTTTTATCATAGGAGAAGGTGACGTCCCGAAATTCCACATCATACGACTTCACGGTGCAGGGCCGCGCAGGCTGGGCCAGTTCCGGCTCCGCAAGGACCTCGTCCATTGCCTCCACGCCCCCGATAATCCGCATGGCGTTGCCGTTCACATACATGATCTTCATCAAAATACTCGCGACGGACTGGACAAAGATCAGATAGAAAATGACGGTGCCGGCAAATTCGGCGTAGTCCGTGGCCCCCATTCCCACAAATATGGCAACCGGCAGGACAAACAGGTAGATGTTATTCACCAGTGTGGTAAACCCGGAAAAGGAGTTTTCCCAGCTCAGGGTATAGGGGATGACCATAGAGGTGTATGCTTTGATCGTGTCATGTAGGCGGCGGAACGAATAGATGGTCTGCCTGAACGCCTTGACCACCGAGATGCCGCGGATATACTCGACGGAAGCGTTGTTCATCTCCTCGATGGATTTCTGGTATTTTGCCATCATCGCCTTGGAGCCCTCGTTTCCATAGAGCGAAAACTGGATGATGAACGCCAGGACGACCCCTGCCATCACGGCAAGGCCAAAGCGCCAGTCTACAGCCATCAGGATAACGATCATCACCACGGGAGCGACGAAGGCCCCCGCCAGATCGGGCAGCTGATGCGCGATAAAGCCCTCGACCTTTTCGATGTTTTCATCGGTGATTTTGCGCAGCTTGCCGCTGCCCACCATTACGTGGAATCCCAGCGGCACCTTGGCCAGATGGGTGGCGAAGTTCACCTTGAGCTCATACAGCGTGCCGAAGGCGGCCAGATGGGAGCAGGTCAGCGCCCCGAAGTAGAGCAGGATGTTGCCCACCACGCCGATGAAGGCCAGCCAGCCGTAACGGATGAGCAGCGCCGTGTTCAGCACCGCCATATTTGGCAGTGCGCCGAGGATTTCCCGTACAATAAGGTAAATGGCGATGTAGGGGACAAAGCTCACGACGGAGGCCAGTGCGGACAGAATCAGCGAGCTGACCACCAGAGGCTTTTTGGTGGCCGCCAGTTCCAATAGCCGCGCCGTGCCGGTTTTCTTCTTTTTTTCCGATTTCATCACAGTAGCTCCTCTCATGCGGTACCCATATCCCAATGCTTTTTGGGGCGGTCTTGCTCAGCGGATAGCTCCATAAGCCCGAAGACAGCGGGAAATGTCCAGATACCCGGAGTCCATGCTGTCCGCCATACAGCAGCGAATGAAAACTAGAAGTTACCGTGTGCTAACTGTTGCGCTGATTTTAAGCGCCTCTCGGCGCAAGATGGTTAGCATCGGCTAATTCCATATTATACAGTAAGCCCTTCAGCCTTGTCAAGAAATAGAAACGCCGATTTTTCCTGAGAAACCTGCCCCTCGAAGGGGGCGGATAGGTCCACTTCCCGGAGGATCAACGGAACCCTGGATGACACGGAACAGACGATCGATGCGGCACCGGCCATTGGACCTCATCTTATTATTAAAATCATTGAACATTTATTGGAAAAGTGCTACAATATAGACAATAGCAACTGGCGGTGAACCACTAAAGAAAATAAATGAAAGGAGCTATTGTTATGAAGGGAGATCCCAAACTGATCGACACGTTGAACGCCTTGCTGGCCGACGAGCTGACCGCAATCAACCAGTACATTGTCCATGCTGAGATGTGTGAGGATTGGGGCTACAGCAAGCTGCACCACGGCGTTGAAAAGCGGGCGATCGACGAGATGAAACACGCCGAAAAGCTGATTGGAAGGATTCTCTTTCTCGGCGGCACACCCATCGTCAGCAATCTGAACAAGATCCACATTGGCAGCGAGGTTCCCATGCAGGTGGAGAACGACCGTCTTGCCGAGACTGATGCGATCAAGGCCTATAACGACGCTATCGTCCTTGCGGGTGAGCTGCGCGATTACGCTACGCGGGATATTCTCGTGCAGATCCTGAACGATGAGGACCGCCATATGGACGAGATCGAGGAGCTGCAGGACCAAATCGAGCAAATGACCCTCCCCATTTTCCTGACGACGCAGGTGGGCTAGGCGCTCAGCGGAGAACAGGAGAGCATAGGCCGCAAGGGAGTATCTGCTCTTCGCCCTCCTCCGTTAGTGATAGGGCGCTCTTGATGCGTCAAGGCTTTTTCAGTCATATACAGGGGGAGCTCCATGGCCGTATGCCCATGGAGCTCCCCCTAGATAATGTTAGCGAAATATCAAAGTTTGACAATAAATTGGACAGAGCAGGAAAGAGGGCTTTACTTTTTCTATACCCTGCTATATAATGTGACAGGACAAGTTTATATGGAATCAGTTTGTGAGAAAGGCGCCATAGGCGCGGGGACCACGCGGGTCCTTCCGGTGAGAATCCGGCGTTGTACTCAACAACCGTGAAGCCAACGAAAGGGCAAAAGGCCACTGGCGTTCCACATACGGAACGGCGGGAAGGCGCCCGAGTAGGCAAGGGCCGCGCTGTGAGCGGCCCACGGGCAAAGCCGGGATATTCCTGCTGATTCGTGAAGATGCGATACCTTTGAGTGGTGGCTACGTGTGACTGTCCGAGGATAGGACAATCATGGTAACGGAGCGCCCCAGAGGGTGTTTCGCTATTTTTTTGCTCCAAGGCGCCCTGTGAAAAATCGGCGGCCCTACAATTGAATACACTGCATCGTGTCCCACGTGACGACTGCCGGAACCGGCAGGCGCTGGGATGAGGAAATCCGGTCAGAGTCCGGAGCATAACCCGTTGCTGTAAGTGCAGGAGTCTGTCATCCGCGGCGTGAGCCGGCCATTGGGAAACTGAGAAGGTAGGATAACAGGCGCAGGGGCGATCTTCGCCCCCCAATGCACGAGCCAGAAGACCGACGATGTTTGAGACCGAAGAGGCCTTTTTCATAGGGCCGGACGGATTTTGGGTACACGAAAACAGACGGACGTGGCAGATATGATATCTGCCGCGTCCTTTTTTGTCAGAAGAAATTGCGCCGAATGGCGTTTATATAAATGTAGATTTTTATGAGGAGGAGAACAAATGAAAAAACGAACCTGGAGCAAACGCTTTCTCTCCGGGCTGCTGGTGCTGGTCCTGGCGCTGGGGATGCTGCCGCCGGCCGCGCTGGCGGTGGAGGGGACGGTCCAAACCATTAGCAGCCAAGCGGAGTTAGAGGAGATCGGCTTGAGCGGCTCCTATAAGCTGACCGGCGATATTGTATTGACGGGTGAATGGACGCCCATCGGGAGCTCTACTGCGCCGTTTACCGGCACCCTTGATGGCAACGGGTATACCATCAGCGGGCTGGATATCAGCGCGGGGAATGCCACCTATCAGGGCCTGTTTGCCAAGGTAGGGACAGACGGCGCCATACAAGACCTTACTGTTGAGGGGACAATCAGCAGCTCTCAAACGAGCAACGCTTTCATAGGCGGTATCGCCGGTCAGGTACAGGGCGGCAGTATCGTCAACTGTGTCAGCAAGGTGGGCATCGACGCCAAGGGAAACAAGATTGGCGGCGTAGCGGGAGACGCTACCGGGACCTCAGTATTTACTGGTTGCGCAAACCTTGGCTCAATTAATGCGAAAGGCATGTCGGGTGGGGTCATTGGTGGCATGTCAGGAACTGCAAACATTAGTATCAAAAATTGCTATAATACCGGTATGGTCACCGCCACAGGAACCAACTATGGCGGCATAGTCGGCTATGCCACAGGAACCGTGACGATTGAAAACTGCTACAATGCAGACTCAGGCGTGCGCAGCGGCACCAACAGCGGCGCGCTTGTCGGCTATCTGAGTAGTACAAGCACCGCCGTGAATTCTTACTGGCTGGGTGACGAAACTACCGTTGGTGTCGGCAACGCCGCAGCCCCTACAAGCTGCTCTTTCAAAACAGAGGCGGAGCTAAAGGCAATCACTTTTCTGGACACGCTGAACCAGAACGCCCCCGAAGGCAGCCGTTTTGCGGCCGACCCCGGCGATCTGAACGGCGGCTACCCAGTCCTGGAGTGCCAGCTCCCCAAGGTGGAGAAATTCCAGGTGACCTTCGACCTGACCCCGGCAAACGCAGTCCTGACGGTGAAGGATACCGCAGGCGTCACCCAGACGGGGGCAAACGGCGTCTACCGTCTCCCGGCGGGGGAGTACGTCTACTCCGCCTCCGCCTTCGGCTACCAGACGGCGAATGAGGGGCCCTTTACGGTAGTGGACGGGGACGACCCCGGCACGGTCACGGTTGTCCTGGCGGAGACTGCCCGGCAGACGGTGACCTTCTCAGGGCTGCCGCAGGGGGCCGCGCTCACGCTCAGCCATGCCGCGGCGGGACAGCTCGCGAGCGAGTCTGACGGCAGTTACCGCCTGCCGGCGGGGGAGTACCGCTATACCGTCGTGGCCAAGGACTACGAGCCCCTTGTCGATCAGCCGCTCACGGTAGCCGCCCAGCCTGTGAGCGAAACGGTCTCCATGACCGCCCTCCCTGCGGCCCAGCCCTGGGATGGAGTGGAAAAGACCGTGGTCACGCCCATTGGAGGGACCTATTACATCAAAACCGGCGCGGAGCTGGCCTGGTTTGCCAGCGAGACGATTGGGGGCCGCCTTTTAGACACCCGGATTGTCCTGCTTGCTGACATCGATGTGGGCAATAAGCCCTGGTCTTCCATCGGGCCCTATAGCAAGGAGTTCAAAGGCAGCTTTGACGGAAACGGCTGCGTTGTCAGCGGGATCGCAGGAGATTGCTATGGACTTTTCTACGGCATTGCGAAAGATGGCATTGTTGAGAACCTGATCGTCTCCGGCTCCATCACAGGCACCAGCAACACCGGCGGCATCGTGGGCGTGAACTACGGCACGGTGAGAAACTGCGTCGCCGGTGTGACGGTTTCTGCCGACGGTCAGCGTGTCGGCGGCGTCGCCGGGAATAACAGCGGCGGCCTGATTTCGGGCTGCGCCGCCCTCGCCTCTGTGAGCAGCAGCTATACGACCGGAGGCTCTGGGGAATCCTACCTCGTCCGTTTGGGTGGCATCGCCGGGCAGAACACGGGAGTTATTGAGTTCAGCTACAGCATAGCTGCGGCCACTGCCACTGGACAGAACCCGAACGGCGGCGTGGGCGGCGTTACCGGCGTGAACACGGGCAGCATTAAAAGCTGCTATAACATTGGGTTCGTGAGCTTTCCTTCCGGGGCTGACAAGTCCACCGGCGCGATTGTCGGAACACTCACCTCTCCGGGCAGCGTGGAGAATACCTTCTATCTTGACAGCTCCTGCGCCAGGGGCGTTGGGGAGGGGAGCTCGGACGGCGCGCAGCAGAAAACCAGCGCAGAGATGAAAAAGTACACGCTGGCACTCGCCCTGAATGGCGGCAGCGTGGACGGACCCTTCTATCTGGCTGCCGATGAAAACCAGAACAGCGGCTACCCCGTCCTAAAATGGCAGGGGGGAAGGGCCCCTGTGGCGTCGCCGGACGAGCTGGCGGTGGCGTCGGACAAGGCGGCCCTGAGCCTGCCGCAGTTGGTCTTTACCTATGCAAGGACCATCCAGCTGCCCGGGACCGGGGCGGCGGGCAGTGCCATCTCATGGGAGAGCAGCAGGGCCGACGTGATCAGCGGCGCGGGCGCCGTCGTCCTCCCCATGGAGGCGAATAAGGTCACCGTCGTTCTCACCGCCACGCTGACCAAGGGAGAAATACAGGATACCAAAGCCTTTACCCTCACGGTCTATTCCGCCGCACAGGTCACGCGGAACTATCTTGAGGAGGCGCGGTCCTCCCTCGGTGCGCCCCTGACGCCGGTTTGCACCCGGGATACCAACATCGTCACGCTGGTGGAGGCGCAGTTGGCCGACCGCGGCTTTGCCGACGTGGACGTGGCCCTCACGAACCGCGGCTCTGCCACCCCGAGCGATGAGATTTATATCGAGGATAGTGGTGCCATTACCTACTATTACCGGAATCCCGGAACGACGGGCGCATACAACGGCGCGATCGTGCGCGGTATTTCCTTCACCCTCTCCAAGGACGGACAGAGTGTGGACTGGGGCGGCGTACAGGCCAATATCCCCTGGGATCGCGACAGGGTCGTGGAGGCCCTCCGGGAGCAGGTGGCGGAGCAGCTCACCTGGGACGCGATAAAAGGAAACAACAGCTCTCCGAGTGAGATCACCAAGCCCCTTACCCTACCGATCAAGCTGGATACCGCCCGGTGGGCGACAATCTCCTGGGAGTCCGACTCCTGGGCCATCACGCCGCAGGAGGCGGGCCCGCTGGACGATGAAACCACAGGTGTCATCAACCGGCAGAGCGTGGATGCCCAGGTGAACCTGACCGCCGTGATCCGTTTCAACCTGACCGCGAGCGGCGAGGCCGATATCATGCTCTCTGTTCCCTTTGACCTGATCATTTTGGGCAGCGAGGGCGCGGATACCCCGGAAAAGATGCAGCAAAAGCTGGGGAACTACACGCTCGAAAGGCTGAAGGATTCTATCACGCAGACGAAACTCGACCCTGCCGCCGTGGCGGGGGATATCCAGTTCCCCACCCCGGCCAACACGGGCGTGGCGGACTATTCGGCCTATCGGTTCACGGTCACCAGCAAAAATACCGATGTGCTGGAGGTCAATGGCTACCGCGGCTACATCTACCGTCCCCTGCCGGGAAAAGCGCCGGTGACAGTCGGCTTTACCGTCACCATGACCAGTCGGGCGAATCCGGCGCTCTCGGCCTCCAGGGATATGGAGTTCACCGTTCTGCCCCTGGAGCAGGAGGAGATCAACGAGGCGCTGCGCCTGATGGAGGCGGTCCGCGCGGACTATGCCAACGCGCTCATGGGCACGAATACCGATAAGGACGCGATCACCGCGGACCTGAAGACCTTCCGGGAGGCGGTCTTCGCCCCGGACGGAGAAACCCTGGTTTATAGCCGCAAGATCAGCGATGACACAGGGCGCGGCGTCGCGGTGGACGACCTGCTCGGCTCCGGGCCGGGCGGCCCCGGCTACGAGCAGTGGAGGACATTCCGCTCCAGCAGGTCCGACATCCTGGAGCACGAGGTACTGCGCCTGCACCAGCCTGCCTACGACACGCCGGTCACGGTGGAGAGCTGCCTGACCCACGAGGTGCTGGGCAAGTATGCGAACAAGTACCCCGGTAACCGGGATTTCCAGGCCCTCAATCGGGTCGACATCCAGGCCCAGTTCAAGGTCACGGGCACCTCCGGGGAGAACCCAAACCCCGAACGCACTTTCCAGGTCACCTTCTCCCTTGACGGCAGGGGCCTTATCGAGAGCATTCCGTCCGTTTCGGTCGGGGAGCTGGAGAGCGGCACGACCGTCTTCAATGTGTTCAGGCAGGTGCTGGCCGACAAGGGCTTTACCTATGAGGCGAGCGGCTCGTACATCGCCGCCGTCACGGACAGCGAGGGAGTGCGGCTGGCGGAATTCGACAAGGGCGAGGACTCCGGCTGGATGTACACGGTGGACGGCGTATTCCCGGATAAAATGATGAACGCATGCTATCTGTTTGGCGGCGAGAGCATTCAGTTCCTCTACACCGGGAACTGGAAAGAGGAGCCCGGCGTGGGCGGCGGCATGGCGGAGCAGCCCGCGAGCGGGACCGTGCTCAAGCCCAAGGTTACCGCGGACAAGGACGGCGCGGCCAGGGCCGAGATGACGGAAAAGGGCCTCGCCTCAGCCATCCAGGCTGCCAGAGACGGTAAAGCGAGCGCCATTGTGATCGAGCCCTCTGTCACGGGCAAAGCCACCAAGGTCACGGTCGAGCTGCCGAAGGCGTCGGTCTCCGCCATCGGTGCGGACACCGCCGCCGACCTGACGATCCGCACTCCGGTCGGCAGCGTGACCCTCCCCAACGGCGCGCTGGCCTCCGCCGCCGCCCAGGCAGCGGGGGAGACCGTCGCCATCGCCGTCGGGGCGGTGGACGCCAAGGCCCTGACCGTCGAGCAGCAAAGGCTGGTGGGGGACGGCGCGGTCTTCGACATCTCCATCACGAGCGGCGGCAAGCCCATCAGCAGCTTTGACGGCAAGCAAATTACCCTCTCCCTGCCCTATACGCTCAAAAACGGAGAGAGCGCCGAGGGCGTCGCCGTCTGGCATCTCAGCGCGGAGGGCAAGCTCACCCGCATGGCCTGCGCCTACGACAAGGCCACGGGTCTTGCCACCTTCGCCACCACGCACCTCTCCAACTATGTCGTCGGCTACGACGCATGGACGAATCCCTTCACCGACGTGAAGGCGGGCGACTGGTTCTATGACGCGGTGAAGTACGTTGCCGAGCATGCGCTCTTCAACGGCACGTCGGCCACAGCCTTCAGCCCCAATGCCGACATGACCCGCGCCATGCTGGTGACGGCGCTCTACCGCCTGGAGGGCAAGCCCGCTGTCACGGCGGCGAACCCCTTTGCGGACGTGGAGGACGGCCAGTGGTACACCGATGCGGTGCTCTGGGCCAGCTCGAGCGGTATTGTCACCGGGTACGACAGCGGTCTGTTTGGCGTGGACGACCCCATTACCCGCGAGCAGCTTGCGGTTATCCTGTACCGCTACGCGGGCGTTAAGGGGTACGACGTCGCCGGGGCGAACGACCTCGCGGCCTACAGCGACGCGGGCAGTGCCGCCCCCTACGCGCTGAGCGCCCTGCGGTGGGCCAACGCCGGGGGCCTCGTCACCGGGCGGACCGCGACGGCTTTGGCCCCCTCCGGCACGGCCACCCGCGCCGAGGTTGCCACCATCCTCATGCGGTTTGCGGAGAACGTTGTAATATAATCTGCCCTATACAAATGGCACAGCGCCGGGAAATGACCTTCCCCGGCGCTGTGCCTTCATTTTTCAAGGGGATGAATTGACCCGGCGGCGGGTGCCACTGAACAGGCGGAGTAATCGGTGCCACCCTCCAATTCGGGGCCGCACGCAAAGTGCACCCGCTCTCTTTGCGAGTTACACATGAAACCATCGGAATAGATAGACCTTCATAAAGTCGATTGCCAATACACATACCATAACGATACCCAATATACTTAAGGCCGTCCCCGCGCTTACCGCAGGGAGGATCAGCCCCGATACGCCAAGCACCGCAAAGGCGATGATTGTGACGATATTGATTGTCAGCAGATAGGTGCTGGGTCTTGAGGACCAGAAATGTTTCCTTTCCCTTACAACCAGCATTCTGAACTGTGTGTTGAAAACCAGCGCCAACAGCGCCACTGTCTGCAATTGTTCAAAGGATAGAGAGAACGCGCGGATTCCAACCCATATCACGAACAAATCCTCAAGCGCAAATAGAAGACCCAGAAAGAAGGAAGAGATCGTAATGTCTCGCAGGTTCCATTTGTTTGGAGACGCTGTGGATTTTACCCGGTCGGTTGCGATGGACATGGTGACAAAATCATTTGCAAAAACCAGCAGCGACATGCCAAGCAGAGATACCAGGGTATTCTGCAGCCAGAAGAAACCGACCGTAAACAGCAGAACCACTTCAACAACCTTAGTAATTTTATTAATCACCCAGGTCAGCATCCGCTGATAGGTTTTTCTGCTTACGTCTACTGCGTCGATTATTTCGCTCAGGCCCGGCTGAGTCAGGATGATGCTTGCGGAGGCCTTGGCTACATCTGTCGCTTCGCACACGGCTGTGCCGAGCTCGGCCTGCTTGAGCGCGGGGGAGTCGTTTACGCCGTCCCCCGTCATACCCACCATGTGTCCGCTTTCCTGAAGCAGTTTTACAATTTGATATTTATCCTCCGGGAGGACCTCCGCAAAACCGCCGTTTTCCCGAATCAGCTTAAGCTGCTCTTCCCGGCTGCAGTCTTTGAGTTCAGAAATACGCAGAATCCTGCCGCCGATTCCGACTTGCTGCGCAATCTCCCGCGCAATCGGTGCGCTGTCCCCGGTGATCATGATGGGCTTGATTCCAAGGTCACGGATTTTAGAAATCATGGGAGCGGAATCCTCACGCGGGGGGTCCGCGATGGCCAGCAGTCCCACAAGACGTGTCTGGCTGTCTTTGGCGACCGCCACCGCAAGCGACCGGAACCCTTTTCCGGAGAAAGCGTCGACAGTCCGGCTGACGGTTTCCGTCATCAAGCCGTCGATGCCGCCGCAGAGTCCGAGAATGGTTGGGACCGCCCCTTTCATGATTCTGACCTCTTTCCCCTCGTCGGTAATGACCGCTTCCGTCCTCTTAGTTTCAGGGCTGAAGGGAATAAATTGGGTTTGTTTCTCATAATGAGGCGTAAAGCCGGATTCTTTTGCATAGGCGATGATGGCGGTATCGATCAGATCCATGCCCTCTTCCTTGGATGCCTGGGCCGCGAGCTGTATCAATTCAGCCCTCCGAAAACCTCCAAATACGGCGCAGTCAACCACCGACAATTGGTTCTGCGTGATGGTCCCCGTTTTATCAAAGCAAAAGATATCAATGGATGCCGCGTCTTCAATACAATCCAGCTTGGTAACGAGGACACCTTTTGCGGACAGCTCCATTGCGCCTGCCGCCTGCACAATGGTCAGGAC
>DATMXU010000202.1:0-6889 GCA_035562355.1 Pseudoflavonifractor sp.
CCCCCTCCCCCTCCTCCAGCGGCGCCACTCCCCTGAAGATCGCCATCGTTACCAGCCCCAACACCGTGGACGACGGCTCCTTCAATGAGGACAACTACGACGGCATCCTGAACTTCATCGCCGCCCGCGGCAACATCGACAGCGTGACCCCCGTCCAGGAGTCCACCGGCGACCCCTCCGCCGCCGTCCAGGCCGTGACCGATATCGTGGCCGACTATGACGTGCTGGTCTGCACCGGGTTCCAGTTCGCGGGCATCGCCACTGTGGCGAAGGAGAACCCCACTAAGAAATTCATCCTGGTGGACTCCTTCCCCTCGGCCGACGGCGCCGACGTGGAGCTGGAGAACGTCTACGCCATGCAGTTTGCCGAGAACGAGAGCGGTTTCTTCGCCGGCGTGTCCGCCGCCCTTGAGACCAAGACCGGCAAGGTGGCCGTGGTGAACGGCGTCGCCTATCCCTCCAACGTCAACTACCAGTTCGGCTTTGAGTCGGGCGTGAACTACGCCGTCAAGCACTTGGGCGCCAAGGCCGAGGTCGTGGAGATCGCCTCCTATGCCGGCACCGACGTGACCGGGGTCAACGTGGGCGGCAACTACACCGGCAACTTCGGCGACGAGGCCGCCGGCAAGGTGGTGGGCAACGCCCTCATCCAGCAGGGCTGCGACATCATCTTCGTGGCCGCCGGCGCCTCGGGCAACGGCGTGTTCACCGCCGCCAAGGAGGCCGGCGACGTGATGGTCATCGGCTGCGACGTGGACCAGTATAACGACGGCGTCAACGGCTCATCCAACATCATGCTCACCAGCGTCCTCAAGAACATGGCCATCAACGTGGAGCGGCAGCTTAATGCCGTAGTCGACGGCTCCTTCACGGGCGGCAACGTGGTTCTCCACGCCGACACCGATTCCACCGGCTACGTCTCCGCCGAGGGCCGCCAGCAGCTGACCGCGGACACCCTGAAGACCCTGTCCGACCTCTACGGGAAGGTGAAGGACGGCACCATCGTGCCCGCCGCCAACTTCAGCGGCACCACGCCCGAGGAGTTCCCCGGCCTGTAATACGGCCTGTAATACGGATAAGCGCCGCGGCTAAACTATTTTGATATTTTAGCCGCGGCTCTCTTTAATGAGGAGCGTGATGTGGATGGCAGACGAGTACATCGTGGAAATGCGGGGCCTCACCAAACGCTTTCCAGGCATCGTGGCCAACAGTGACATTTCCCTGGGGATCAGAAAAGGTGAGATTTTCGCCCTGCTGGGCGAAAACGGCGCGGGCAAATCCACCCTCATGAGTATGCTGTTCGGTATGTACGAGCCTGACGAGGGGGAGATCTGGGTCCGGGGCAGGCGGGAGCACATCTCTTCTCCCAACTACGCCACCAAGCTGGGCATCGGCATGGTGCACCAGCACTTCAAGCTGGTGAGCAATTACACCATCGCCGAGAACATCATCCTGGGCATCGAGCCCAAGCGCCGCGCCGGACTTCTCCCGGTGGTGGACATCAAGGGCACCAACGAGAAGGTGGCCGCCCTCTCCAGGCAGTACGGCCTGGAGGTGGACCCCAGGGCAAGGATTGAGGATGTGAACGTCTCCACCCGGCAGCGCGTCGAGATTTTAAAGATGCTCTACCGCGAGGCGGAAATCCTTATCTTTGACGAACCCACCGCCGTACTCACCCCACAGGAGATCGAATTCCTCCTCAAGATCATCCGCTCGCTGCGGGAGGGCGGCAAGACCATCATCCTCATCACCCACAAGCTGGAGGAGATCAAGCAGGTGGCCGACCGCTGCGCCATCCTGAATCGCGGCAAGCTCGTCGACGTGCTGGACGTACCCTCCACCTCCACCCAGACTATGGCAAACCTGATGGTGGGCCGGGAGGTGGACTTTGCCGTGGAGAAGAACGCGCCCAGGTTCGGCGGCGAGGTTTTGAAGGTTGAGCATCTCACCGTAAAAAATGCCGACGGTTTCCCCGTGGTGAAGGACGTATCCTTTTCCATCCGTGCGGGGGAGATCTTTGCCATCGCGGGGGTCTCCGGCAACGGTCAGACCGAAATCGCCGACGCGGTGGCCGGTATGCTGAGCGCCGCAGAGGGCGCCATCACGTTTCAGGGGACCGACATCACCCGCTCCAGCGTCCGCGCCCGGAGCGAGGCCGGTATCTCCTACATCCCCGAGGACCGGCACGAGGTGGGCCTGGTGCTGGACTTTTCCCTCTCCAGCAACCTGGCCCTCAAGAGCTACTATAAGCCCCCCTTCTGCCGAAAGGGCATCCTCCACGAGGACGAGTTCGACAAATACGGGGAAAAGCTCATTGAGGAGTACGACGTCCGCTCCGGCCAGGGGAAGGATACCATCGTCCGCTCCATGTCGGGCGGCAACCAGCAGAAGGCCATCGTCGCCCGGGAGATTGAGCTGGGGTCCCCCCTGATGATTTTCGTCCAGCCCACCCGGGGCCTCGACATCGGCGCCATTGAAAACATCCACCGCCAGATTCTGGAGCAGCGGGACGCGGGGCACGCCATTCTCCTCATCAGCCTGGAGCTGGATGAGATCATGGGTCTCGCGGACACCATCGGCGTCCTCTACTCCGGCGAGCTCCTCAAGGTCGCGCCCGCCGACAGCCTGACCACCAACGAGGTGGGCCAGTTCATGATGGGGGTGAAACACTCGTGAAGAAGTCAAACCCTGTCAAGCGGGCCTTTCTCGCCCTGATGGGCGACGAGAGACGCCAGAAGATCACCATTCCCCTCTTTGCCATCCTATTGAGTCTTATTGCGGGCGCCGTCGTCCTGCTCATTCTGGGCAAGAATCCCATTACCACCTACGCCAGCTTTCTCCAGGGCGCGGGGCTCCTGCCCAAGGCGTCCTACGCCGGGAAAAAGAGCATGCTTACCGATCTAATGAGTCTCATCAATGCCTGGACTCCCATGCTATTCGCCTCTCTCTCGGTGGCGGTGGCCTTTAAAGCGGGCCTCTTCAATATCGGCGTCTCCGGCCAGATGCTCCTCTCCGGCCTTATCGCCACCGTGCTGGTGGGCTACAGCCCCCTGCCCGCCCTCCTCGCCAAGCCAGCCGTCATTTTGGTGGGAGCCGCCGCGGGCGCTGCGGTGGCCGCCCTCATCGGTTTCCTCAAGTACAAGTGGAACATCAACGAGGTGGTCTCGGCCATCATGCTCAACTACACGGTCCGGTACCTGGCCAGCTTTATCATCAAGTATTTCCTGGCCGATCCGGTCTCCCGCCAGTCCAAGGCCATCAACGCCGCCGCACGGCTCTCCCTTATGGATACCCCGGTGGGAGAGCTGAAGATGGACCTCCCCTTGGGCATCGTTTTGGCGCTTTTGGCCGTCGCCCTGATCCAGTTTCTCTTCCGCAAGATGAAGGTGGGCTTTGAGTTTGCCACTGTGGGCGCCAATCCCCGGGCCGCCCGGTATGCCGGCATCGACGTGGGAAAGGCCACCATTCTCTCCATGGCGCTCTCGGGTGCGCTGGCCGGCCTGGCAGGGGTGACCTACTACCTTGGCTACTACGGCTCTATCCAGCCCGATGTGCTCATCTCCACGGGCTTTGACGCCATCGCGGTGTCTCTGCTGGGCAATTCCAGCCCCGTCGGCATCCTCTTCTCCTCCTTCTTCATCACCGTGATCGACAAGGGGAGCACCTATATGAGCTCCTCCATCGGCGTCCGCCAGGAGATCGGCAGCCTCATCACCGGGCTCATCCTGCTCTTCGCCGCCTGCGGCGCTTTCATCGGCTACCTCCTGCAGCGCGCCCGTCAGCGGGCGGAGGATGAAAAGCTGTTCGCTGGCCGGGCCGCGCAGGACAAGAGAAAGGGGGCGGGCGCATGAATATCATCAACACCATGATCATCGACGGCCTCTCCTTTGCCCTCCCCCTCTTCATCATGGCCATCGGCGGCATCTACTCCGAGCGCAGCGGCGTCACCAATCTGGCGATCGAGGGCCTCCAGGGCATGGGCGCGTTCATCGGCGCGCTGGCCGCCACGCTGACGGCCGGGCTCTTCGCCGCGGGCAGCCAGGCGCCCATGTTCATCGCCATGCTCTTTGCCATGCTGGGCGGCGCGCTCTACTCCCTGCTTCACGCCGTGCTCTGCGTGAAATTCAAGGCCAACCAGGTCATCAGCGGCGTCGTCGTCAACATCCTCGCCATGGCCCTCACCACCTTTCTCACCAGCCAGCTCAACGCCACCGTCTTCGGCGCGCCCTCCAACAAGTTCGTGCTCGCCACCTCGGTGCGCTTTTCGGTGCCCGGCCTCTCCTCCATCCCCGTCTTAGGGGCCGTTTTCTCCAGCATTTACCCGTTCGAGCTGGTCATCCTCGCGGTGGCCTTCCTCGCGTGGTATTTCCTCTATAAGACACCCTTCGGCATGCACCTGCGGGCCTGCGGCGACAATCCCCACGCCGTGGACGCGGCGGGCGTCGAGGTAGGCCGGATCCGGTTTGGGGCCGTCATGGTCTCGGGCGCGCTGTCCGGCTTGGGCGGAATCTGCTTTGCCTACTCCATCTCCGCCCAGTTCTCCCCCGGCATCTACATGGGCTACGGATACCTGGCCATCGCCGGGCTCATCTTCGGCAACTGGCAGATCATGCCCACCCTGGGCGCCTGCCTTATCTTCGGTTTTGCCCGGTCCGGCGGTTTCGCCCTGACCCAGGTCATGGGCCTCCCCGCCGCCTTCTCGGATCTCTTTATGATTTTGCCCTACCTCATCACTTTGCTGCTGCTCATCTTCTTCTCCAAGACGAACCGCGCGCCCCGTGCTCTCGGTGAAATCTACGACAAGGGCAAACGGTAATTTTTCACTTCTCCGCCGGAGCGCCGGCAGACGATAAAAGTAAGCGGAAGGAGAAACAAACTATGAAGAAACTCACCCGCAGCCGTCTCCTCAGCGGCCTTCTGATCACCGCCCTGGTGCTGGCCACAGCCCTCCCCGCGGGCGCCGCGCTGATTAAAAGAAGTATGGAGGTAGACTCAGGCATTCATCTCTACGTGGACGGCAAAGCGCTCAATCCCACCGACGCCAAGGGCAATCCCGTAGAGGTCTTTGCCTCAAACGGCACTACCTACCTCCCCGTCCGCGCCGTCGCCGGCGCGCTGGACCAGGCAGTGGCCTACAATGGCTCCAGCACCACCGTCTTCGTGGGAACTGACACCTCCGACAGCAAGGACGCCGAGTACCTGAAGACCTATTTCGATATCGCCCCCTTCAGCGCTGCGGTCTCCCGCGCCGACTTTGACGCCGCGCTGGCCAAGCTGGGCGGGGAGAAGACCCACGGGGACGGCTCCCTCACCCTGGCCCAAGCTGTGAAAGCCGCCGTAGAGCTCTCCGGTATGGAGGAGCTGGCTCTCACCTATACCGCCGCAGTCAATCCTCAAAAGGCCGCCCAGCGCCTGACCGCCTGCGGCGTGATCGGTGTAGCCGAGGCGTACGCCCCCTATGTGGCCGCCGCCCTGGACTGCTCTCTGGCCTTTGCGGGCTGGGACTTTAACGCCCCGCTGGACGCCTCCACCGCCTCCACCCTGCTGATGAACGCCGTGGAAGTCTCGGGCCGCGGCCGCAGCTACCTGGGCATGGCCAGTGACAGCGACATCTACGCCAAGCTCCAGTCCGCCTGGAAGACCTTCGGCAACTTCGACGACGAAAAGCTCTCCCAGTTGGGGGCCGATCTGGTCATCGCGAGCGCCTCCACCGGCTACAACCTGAAATTTGACGGCTATAACGCCAACTTCCTGCCCGCGTATACCCTCCAGTACGGCCACAGCGACATCACCCACGCCGCGCAGCTCCTTGCCCTCCTGAATGGCGAGGGTATCGACGCCAAGGTGGCCCTGGAGCCCAAGACCTCCATCTATGAGTACATGGTGGAGTGGGGCGACCCCAAGGGCCTGACCATGAGCGACACCTATGAGGTCAAGCCCATCGAGGGCGGCCGCTACCTCTGCTACGCCACCGAGTACGACATGAAACTGGAGTTTAACACCCTGGCGGAGAAAAACGACTTTGACCGCGTCGTCAATGCCTATGCCAAGAAGTGGCTTGAAAAGGTGGATGAGGAAGGCATCCCCACCGACTCGCTGCTCTATGGCGCCTGGTTCCAACCCCTGTATACCTCCTCCGTCCCCATGGCCGACACTGAGAACTTCACCCTCATCAAGGACAACGTGATCCGCGACGGCTCCTACACCATCCACCCCTTCAGCACTGTGGACGGCACCGCGGCCATCGCCAAGGTAGTCGCCGACAAGGCCCCCGACCTGAAGGTCGAGCTCACCGACCTCTATGTCAACAGCGCGTTCTACCGCTACCTCACCCATACCGGCGAGGACTGACGTTGCGCCCCTCACCATTCCGTTGTTTTCGGTATAGCAGGGATTGTGCATAAAGACGACCCTGGCCAATCCTTTCAAGTCTCACCGGCTTGTTTGGTTTGGCCAGGGTCGTTCAAGAACGCAGATAGCAAGTTGACGCGCGGTTTAGAAGATGATATAGTATATGATACCCCTATGGGTATTTGGAGGTGCTATTATGCGTCAATGCATGGATTCCGAGAGCCTTCACAGGCGATTAAGCAAAATCATAGGCCAAATCAAGGCTATTGATAAAATGGTGGACGAAGATGTCCCCTGCGAGGATGTCCTTATCCAGATCAATGCCGCAAAGGGCGCATTGCATAAGGTTGGGCAAATCGTCTTGGAAGGCCACTTGAACCACTGCGTCCGCGAGGGCATCGAGCACGGCAACGCGGATAAGACAATTGCGGACTTTACCAAAGCGGTCGAGCACTTTTCGCGGATGTCATAAGATTACTGCATCCATTCAGGCAGCGGTTTAAAAAACCGCTGCCTTTTTTTATTGACATAGGATACC
>DATMXU010000203.1:0-6330 GCA_035562355.1 Pseudoflavonifractor sp.
CCCCCGAAGGAGCCGCCGCCGCCAAAACCACCGCGGCTGTTACCGCCTGTGGGACGGCCGCCAAAGGTGCCACCGCCGCTGCGGGGGCCGGAGTTCCCGGTGCCGCCAAAGCCGCCGCGGCCACCGCCTGGGCCGCCGGGACGGGGGCCTCCACCCGGCCCGGGGCCGGGACCCCGGTAGTGACTGCCGGGATAGCGGATATGGTAATTGGGGATCCACCGGCGGCGGTACCAGCCGTAGCCGGGCCCATGCCAAAAGAGGATGGGCCGGAACATGATCGGGGGCGCACCCACGCCGTAATAGCTCCCATAGTAGGCGTGATACCGCGCCCGGTCGATGGAGGAGGCCACGGCGATGAAGACGATGAGCAAAATGACAATGAGGAAGACGGCCAAAATCCCGGCGTTGCTGCGGTAGGTGCCGTAGCTCTCGCCCCAGTCGTAGCCGCTGCCGGCGTTGCCCAGGCCGAAGTTGTCCTGATACACGCCGTCCATGGCGGAGTAGAACTTGAGGACCCCGTCCTCAAACTTCCCATAGTTGAGATAGGAATCCAGAATACCAATCAGCTCGTCGCTCACCTTGTTGGTGATGATGGTGGAGAAGTCGTTCCCGGTGGCGACATAGTAGGACCCGTTTTCCTCCACAACGACGAGGATGGCGTCCCCCTCTTCCAAGGCCATGTCGTCCGCCTGGTCCCAGGCGAAGTCCTCGACGGCCTGCCCGTTCAGGCTGTCCACCGTCACCACGGCGATGATACTATTGTAGCGGTAATCCCAGTTGGCGTTGTAGAGGCTGATGTTCTGCTCCGCCGAGGCGGAGAGCAGGTCTGCCTTGTCGTAGACAAACTTCTCATATTTGGTGGTGGACAGGCTGGTGTCCAGGCCCGTACCCTGGGTAATGGGTGGCTCCGGCGTCGGGACGGCCGCCGCCGGCTTACGCCACTGGCCGATGCCGATAGACGCGGCGATGACCACGATGGCGACGAGGACGGCCACGCCCCTTTTTTTCATAACATTCATGGCATTACTCCTTCTAAAAATGCGGGGTGGCGTATTCCTGTTCTGCCCTTAGCCCCGCAATTCAAGCAGTTTCTGCTTGAGTTCTCCTTCGATGCGGCCCAGCGCCCGCAAAATAAAAGTATTTTGCGGGGACCCTGGGCTCTTTTTATCTGCCCGGGCGGAGTGAATCCGCCCGGCAGCAAGGTTCTGCTGCGCAAACCGCTTGGAACGCGCCATGCGGCGCGGGAATCGAGCTGGGCGGGCAGGTCTGCACGTCCGTTTACCCCCGCAGCTCCAACAACTTCTGCTTGAGCTCGCCCTCGATGCGCCCCAGCTCGATCTCGGCCTCTCGGCGCTTCTGCGCGCCCTCCTTTTGGATATTCATGACCTCGTCCAGGGTGGCGATGAGCTGCTGGTTGGTGTGCTGGAGGGTCTCGATGTCCACCACGCTCCGCTCGGCCTCCTTGGCGGTCTCCACCGTGCCCATCCGGAGCATGTCGGCGTTCTTCTGAAGGAGCTGGTTGGTCATGTTGGTCACCGCGCTCTGGGCGGCGGTGGCCTGGCGGGAGTGCTCCAGCCCCAGGGCCAGGACCATCTGGCTCTTCCAGAGGGGGATAGTGTTCACCAGGGAGGACTGTATTTTCTCCAGCATGAGGGTGTCGTTATTCTGGAGGAGGCGGGTCTGGGGCCCCATCTGGATGGAGATCATACGGGTGAGCTCCAGGTCGTGGAGTTTCTTCTCAAAGCGGTTGCAAAGGTTGGCCATGTCGTTGTACTTCTGGGCGTCCTCCTGGGCGCCGGTCTCGGCCGCTTTTCTGCGCAGCTCCTCCAGCGTGGTCTCCCGGACCTTTTGCAGCTTTTTCTTCCCGGCGATGATATACATGGTCAGCTCTTTATAGTACTTGGTGTTCAGGTCGTACATCTGGTCCAGCATAGCGATATCCTTCATCAGGGTGACCTGATGGCCCTCCAGAACCTGGACGATCTTGTTTACGTTGGTCTCGGCCTTGGAGTAGCTGGCCTTGAGCTCCTCTAGCTCATTGCGCTTTTTCTGGAAGAAACCGGCGATGCCCTTCTTCTCGGGGGCCGAGAACCCCTTGAGCTCTACCACCAGGCCGGACAGCGCCTCGCCCACCTCGCCCAGGTCCTTGGTGCGCACGCTGTTGAGGGAATTCTCGGAGAAACTGGCGATGTTCTTCTGGGCCGACGCGCCGTACTGGAGCACCACGTTGGAGTCGGTGATATCGATCTTCTCGGAGAAGTCGTTGACCATCTTGCGCTCAGCCTCGCTGAGCATGCTCTCGTCGATCTGAACGGCCTTAGCCTCCCTTTGTTTCTGCGCGGCGGCGGTGTCCTCCAGAGTAATGCCGTTGTTCAAAGTCAGATTGGGGGCCGTGGGGACTCTTAACGCCTCGGTGGCCTCCGCTGCCGCTGCGGCGACCTCGGTGGTTCCGGTGGGGTCCAGGGTCAACTCGGGGGTCAGATTAAGCTCGTCAGCCATGGTATGTTCCATCCTTTCGCGGGCGCACGGTGTGCGCCCCTACGTTATTCTCTATGGTAGGAGCGCAGCACCGTGCGCCCGTCCATTTTTACATGCCCATCTGCATACCGCTCAGGCCCTCCTGGGCCAGCAGATTTTCCATAACGGTGATGTCGGTGGAGATATCCAGGGCCTCGTCACCGAAGAGGGCGTCCAGCTGCTTGTCGAAAGCGGCGATGACGGTGTCCATCATGGCGTCGATCTTGCCCTTGGTGCCGTCGATATTGGCGCCCGAGACCCCCGCGTCGTCCATGCGGTCATAGGCGTTTAGAAGCTTGAGGGTAGTGGGGAGATAAAAATTGAGGAATTTGGAGATCTGGGGCAGTTTCTGAGGGGACTCGGTCACATGCCGGATGATCTTCCCGGTCACCTCCTCCAGATGGTCGATCTGGGCGGAGATCTTCTCCCCCTTAATGCTCTCATTCAAGCGGCGCATCTCGGCGGTGGCCAGTTTTCCCTGCTCGATGACCTTGTCGAGCTCCGGGTTGCCGGTGGTCTTCTTCGCCTCCGGGGGGGCCTCCTCTTTCTTCGGCTCGGCCTTGGAGGCGGACGCCGGGGTCTGGTAGGCCCGATCGGGGAAAATCGCCTTGGCGACCACGTAGACCAAAATCGACGCGGCGGCGGCCGTGATATAATGCAGGGGTGAGTACAGCGGAAACGCAAGGGCCCAAACCGCCCAGAGGGCCGCCACCAGGTAAATGGGGGCTGCTGATTTTTTTACCATTTTTGCCATTGCACTTTCCTCCAAAAATACGATTGCTGCTGATTCTAATATTGTACCGCCCAATTGCCCAGAGTGTCAAGAACACGTTGACTTTATGCCCATAATTCATTAGAATAAGAAGAACGTGAGAAAGGGAGTCCTGCCAATGATGACGCTGGAAGATTTCAAAGCCGCCGGCCGGGTGCTGTCGGGAGTCATTTCCAACACCGACCTGGTCTACAGCACGGCTTTTTCAAGGGCTACTGGAAACAATGTATACATTAAACCGGAAAATATGCAGGTGACGGGGGCATATAAGATCCGGGGCGCGTACTATAAGCTGAGCACCCTGTCCGATGAGGAGAAGGCCCGGGGCCTCGTCACCGCCTCGGCGGGAAACCACGCTCAGGGCGTGGCCTACGCGGCCCAGGCGGCGGGGGTGGCGGCCACCATCGTCATGCCCACCACCACGCCCCTTGTCAAGGTGAACAATACCAAGGACCTGGGCGCCCGGGTCATCCTCCACGGCCAGACCTTTGACGACGCGGCCGAGAGGGCCATGGCGCTTGTAGAGGAGGAGGGGCTTACCTACATCCCCCCGTTCAACGACCTGGCCATCGCCACCGGGCAGGGCACCATCGCCTACGAGATCTTCCAGAGCCTGCCCGACGTGGATATCATTTTAGTGCCCATCGGCGGCGGCGGACTGGCGGCGGGCGTGTCCACCATGGCAAAGCTCCTCAACCCCAACGTGAAGGTCATCGGCGTGGAGCCGGTGGGGGCCGCCTCCATGAAGGCGAGCCTGGAGGCCGGGCACGTAGTCACACTGCCCGGGGTGGAGACCATCGCCGACGGCGTTGCGGTGAAGACTCCCGGCGACTTGGTCTTCCCCTACATCCAGAAGAATGTGGACGAGGTCATCACCATCGAGGACGCCGAGCTGGTGGACGCCTTCCTCGACATGATGGAGAAACATAAGATGATCGTGGAGAATGCGGGGCTTCTGTCGGTAGCCGCCCTCTCTCACCTCGACTGCAAGGGGAAGAACGTGGTGAGCGTTCTCTCGGGGGGAAACATGGACGTCATCACGGTGGCAAGCCTTGTCCAGCATGGGCTCATCAACCGGGGGCGCGTGTTCACCTTTTCGGTTCAGCTCCCCGACCAGCCCGGCGAGCTGCTGCGGGTGGCCGGGATCATCGCCCGGGAAAGCGGCAACATCATCAAGCTGGAGCACAACCAGTTCGTCAACATCAACCGCCAGAGCGGCGTGGAGCTGCGGGTGACGCTGGAGGCCTTCGGGCATGTCCATAAAGCGGGCATTCTCCAGGCCATGCGGGGCGCAGGGTACGAGGTCCAGGTGGTCACCACCGGGGAGTTCTACGGCTGAGCACCGGGGAAAAGCCTTTCCATTGCCGTTTGGCGGGCGACAAGCGCCCGCCAAACGGCTATCTGAAAGCGGTTATTCCCCGGGACCGGCTCCTGCCGTCTGTGGGAGTGTGCGGGGGAGAACCCGAACCCCTGCCCCGTGGCGATTCCGCTGACGCATCTTATGCCGCGGACGACCCCACGGTGCGGCATCCCGGCCCTATTTGTGCCCGCGTCAGGTATGTCTCCCCCTGTCACTGATGGCAGTATAGCAGATAGTTTTGAAGTAGCCGTGAAGGAGTGGTTAAAAGATGATTAAAATTGCCCCCTCCATCCTCTCCGCTGATTTTGCCAATCTCCAGCGGGACATTGAGCGCGTCCCCAACGCCGACTGGCTCCATGTGGACGTGATGGACGGCGCCTTTGTGCCCAATATCACCATCGGCATCCCGGTGGTGCAGTCCCTGCGCAAATGCACCGATAAATTTTTGGATGTACACCTGATGGTAGAGAAACCGGGGCGGTATGTCGACGCCTTCTCCAAGGCGGGCGCCGACCTCCTCTCGGTCCATCTGGAGGCCGATATGCCTCCCGCCATCCATGCCGCCCTGGACCGCATGGACGCCTGCGGCGTAAAGAAGGGCATCGTCCTGCGGCCCATCACGGCGGCTGAAGCCGCCATCCCCTATCTAGAGCGGGGCGTGGACCTCATTTTGGTGATGACGGTGGAGCCAGGCTTTGGCGGGCAGGCCTTTATGGCCGACCAGCTCCTCAAGCTGGCCGCCCTGCGGCGGTATATCGACCAGCACTGCCCCGCCTGCCACCTGGAGGTGGACGGCGGTATCAACGCCCAGACCGCCAGGCTCTGCGTGGAGGCAGGGGCGGACGTGCTGGTGGCCGGCTCCGCCGTCTTCGGCGCGGCCGACCCCACCGCCGCTGTGGAAACCCTGCGGGGATAATTGAACTGGAGGTCGTTTCCATGCAGTATTTTCCCCCCACTCTGGAGCGGTTGGTGGAGCAGTTTGCCCGCCTGCCGGGGATCGGCCGGAAGTCGGCCCAGCGGCTGGCCTTCTTCCTGCTCTCCCTCCCCGACGAGGAGGCAGCCGCCTTTGCCGACGCCATCACCGCTGCCAAGGCCTCTATCGCCTGCTGCCCCGTGTGCCAGAACCTGGCCGAGGGGGGCGGCCTCTGCCCCATCTGTTCCAGCCCCAAACGGGACGCGGGCCTCGTCTGCGTGGTAGCCGACCCAAAGGATGTGGTGGCCATCGAGCGCAGCCGGGAGTACGAGGGGCTCTACCACGTGCTCCACGGGGTCATCTCCCCCATGAACCATGTCGGCCCTGACGACCTGCGCATCAAGTCCCTGGTGGACCGGGTGGCTCAGGGGGACATCCGGGAGGTCATCATGGCCACCAACCCGGATACCGAAGGGGAGGCCACCGCCATGTACCTCTCCCGGCTCCTCAAGCCCTTCGGCGTGCGAACCACCCGCCTAGCCTACGGTATCCCCGTGGGCAGCAATCTGGAATTTGCCGACGATGCCACCCTCATGCGTGCCCTGGAGGGCCGCCGTGAGATGTAAACCAGACTCCCGCCGGGCATCAGCCCGGCGGGAGTCTTTACGTTTTTTGATAGATTCCTGTAAGACGGCAACGTAGCGGCGTGCCTGCCACCACGGCCATAAAATTCCAAACACGTGGCTACGGAGCGGCCCGTATAAGCAT
>DATMXU010000204.1:0-21432 GCA_035562355.1 Pseudoflavonifractor sp.
ACCTTGATGACCTTGATCTTCTCGGCGCCGATCTCAGTCAGCACCACGTCGAACTCGGTCTTCTCCTCGGCGACGGGGGCGGCGGCGGCGGCGGCAGGAGCGGCCATGGCGGCGGCGGACACGCCGAACTCCTCCTCCAGAGCGTGGACCAGCTCGGACAGCTCCAGAACGGTCAGGGCCTTAACCTCTTCAATGAGGGCAGCAATTTTTTCGTTAGCCATAATAAATGAACCTCCTAATATGGTTTTTGTTTTGATTCGGGTAGGTACACCGAATTACTCGGCGGCAGGAGTCTCCTCGGCGGGGGCGTCGGCTACGGCGGCGGCTACGCTCTCGCCGCCCTTTTCGGCAATGGCCTTCAGGACGATGGCCAGGCTGGTGATAGGAGCCAGCATGGTGCCCAGGACCTGAGCCTGCAGGACCTCCTTGGAGGGCAGCTCAGCCAGAGCGGTAATCTCGTTCAGGGAGAGGATCTTGCCGTCCATAAAGCCGGACTTGATGACGAACTTCGCGCCGTTGAACTTCTTGGCGAACTTGTTCACCACGCGCATGGGAGCGATGGGGTCGCCGTGGCTGAGAGCGAGGGAAGTGGTGCCGTTGAGCACCGCGTCCAGACCCTCCAGGCCCACATTGTTGGCGGCGAAACGGATCAGGGTGTTCTTGATGACCGAGTAATCCACGTCGTTCTTGCGCAGCTCGCTGCGCAGAGCGGTGTCCTCGGCTACCGTGATGCCCTTGTAATCCACCAGCACACCGCTGGCAGCGCTCTTCAGCTTCTCGGCCAGGTCGGCCACGATGGCCTGCTTTTCACTGAGAACTTTTGCGTTAGGCATTTTTGGATTCACCTCCAGTAAAATTGTGCTTGCGCAATTTTTTGCGCATGTGGCCGCCGAGCGGCCACGCGTTTGGAAAAGAAAAGTGCTGTTTCGTATCCAAAGACACAAAACAGCACAAAACAGACGTCTTTTGCTGCATTCTCGGCAGGATTTACGGTGTAGAACACCACCTGCTGTCTCTGAACACTTTAAATAGTATAACAGCCTGGAAACAGGTTGTCAACTAAAATTTTTGCGAGGGGCGGCGGGGGCGAGCCCCCGCCCTGCAAAGCCTCGCAGCGTTTCCGCGTTAGCGGGAATAAAATGAAAATCCGTAGTTGGCGGGATTTACTTCCGCCAACTACACCACTGCCTCTGACCGCTGCGGCCAGAGCCGCCTTTGCCATGCAAAGGCGAGGGGGGTATCGAATACTGGGGGCGCGTAGCAACCCCGGTATTCGTATCTAGGGGGGACGCAGTCCCCCCTAGACTGGCTTAGACCAGCTTGGCAGAATTGATCTTCACGCCGGGGCCCATGGTGGAGGCGCAGACGCAGCTTCTCACGTACTGGCCCTTGGCGGCAGAGGGCTTTGCCTTGATGATGGCGCCCATGAGGGCGTTGAAGTTCTCGGCCAGCTTGTCGGGGCCGAAGGAGACCTTGCCGATGGGGCAGTGGATGATGTTGGTCTTGTCCAGGCGGTACTCGACCTTACCGGCCTTGATCTCGGTGACGGCCTTGGCCACGTCGGGGGTGACGGTGCCGGCCTTGGGGGAGGGCATCAGGCCCTTGGGGCCCAGAACCTTACCCAGGCGGCCCACCACGCCCATCATGTCGGGGCTGGCGACGACCACGTCGTAATCAAACCAGTTTTCCTTCTGAATCTTCTCGACCATATCCATCTCGCCCACGAAGTCGGCGCCGGCAGCCTTGGCAGCCTCGGCCTTGTCGCCCTTGGCAAAGACCAGCACGCGGGGGGTCTTGCCAGTGCCGTGGGGGAGGACGATGGCGCCGCGGACCTGCTGGTCGGCGTGGCGGGAGTCGACGCCCAGCTTCACGTGGAGCTCGACGGTCTCGTCAAACTTGGCGGGAGCGGTCTTGACCACCAGGTCCATGGCCTCGGCGGTATCATAGAAAACGCCCTTGTCGATCTTCTTGGCGCTCTCCTGGTATTTCTTACCTCTAAACATTCTAATTCCCTCCTTCGCCTTAGTCGCCCACCACGACGCCCATAGAGCGCGCCGTACCGGCGATCATGCTCATGGCGGCCTCGACGCTGGCGGCGTTGAGGTCGGGCATCTTGGTCTCAGCGATCTTACGGACGTCCTCTTTGCTGATGGTGGCAACCTTCGTCTTATTGGGGACGCCGGAGCCGGACTCGATGTTGCAGGCCTTCTTGATGAGGACGGGGGCGGGGGGCGTCTTGGTAATAAAGGTGAAGGAGCGGTCGGCGTACACAGTGATGACCACGGGGATGATAAGGCCCATGTCATTCTTGGTGCGCTCGTTGAACTCCTTGGTGAAAGCGGCGATGTTCACGCCGTGCTGACCGAGGGCAGGGCCGACGGGGGGAGCGGGGGTGGCCTTGCCCGCGGGGATCTGCAGTTTTACATAACCGGTAATTTTCTGTGCCATTTGAAACAGCACCTCCTACGATAAATGTGGTTGGAACGGCGCGAGAAAGCGCCTCCCACTAAGACGCGGATTGTTCCTGCGGGAACAATGGGTCGGGCTGGCGCCCTCCGCCGCGTCTTCCGGGGGCACCGGTTCCCCGGAGCCCCCCTCCGCCCTACGGGGTGGATGAGGAAAGGGGAACGGGTTTTGCTTACATTTGAATCGGCTCGATCTGGTCGAGCTCCAGCTCCACGGGGGTCTCGCGCCCGAACATGGAGACCACCACCCGGACCTTGCCCCGGTCCAGGTCGATCTCCTCGACGGTGCCCAGGAAGGACTCGAGCGCGCCGTCGGTGATCTTTACGTTGTCGCCCACCTGGTAGCCGACCACGATCTCCCGTTTCTCCACGCCCAGAGCTGCGATCTCCTCCTCGGTGAGGGGGATGGCCTTGTTGCCCGAGCCTACAAAGCCGGTGGCGCCGCGGACGTTGCGCACCAGGTGCCAGGTCTCGTCGGTCATGACCATCTTCACCAGCACATAGCCGGGGAACACCTTGCGCTCCACCGTTTTTGGGCCATTGTCGGTGATTTCGGTCACGGTCTCCATAGGGATACGGACCTCCTGGATGAGGTCCCGCATGCCGCGGTTCTCCACTGCCTTCTCAATGGAGGCCGCGACAGTATTCTCATATCCGGAATAGGTATGCACCACATACCATTTCGCGTTCTCAGCCATCTCCCGCTCCTTAACCGAAGAGGGAGATAAGGGCGTCGATGATGGCGGTGGCCAGGGCATCGAAAACTCCGATGAAGACACCGACGACGATCACGCACAGAATCACGATGCCGGTGTTCTTCAGCGTCTGTTTCCAGCCGGGCCACTGAACCTTCTTCAGCTCGCTCTTCATCTCCTTGAACCACTTGGAGATGCGCTTGAGGATGCTGGGCTTTTTGGCTTTCTTGTCGTCGCCCTTGTCCTTGCCGGATTTTGCGCCCTTTGCCTTGTCGGCCTTGGAGACGGACTCGGTGGTCACGGTCTCCAACTCGGAGAGCTCGTTCTTGTCGATTTCAGACATTCAGATACACCCTTCTTTCTTGTGAACCTAATTTGGGGTTCATTACTTGGTCTCGTTGTGGACCGTATGCTTCCTGCAGAAGGGGCAGTACTTGTTCATCTCCAGACGGTCAGGGTCATTCTTTTTGTTTTTAAACGTGTTGTAGTTACGCTGCTTGCACTCCGCACAGCGCAGGGTGATCTTCACCCGGCTACCAGCCTTTGCCATTTTTCGGCACCTCCTTTATGATTTTGGGCCTGCTTTCGACATAAAAAATGCCGGATGCGGCCCAATACGCCGAATCCAGCAACTTCTAACCGGGCATGGCAAGCCAGGGCCAGCTATATCGTCACGGTGCGGATCCGGCATCGTCTGCCTCCCTATGCCCGTCCATGCGGTAAAAGGGTTCGTGCGTCATTACACCGTAAAAATGCGCACAAAAAAAGAGCCCTTTTCATAGGTATTAATAGGGTACCATAGAAATAGGGGAAAAGTCAAGTATGAATTGACTTTTTTGTTCTTCTGTTGATTTAAAAACCATAAATCAGTATAATAGCAGGGATAGAGGAGTGAGAAGAATGCGCATTATGGCAATCGACTACGGCGACGCCCGGACAGGCCTCGCCGTCTCAGACCCCACGGGGCTGCTGGCAGGATATACTACCGTCATCCGCAGCCGCAAGAGCGACTTCGTGGCTGCCGAGATCGCCCGTATCGCCAGGGAGCGGGGAGTGGAGGAGCTGGTCATGGGCTTTCCCCGCAATATGGACGGTACCGAGGGCCCCCGGGCAGAGCTGTACAGGGAATTTGCCTTACAGATAGAGGGTGCCTCCGGAATAAAACCCGTCCTCTGGGATGAGCGCCGCACCACTGTGGCCGCCCACGCCATTCTCCACGAGAGCGGAAAGAGGATGAAGGAGCACAAAAAAACCGTGGACGCCGTGGCCGCTACACTGATTTTGGAGGGCTATCTCACCAGACGGCGGCAGGGGTGAACAAGGCGCGGCGTCTACAGGGGACCCTACACGGTGGGGTGCGCTTTGCGCGCACAGCCGCCGCAGGGCGTTACTTGTCCTTTCGCAGCAGCTCCGTCCCCCCCACGTAGAGGAGAAACACACCAAAACACTTGTGCAGGAGCGCCACGTCTATGGCAGTGGCAATCCATGCGGCGAGGCTGGTGGCAATGAGGCCGCCCAGGATGGCGGGGAGAGCGGCGCCGCGGTCGATATACCCATTTTTGACGTGGGCGGGGAGGGCGGTGGCCGCGGTGGGGAGGAAGTAGAGCAGGTTGACGCCCTGGGCCAGATTCTGGGGCATCCCCGCGAAGGCGGTCATGTAGATGAGCAGGAGGGTGCCGCCCCCCACGCCAAAGCCGGACAGCACTCCGGTGACGGCCCCTGCCAGGCCCGCGGTGACCCACTCCATCATAAAAAGAGCGCCTTTACGCCGCCGTACAGGAGGAGGAGGGCGAAAAGGCGCCGCAGCCAGACCACATTGAATTTTTGAAAGGTCTTTCCACCCACAAAGCCTCCGATCAGTCCGCCTGCCAGATAGGGGAGCGCCACGGTGAAATCCAATCCGCCCCGGAAAAAGTAGATAATTGAGGAGAGTGCGCACAGGGGCAAAATGATGGCTACCGAGGTGGCGAAGGCCTTCCTCTGCTCCAGACCGCACCAGCGGCTGAGGAGGGGGACCAGCACCATACCGCCGCCGCCGCCGAAAAACCCATTGACTATTCCCGCACCCACCCCGGCGAGAAAGGACTTCCACTTGTCAGGCAGTTTCAAAAAGATCCCTCCCATTGGCAGTAGTCTGCCTTTGGGAGGGATCTTTTATTCTCAGTTGAGCGGGGTCAGTTGCCGACGGCTCCGATCCCGGCGTCGGTCCAGGCGGCGGTATAGGGCTCGAGGATGGAATCGCTCCAGGCGGTCATGTCCTTCTCCTTGAGGGCCTCCTCGGCCTTCTCGTGCCACTTGGGGCCGTCCTGGCCCACAAAGTACATGACGTGGTAGCCGTAGTAGGAGCTGCCCTCGGCCACGTTGGCCACCAGGCCGGTGTCTCCGCTCTGGCGGGCGCTGTCGAAGATCCAGGCGTCGAACTCGGGCACCATCTCGCCCTCACTCACATAGCGGTACAGGCCGCCCTTGGTGTTGGAGCCGGTGTCCTCCGAGTTCTCGTTGGCCAGCTTGCCGAAGGCCTCGGCGGTACGCTTGTCGTCAGGCAGGGCGTTGAACTCGTCCAGCAGGGCCTGGGCCTTGGTCTTGGCGGCGTCCAGCGCTTCCTGGGAGGGGGCGTTCTTGGACTCGTCCACATCGGCGGTAGCCTCGTCGTCCACAGGGGCCTCAGCCTTGATGAGGATGTGGCGCACGTCCACGGTGGCGGTGTCGTTCAGCCCGGCGTTGAGGAAGAGGAGCACATAGTAACCGTCGCTGTACGGAACGGCGGCGATGTCGCCCGCCTTCCGCGCCGTGTCGGACAGCCAGGAGAAGTAGGCGGCGCTGCTGAGGTCGCTGCCCAGGATATTGCTCTGGAGGTTATTGTCGGGGTCGGCATAGCTGGAGGTATCGCCCACGGCGTCCACCACCAGTTCGTTGAAGGCGTCGGACCGCTTGTCGATCTCGGCTGCCTCCACGCCGTTGACCAGCGCGTCGGCCTTGCTCTTGGCGAGCTCAGCGGCGGCCGCCTTCTCCTCGTCGGTCGGTTCGATGGTCTTGCCGTCCGCGTCGGTCTTGGTCTCAGGGGTGCCGGAGATATAGGCATAGCGGAAGTCGTAGCTCTGGAGGAGGGCGGGGTTTTCCTTCTCGTAGCCCTCGAGCTGGCTGGTGGTATAGGTCAGGGAGTCCTGTTTATAGGAGCTGTACTCGCTGGCCAAGGTGGACCGCTCCACGCAGGTGTTATAGATGCCCTCGGTCACGTACTTGCCGTACGCCTGCTTGAGGTAGGCACCGAGAGAGGACCAGCCCTTGGTCTTGAGCTGGCTCTTCAGGTCCTTCAGACTGTCCTGCATGCTGGTCCTGCCGTCGGCGGAGAGGGTATAGCCGGCCTCCTTGGCGGCGTTGATGAGGGCGAGGTCCTGTTTGGCGGCGTTCAGAGCGGATTCACGGAAATGCTCGGCATAGGTCTCATTGGTCTCGGTGTTGTAGATCTGCTTGTCTCCCTCCGCGGAGCTGGAGTCGTATGCCACATTGGGCGCGGTTACGGTGGTGATGCCCCACTGGGAATAGAGCTGCTGTGTGTAGAGTTCTTGGTTGCGGACGGAGCTATAATAGTATTGCATCTCGCCCATGCTGAGGTTCTCGCTGCCGACGGTGGCGGCGGTGGCGCGGCTCTGGAAGAAACCCGAGTTCCAGACCAGCAGGGCTACAACCAGCACTGTGACCACAATACCGCCGATCCAGTAAGCGATCGCTTTTTGCTTGGCAGCCTGGGCCTCCTTAGCCTCCTTGAGCTGCTTTTGAGTCAGACCCTGGGAGACGGTGCCCTGTCGCTCTTTCTTTTCTCTGGATGCGCTCATGAATGTCTCAGTCCTCTCATGTTGATACAAAGCATTGCGGTACAGCTGTTGCACCGCTTTTGTAAAATGGGTGGCACAACGCCACATTATACAGGAAAAGGGGGAAAGTTGCAAGTCCTAAAATGTCGAGGCCGCGCGCCGGCATCCATAAAGAAAGCGGCCCGTATCCCGACGGGCCGCTCTGTGCTTTAAGAAGGTTCCCCGCTCTGGCCGTGCGGACTCATTTAAAACCTGCACGATCGGCAGGTGGGTCGTCTCCACGGCGTTTTATCGCTTCCAACTTCCGGCCCCGGAGGGCCGGGAGGCCTGCGAACCGCGCCATGAGGGGACGTCCCGTTTCATAAATGTGGGTTTAAATAAAGCCCGTCACGCACCGAGCAGGGAATTGTGGCCGGGCGTTTTCTGCGGAAAACGCGGATTTTACGGCCAGCCACTCCAGGGGGGATGAATCCCCCCTGGATATGGCCCGGTGTGCGCACCGGGCCGATACCCCCGACCCTCCGAGGGGGTTGGGAACGAAAGAAACAAAGGAAAGGGCGATTTATTCCTCGTCCTCTTCTTCTTCGGCGAAGAGGACCTCCATAAACTGCTGATAGACCAGGTCCAGTTCCTCGTCGCTGTCCAAGGTGGAGAGCTGCTCCTCGCCGTCTACCTCGACCACCTTCAAAATTACGAGACCGTACTCCTCGTCCAGATCCACCTCCTCGGTGGGTTTGCCGTCCTCCACCGCGGGGAAGAAGGCCATGTAGGTCTGGCCGTTATACTCAAGCGTGTCCAGATGCTCCAGCTCGAACTCGTTGCCGTCTTCGTCGGTAATGGTGATGAAATCCGCGCCGTACTCTTCGCTCATAGCATACACCGCTCTTTCTTTATTGTCGGTTTTTTCTACGGCATTATTTTACCCTGTATGCATTTAAAAAGCAAGCGCGGGACGGGCCAAATTTTTGCCAGATGACTGCTTATCCAATAAATGTAATTTTATGGGATGGACAAGTGGAAAAAAAGTGTTATAATGTACGTTATGCTGGCCTGCCTGTACCCAGGGGGAGGGCCGGATGTCCGCTTAGTAAAAACAGGCTATCCATCCACCAATCGGAGGTGTCATTTTGGCGAATACGAACGAAACGCGCGGGGAGACTCCCCGCCCAAAGAAGAAACGCAGAAAACGCCACGCCGCAGCGGGGGACGTGCTCCTCACCGCTGGCAAGGTACTGGGTACGCTGCTGCTGATGGGGGCCGTCACCGGCGCGATCCTTGCCAGCTTTGCCGCGGTCTACATCAGAACCTCTATCATCCCCAAGGCTAACGTGGACTTTGGCGACTTCTCCCTTGAACTCTCCACCAAGCTCTACTACAACGACGACTCCGGCGCCCGGCAGGAGCTTCGCACCATCTACGGCGGCGCCAACCGGGTCTGGATGGAGTATGGGGACATCCCCCAATACCTCATCGACGCCACAATCTGCACCGAGGACAAACGGTTCTGGACCCATAAGGGCGTGGACTGGATCCGTACGGGCAGGAGCGTCATGGCCATGTTTACGGGCGGCAACATCCAGGGCGGCTCCACCATCACCCAGCAGCTCATCAAGAACCTGACCAGCGACAATGAGGTCACGGTCCAGCGGAAGATCATGGAGATCTTCCGGGCGCTGGAGTTTGAGAAGAAGTACAAGAAAGAGACCATCCTGGAGTGGTATCTCAACTACATCTATCTGGGCGCCCACTCCGACGGCGTCTATACCGCGGCCTATACCTACTTCGGCAAGGACGTCTCCCAGCTCAGCCTTGCCGAGTGCGCCAGCCTCATCAGCATCACCAATAACCCCTCCATTTATGGGCCCTATGTCACCGGCAGGGACGCGGACGGCAACCTGGACCCCGCCTGGGGCCGAAATAACAACGCCAAGCGGGCCGAGACGGTCATCCTCTGGAATATGCTGGACCAGGGCAAGATCACCCAGGAGGAGTACGACGGCGCCGTGGCCGAGCTGAAGGCCGGACTCAACTTCGTGCGCAGCGTGGGTGAGAGCCATGAGGAGAGCACCTACACCTGGTATGAGGACCAGGTGATCAACGACGTGATCGCCGACCTGATGGCCACCAAGGGCTACTCTGAGAAAGTTGCCCTCAACATGGTCTACCACGGCGGACTCCAGATCGAGACCTGCCTGGATCCCGATGTCCAGGCCGTCGTGGACTCGGTCTACGGCAATATGGAAAACCTGCCCTATGTCTCCGGCTCGGGCCAGCAGCTCCAGTCGGGCATCGTGGTGCTGGACGCGGAGAGCAACGTGGTCGCCATCTCGGGCGGCATGGGGGAGAAGGAGGGCAGCCGCGTCTTCAGCCGGGCTACCACCAGACGCGCCCCCGGCTCCTCCTTCAAGCCTTTGTCGGTCTACGCCCCTGCGATCGACGCGGGGCTCGTCACCCCCGGTACGGTGCTGGACGATACGCCCTACCAGGTGGACAGCAACGGCAAGGCTTACCCCAGCAACTCCTATGGCTACTATAAGGGGCGCATGACGGTGCGGGAGGGCATCTATATCTCCTCTAACCCCCTTGCCATCAAGACTCTGGCCCAGCTCACCCCTCAGGCATCCTTTGATTTTCTGACCACCAAGCTGGGCTTTCACCTGGTGGAGGCGCGGGAGGTGCAGGGGGAGATCAAGACCGATATCGCCCTGGCGCCCCTCTCCATGGGTGGCCTGACCGACGGAGTCTCCACGCTGGAGATGGCAGGGGCCTACGCCGCCTTCCCCCGCGGCGGTACCTATCTCAAGCCCCGCACCTATACCCGCGTGTATGACGCGGATTGGAACATCGTGCTGGACAATACCACCACCCGGGCGCCCGAGCAGGTCTTCAAGTCCACCACCGCCTGGTATATGAACTCCGTGCTCAAGGACGTGGTGAACCCCAACATCTCCGGCGCCACGGGCTACGACGCTTACTTCTCCGGCATGACCATCGCCGGCAAGACCGGATCCACCGACTCCAACAAGGACCGCTGGTTCGTGGGCTACACGCCCTACTACACCGCCGCGGTCTGGACCGGGTACGATCAGCCCGAGCGGATCAAGGCCACCGGCAACCCGGCCGCCCAGCTCTGGGAAAAGGTCATGAGCCAGGTCCATGCCGGGCTGGAGAACAAGGACTTCGCCAAGCCCGACGGTGCGGGCGAGATGGTGACCGTCTCCATCTGCGCCGACAGCGGCATGCGGGCCACCGACGCCTGCGCCCTGGACCCCAGGGGCTCCCGCGTGCGGAAGGAGTCCTATTTCCCCGGCGACGCGCCCAGCCAGTACTGCACCATCCACGGCGAGGCCGTGGACATGTGTACCGAGTCTCCGCTCCTGGACGCCAACGGCGCGCCCATTCCCGGGCTCTACCATCTGGCCCGGGACTTCTGCCCGGAGGACACGAGGATCTCGGTCTCCCTCATCGACGTGGAGCGGGATCCGGCCGTCGGGGCTTTCGCCAGGGATAATGTGTATACGAAGGCCTACATGGACAGTCTGGGAGAGGACGCCTACTGCACCGTCCACGTCGAGACCCCCGGGCCCGCCCCCTATGATGCCTCCCGTTTCAACATCATGGACCCTGCCACCTGGCCTACACAGGAGCAGTGGCCCGGCTTTGATCCCCTCAAGCCTGATACCTGGCCCAACAATGCAACCATCCCGCCCGAGGGCATCCCCACCGACCCCACTGAGCCGGGCGGCGAACCCACCGAGCCGCCGGGGACCACGCCCAGCAGCCCGCCTACAGGCGGGCCGGACGAGAACGGTCCGGCCATCCCCGCCGCATAGGAGAGCAAATTGTCAGACTGTCAAAAAACCCTTGGACCGAAAGTCTCGGAGGGAGGGATAGTGTGAAAGGGAACCGTCAGGGTTCCCTTTCATGTGTAGGAAAACCACTTTTTGAATCTTCTTACGGTGTTTCAAAAAGTGCAGCAGCCTGTCAAAGAGGTCCCGTAGGACTTCTTTGACAGGCTATCACAAAAACCAAGGGACGCCTCCGGCGTCCCTTGGTTTTTGTGTGCTTATGGTTTCCAGAGCTTGACAAGGCCGCTGTCGTGGAGCTGCTTGAGGAAGATGGCGGCCAGGGGAGCCAGGATCAGGCCCCATACCCCAAAGGCCGAAAAGCCGATATACATGGCGAGGAGGGCCGCCAGCGGTGGCAGACCCACCCTGGCCCCGACCAGCTTCGGCTCCAACAGGCTGCGCAGGAGAGAGATCAGGCCGTAGAGTATCCCCAGCCCGACGCCCAGGCTCCAGTTCCCGCCTGCCAGGGAGAGGACCGCCCAGGGAATCAGGATGGTTCCGGTGCCAAAGATGGGCAGGGCGTCCACCAGGGCGATGAGGGCGGCCAGCAGGAGTGCAAGGTCCACGCGCAGAAGGAGTAGCCCCGCCGTCAGCTCGCAGAAGGTGATGAGCATCAGCACCCCCTGGGCCCGGAGCCAGCTCCCGAAAGCTCCCTTGAGAACGGTCCGGGCCTCGTCCAGATGCCGGTGCCAGCGCTCCGGCACCTGCCGCCGCAGAAAGGCCATCAGTTCGGGCCGGGAGGCGGAGGAGAAGTAGGTGGCCAGGGCAGTGGTAAAGACAAAGAAACCCACATTGGGCAGGGCCGCCGCCGCCTTCGTCACCAGGGCGGCCAGGGTGTCGTAAAAACGGTTGGGCAGATCGATGCCGCGGCTGATCAGCCCCGCCAGGGCCTGATTAAAGAAGTCCTGGAACTGGATGGGCAGGGCCACGATAAAACGGTAGGCCCAGCGCTCCAGCGCCCGCCCCGCCGACGGCAGCCCCGCCAACAGCGTGGGCAGCCGCCCCAGCAGCAGGGCCAGCTCGTACCCGGCCCGCCACAGCACAAGGCCCAGCCCGCCGCATAGCAGCGCTGCCAGCGCCAGCGTGCACAGGGCGGCGGCCAGCCACCGCCGCAGGTGAAACCGGCGCATCAGCCCGACTATGGGCTTTTCCAGCAGCCAGGAGAGCCCCAGGGCCAGGAGGAAGGGGAGGAGCCAGGGGAGCAGAAAGGCGAGGAACAGCCATGCTCCGGCGACCGCCAGCGCGAGATAGGCCAGCCGCAGCAAAAGATTCAGATGCCTGTTCTCAGGCAAAATGGCACACCTCCCCAGTGAATTGTGTAAAACGCCGAAAAAACCGGGCCAAACGGAAAAAGATTGTGTCGCTCTCGGGCGGATTTTAGTTGCGCCGCGGGGGACACTGTGCTAAAATAGACCACAATACGCGGACAAATGACCCCCTGGAAAGGACATGAAAAAGGAGAGGCGCATAAGATGTCAATACAGCCGAGATATTTTATCGTAGAGGCCCAGGCGCTGCCTGAGGTGTTCCTCAAGGTGGCCGAGGCCAAGCGTATGCTGGAGACCGGTGAAGCCGATACTGTAAACCGCGCCACTCAGGTGGTGGGCATCAGCCGCAGCGCGTTCTACAAATACAAGGACGCGGTGCGCCCCTTCAACGACATGCTCCACGGGCGCATCATCACGTTCCAGATCATGCTCAAGGACGAACCGGGCGTGCTTTCTGCGGTTCTGAATATTTTCGCCAGAAGCGGCGGGAATATTCTCACCATCAACCAGGGCATTCCGGTCAGCGGCTGCGCGGTCGTCAGCATCGGGGCCGAGACCTCTGGGATGGAGAGCTCGGTGGAGGAGCTGATCGCCCGGGTGAAGGAGCAGACCGGCGTTCTGCGCTGTGAAATACTGGCAGGGTAAGACGGCATGGCCCCATGCCGTCATCCCTCATAGGAGAGGATATTATGGTTAACGTAGCGATCCTGGGTTTTGGCACGGTAGGCAGCGGCGTGGCGGAGGTGCTCGCGAAGAACAGCGCCCACATCGACGAGAAGGTCCATCTGCCCATCCGGCTCAAGTATATACTGGACGTGCGGGATTTTCCGGACAGTCCCTTTGCGGATAAGATCATCCACGACTTCTCCATCATTGAGAACGACCCCGATGTGGCCGTGGTCGTGGAGACCATCGGCGGCGCCCGTATCGCCAAGGACTTTACCGAGCGGTGCATCCGGGCGGGGAAGAGCGTGGTCACCTCCAACAAGGAGTTGGTCGCCACCTGCGGGTACGATCTGCTCCAGCTCGCCAAGGAGCACGACGTAAGCTATCTCTTCGAGGCCAGCGTGGGCGGCGGCATCCCCATCATCCGGCCCCTGAGCCAGTGCCTGGCCGCCAATGAGCTCACCGAGATCTGCGGCATTTTGAACGGCACCACCAACTATATCCTCACCCGCATGATCCGCGCCGGCCTCTCCTTCGACGCCGCTCTCAAAGAGGCCCAGCTCAACGGCTATGCCGAGCAGGACCCCACCGCCGACGTGGAGGGGCACGACGCCTGCCGGAAGATCTGCATTTTGAGCTCCCTGGCCTTTGGCCGCCATATCTACCCCGAGCAGGTACCCACCGAGGGCATCACCGGCGTGACGCTGGGCGACGTAGCCTATGCCGACGCCTGCGGCAGGAAGATCAAGCTTTTGGGCCGGGCTGTCCGCCAGGAGGACGGGAAAATTTGCATCTATGTGGCCCCCCACCTGGTGGAGGGGAGCGCGCCCCTGGCCGGCGTCGAGGACGTATTCAACGGCATTACCGTAAAGGGCGACGCCATCGGCGACGTAATGTTCTATGGCCGGGGCGCTGGCAAGCTGCCCACCGCCAGCGCCGTGGTGGCCGATGTGATGGATGCCGCCAAGCATATGAAGACCCGAAAGTATCTGGAGTGGGGCCCCGGCGGGGACCTGACCGTCTCACCCGACGTGTTGGAGAGCGCCTGGTATGTCCGGACCTCCGCAACCGCTGACGCGGTCCGCGCCGCTTTCGGCGAGGTGAACCTCCTGGCCCGGCCGGGCGCGCCCGCAGGTGAGGTGGCCTTCCTCACCGCCCCCATGAGACGCACCGCGCTGGATGAAAAGCTGGCGGGACTCGTCCCCCAGTCGGTCATCCGGGTGCTGGACTGACACGGAAACGAAAAAGCGCATAGAATAGTGTGCAGGGGCATGGCCTGTCATGCCCTTTGGCGGAGGCCGCGCCCCTGCATTTTAAGAAAACTCACCTTATTGGGGGTACATATACATGGGACTCATCGTACAGAAATTCGGCGGCAGCTCGGTGGCCGACGCGGACAGGATACGCAACGTCGCCCGTATCATCACCGAGACCTACCGCAAGGGCCATAGCGTGGTGGTAGTACTCTCAGCCCAAGGGGATACCACCGACGACCTGGTTGCCAAGGCGGCCGAGATCAACCCCAACGCCTCTAAGCGGGAGATGGACGTGCTTCTCTCCACCGGCGAGCAGATCTCATGTTCCCTCTGTGCCATGGCCATCGAGGCCATGGGCTATCCGGTGGTCTCCCTCACCGGCTGGCAGGCGGGCATCCGCACAAACTCCGCCTACTCCAACGCGCGGATCGACCGGGTGGACACCGAGCGCATCCTGGCGGAGCTTGACAAGAAGTGCATCGTCATCGTCACGGGGTTTCAGGGCATCAATCGCTATGACGACATCACCACTTTGGGCCGGGGCGGATCGGACACCTCGGCGGTGGCTCTGGCCGCCAGCCTCCACGCCGACCTCTGCCAGATCTACACCGACGTGGATGGGGTCTACACCGCCGATCCCCGCTGCGTTAAGGGGGCCAAAAAGCTGGAGGAGATCACCTTCGACGAGATGCTGGAGCTGGCTACCCTGGGAGCCCAGGTGCTCCACAACCGCTCGGTGGAAATGGCAAAGAGATACAATGTCAACATGGAGGTCATCTCCAGTTTCACCGGGAATCCGGGAACCAAAGTCAAGGAGGTCGTGAAAAACGTGGAAAAGTCTCATGTGAGCGGCGTCGCCAAGGATAAGAACATCGCCCGAATCGCCCTGGTGGGCCTGCAGGACACCCCCGGCATCGCCTTTAAAATTTTCTCCATGCTGGCCAAGCAGAAGGTCAACGTGGATATCATCCTCCAGTCCATCGGCCGCAACGACACCAAGGACATCAGCTTTACGGTCGCCAAGACCGACATGAACGTGGCCTGCAAGCTCCTGCAGGACAACCGGGACGCCCTGGGCTTTGAGGAGCTGGACGTGACCGACGGCATCGCCAAGGTCTCCATCGTGGGCGCGGGGATGATCAATAACCCCGGCGTGGCCGCCACCATGTTTGAGGCCCTCTTTGGCGCGGGCATCAACATCAACATGATCTCCACCAGCGAGATCAAGGTCTCGGTCCTGGTGGACATCAAGGACGCGGACCGCGCCGTCCAGGTTATCCACAGCAAGTTCTTCGACGAATTCAATCACTAAGACGAAAGGACCGTCACCTGAGTGACGGTCCTCAGCCTGTCAAAGAAGTCCCGCGGGACTTCTTTGACAGGCTGTTACACTTTTTAAAACACCGTAAGAAGTTTCAAAAAGTGGTCTTCCTGCACGCGAAAGGGGACCCTGACGGTTCCCTTTCACACTATGCCTCCCTCTGAGACTTCGGTATGAGGTTTTTTTGACAGTCTGAGGACCGTCACCTGAGTGACGGTCCTTTTTCATGCGGTTTTTCGTTACAGCTTGCCTGCCTCGCGGATGATGTTTGCCACAGCCGTTTCCACGTAGCGGGGCTCGGTAGCCAGATTGAGCCGGACAAAACCCTTGAAATTGGCGCCGAACCACTCTCCGTAGTCCACGGCCAGGCGGCACCTGTCCTGGATAAAGGCGCGGGTCTGGTCGGGGGGCACCAGGGCGCGCAGGTCGAGGAGGCACAGGTAGGTGCCCTCCAGGGGAGATATGACGATGGAGGGGAGCTTTTCGTTCAGCTCTCTTTTCAGGTACTCATAGTTCTGCCTGACCACGTCCAGGACGTGGTCCAGCCACTCCTCGCCGCAGCGGTAGCCCGCCTGGGTGGCGATGGCCCCCATGAGGTTGGTCTCGGCCTGGTGGATGGTCTTGGCGTATGCGTCATAAGCGGCCCGCAGCTCGTCGTCTGAAATGATGATATGGGAGTGGAGGAGGCTTGCCAGGTTGAAGGTCTTGGAGGCGGCGGTCACGGTGATCAGGCCGCCGCGGTATTTCCCGCCCGCGACGATGGCGGCCGGAATTTGTTTCTTCTCGCCCACGATGATGTCCTGGTGGATCTCGTCTGAGACGATGAGCACGTTGTGCCGGGCGCAGATGCCCATCACGCGGTCCAGCTCCTCCTCGGTCCATACGCGGCCGACGGGATTGTGGGGAGAGCATTGGATGAAGAGCTTTACGCCGTGCTCTACGATGGCGGTTTCAAAGGCATCGTAGTCGATGGTGAAATAGCCGCCGGTGTTGATAAGATCGCAGGTGACCAGATGACGCCCGGTGTCCTGTACCGCGTTGCGGAAGGGGTAGTACACGGGAGTCAGGATGATGACGCTGTCCTGGGGCTGCGTAAAGGCGTTGACGAGCCAGTAGAGGGCCCCCACAACGCCGGTGGCGAAACGGACCCACTCCTTTCGCGGGCGGAAAGCGTGGCGTTTCTCCTCCCAGTCGAAGAAGGCGCTGTAGTAGTCGTCGTCTATGTAGGAATAGCCGAACACGCCGTGCCGGATACGCTCCTGCATGGCCTCTAAAATCTCGTCGCAGGTGCGAAACTCCATGTCGGCCACCCACATGGAGATGAGGTCACTGTCGTGGAAACGCTCGCCCAGGGCGTCCCATTTCAACGAGCGGGTACCCGCCCGGTCTACTGCGTATTGCTGAATGAACTCCTTGGTGTCCATGCGTTTCGCGCCTCCTGAAATCCTGTTGAGTATGCTTGATGGTACCATCGATCGCGAAAAATGTCAACTGCCGCCGCGCTGCCAAATGGCACTTGAAAATTGAGAGCATTGCTATATAATAAGACATAAGAGGAACATGTTTGATGGTTTGGTTTTCTGATCTAAGCTTTAAGGAGGGCAGTTTCATGAAAAAAATAAAATTAGGCGTTATCGTAGGCAGCGCGCGCAAGGGCTCCTTCAGCCGCGCCGTGGCCGAGTCCGTGATGGAGTTTCTGCCTGAGCGGTTTGAGGCCGAGATCGTGGAGATTGCCGATCTTACCATGTATAATCAGGACTTTGACGACGAGGGGCGGGTCCCCGCCGAGTGGGGGCTCTTCCGCGCCAAGGTCCAGGAGAAGGAGGCGTTCCTTTTCGTCACTCCCGAGCATAACCGATCTATCCCCGCGCTGCTTAAAAACGCGCTGGACGTTGCCTCCCGGCCCTATGGCAGCAATGCTTGGGGCGGCAAGCCCGTCGCCATCGTCAGCGTCTCTCCCGGCAAGCCCGGCGCTTTCGGTGCCAACCACCACCTGCGCCAGGTGGTCACTGTGCTGGATATGTATGTGATGCAGCAGCCGGAGGCCTACATCGGTGGCATCCACGAGTCGCTGAGTGCCGACGGCAAGGTGGCGGACGAGCCGCTCGAGGCGTTTTTCAAGACCTTTGCGGATGCCTTTGCCCACTGGGTGGGCCACTTCATCGCATCCTGAGCGCCTCAAGCCGCCGCCGGAGCCAGACTCCGGCGGCGGCTTGTTTCAGAAGAAGAGAAAGGGGATACCAATGAAGACAGGACTGGTTCTGGAGGGGGGCGCGTTCCGCACCATCTTCTCCAGCGGGGCGTGTGACGGATTGATGGCGGGGGATATCTTTCCCGATTACTGCGTGGGGGTGTCGGCGGGCATCGCCTACGGGGTGAGCTACCTCTCCGGGCAGAGCGGGCGGAACCTGGAGATCCTCACCCGGTTCGCAAACGACAAGCGGTACGTGGGCAAGCGCAACCTCCTGAAACCGGGCAACCGCTGCTACTTCGGGCTGGACTTCTCCTACAACGTCATTCCGAACCAATTGATCCCCTTCGATTATGATGCCTTCGAGGCCTTCCCCGGGGAGGTGGAGGCGGTGGTCACCAATTTGGAGACCGGCAAGGCGGAATACTTGACAGTGCCCCGCCGGGACGAGCGGTTCCTCGTTCTCCAGGCCACCTGTGCCCTGCCGTTCTTGTTCCCGGTTTACCATATCGACGGCATCGCCTGCCTGGACGGAGGGGCCGCCGACGCCATCCCCTATGAGCGTGCCTTTGAGAAGGGGTGCGACAGGGTGGTGGTCGTCCTTACCCGTGAGCGGGAGTACCTCCGTGCGCCCGAAAAGCTCCAGCCGCTACTGGAGCGGTGGTACCGCAAGTACCCCAAGTTCTGCGATACCATGCGCCGCCGGGCCGACGCCTATAACGCCGGCCGGGAGCGGCTCTTCGCGCTGGAGAGGGAGGGGAGAGTCCTTCTGCTGGCCCCCCGCGACACCAAGGGCTTTTCCCGCGTCGAGCGGGACGTGGAGAAGATCAAGGCCCTCTACCGGGACGGCTACGACCAGGCCGTCGCCGCCCAGGGTGAGGTCCGCGCTTTTTTGCAGAAATAGGTATAGGAAAGAACGCGGCTATTTCTTTATCATATTTAACAAAGATTTAACATATAATCGCAAGAACGCTATTGACAATCAATTGACCATGTTATATGATATAGACATCCCGAAGAGGAGGTGTCAGTGATGGAAGATGTATTACCGGGAACCATAGTACCCGCCGACCTGCTTAGGCCGGACGCGGCGGACGCGGTGCTCTCACCGCTCTTCCTCGGGGGGGACCTGATGCTCTCCCAGGTGTCCCGTCTCACCGCGCTGGAGCCCCATGTCATTCAAAATTGGGTAAAGCGGGGGTACCTCTCGCCGCCTCAGCACAAAAAATACAGCCGCAGGCAGTTATGCCGCATCCTCATCATAAATATGTTAAAAGACGCCCTCCACCTGGACCAGATCTGCAGGCTCATCTCCACCTTCAACGGCAGCCTCTCCAGCGAGGAGGACGACCTGATCGACGACTCCTACCTCTACACCTGCCTTTGCCGTCTCATCGGCAGACTGGAGCACGAGCCTCTCCCCGACGAGGAGAAGCTGGAGGAGTGGTGTATGGATGCGCTCTCCGAATATGGTGAGCCCCGCCCGGGCGCCCGGGCGGCGGTAAGCCGGGCCATGCGGGTGATTCTCACCGCCTTTCTAGCCGCAAAGCTCAAAAGGGAGGCGGAAGCCCTCCTGATCGGGCTGGAGAACGTGGCTGTTTAAGATAAAACCTATTTTTGATAGAAAGGAAGGCGGCGTGTCATGCTGGACTGGCTCGCGTCACTGACCCTGCTGGAGCGGGTCTTACTCTACATTGCGGCTCCCGCCACTGTGCTTCTCCTGCTGCAGACCCTGCTTTTGCTGGTCGGCCTGGGCGGCGAGCACAACGGCGCAGACGGCGTCCATGGCGGCGTGAACGATCTCAACGTCGACCTCGACGGCGACGGCATCCCAGATGTCCATGCTGATTTCCACGGCCTTGATTTCCACTCAGACCTCCACACGGGCATCCACGACGGAGGACACCCCTGCGATTCCTGCGGCGAGGTCCACGGCCCGGAGGCCCATGGGGAGCACCCTCACCATGGGGACGGTACGGCGGGCGGGCTGCATATCTTCACCCTACGGGGGTTGGTGACCTTTTTCACCCTCTTCGGCTGGAGCGGACTGCTCTTCTGCCAGCTTGAGCTCCACTGGCTGCTGGCCCTGTTTTTCGCGGTACAGGTGGGAGTCATCGGCATGGTGGTCGTGGCGGTCATTCTGCGGGAGGCTCTGCGCCTCCAATCGGACGGCACACTGGACATCCGCAACGCCCTGGGCCTGCCCGGCACCGTCTACCTCACCGTCCCCCCCGCCCGGCGGGAGACGGGGAAGGTGAACGTCACGGTCCAGGACCAGCTGCGGGAGTTCGAGGCCGTCACCGACGGCGAAAGCCCCATCCCCACCGGCGCGGAGGTCCGCGTGGTGGGTGTCACCGGCGGCGATACCCTCATTGTCGAACCACTCACATAAAAGAAAGAGAGGATCTACTATGCCTAAGTTGTTCGGAATCATTCTGGTCTGCGTCATCGTAGTCATCTTGTTCTCCCTATTTCTCTTCCTCCTCAGGCGGTACAGAAAATGCCCCTCGGATAAGGTCATGGTCATCTACGGTAAGGTGGGCAACAACGGCGACGGCTCCACCCGCAGCGCCAAATGTATCCACGGCGGCGCGGCCTTCATCTGGCCCGTCATCCAGGCCTACGAGTTCTTGGACCTGACCCCCATGTCCATCTCGGTGGACCTCCAGAACGCCCTCTCCCGCCAGAACATCCGCATCAACGTGCCCAGCCGCTTTACCGTCGGCATCTCCACAGAGCCCGGCGTCATGCAGAACGCCGCCGAGCGGCTGCTGGGCCTGCGCCTGCAGGAGATCCAGGAGCTCGCCAAGGATATCATCTTCGGGCAGCTCCGTCTGGTTATCGCCACCATGGACATCGAGGAGATCAACACCGACCGGGATAAGTTCCTGGAGGCCGTCTCCCGCAACGTGGAGGGCGAGCTGAAGAAGATCGGTCTGCGCCTCATCAACGTGAACCTGACCGACATCTCCGACGAGTCCGGCTACATCGACGCTCTGGGCAAGGAGGCCGCCGCCAAGGCCATCAACGACGCGAAGAAGAACGTGGCCGAGCGCAACCGCGACGGCTCTATCGGTGAGGCCCAGGCCCACCGGGACCAGCGCGTTCAGGTCGCCCAGGCCGACTCCCTGGCCATCCAGGGCGAGAACAACTCCCAGGTGGAGATATCCATGTCCAACGCCCAGCGCCGCGAGAAGGAGGCCGAGGCCACCCGTATCGCCACCGCCGCGGAGAAGATCGCCACCGCCCAGGCTCTGGAGGAGGCCTATGCCGCCGAGCAGAAGGCCGAGGCCGCCCGTTACGCCCGTGAAAAGGCCACCCAGGAGGCCGACGTCATCGTCAAGACCGAGATCGACAAGCGCCGCAAGGAGCTGGAGGCCGAGGCCGAGGCCGAGCAGATCCGCCGCCGGGCCAAGGGTGAGGCCGACGCGATCCTGGCCAAGATGCAGGCTGAGGCCGACGGCGCCCAGGCCATCCTCCTCAAGCAGGCCGAGGGTCTCAAGCAGGTGGTGGCCGCCGCCGGCGGCGACGCCGACGAGGCCGTCCGCCTTCTGCTGGCCGACAAGATGGAAAACCTCATGCGCATCCAGGTGGACGCCATCAAGAACGTGAAGATCGACAAGGTCACCGTCTGGGACGGCGGCCAGGGGACCGATGGCAAGACCGCTACCGCCGGCTTTCTCTCCGGACTCGTGAAGAGCATCCCGCCCATGAACGAGATGTTCGACATGGCCGGCATGAACCTGCCCGACTACCTGGGTAAAAAGAAGGAGGAGCCAGCTGCTCCCCCTGCCGCTCCTGAAACTGAATAAAAACCGAAGGCCGCCGGTCAACCGACCGGCGGCCTTCTCACGTGTATCCTGAATCTTGTCATTGTGGGACTGTAGGGCGGGAGCCCGCCCCCGCC
>DATMXU010000205.1:0-7817 GCA_035562355.1 Pseudoflavonifractor sp.
AACAAAAAATTTAAAGGGTGTTGACAAGAATGAGGGGCATGTGCATAATAAAAACATCTTACAATATCTTGCGCTTTGAAAATAGGGAAGTAAAAATTGTCTGATGTATACCCGAGAAAAAGCACAGATATTGATTGAAAAAAGAAAAGAGGAGATCATGACCATGAAAAAGACGTTTGCAATGTTCCTGACTCTTGCGATGGTATTCGCGCTCGTCTCCTGTTCTCCCGCGTCGACGCCTCCCTCCGGCAGTGGTTCTCCCAGCGCGAGTCCCTCGGGCAGCACGGCCCCCAGTGCCAGCGGCGGGGAGGACATCGTCATCGGCATGCTGACCCCTCTGACCGGCGACACCGCCTCAGGCGGTTTGCGGGCCTCTCAGGGCGCCCAGATGGCCGTGGACGAGATCAACGCCGCCGGCGGGGTGCTGGGTGGGCGCAAGCTGGTCCTCCAGATCGAGGACGACCAGGGCAACTCCGATAACGACGTACAGCTTGTCAACAAGCTGTCCAGCGAGGGCGCAGCCGTCCTGGCGGGCCCCTACTTCTCCAGCGGTACCATCGCCATCAACGACGCCCTGACCCAGAACAAGATCGCCACCATCAACAGCTCCACCGCCAAGACGGTCCGTGATCTGAACAGTCCCTGGATCTTCCGCGCCCGCGCCACCGACGACATCAACGTTCAGATCCTCGCCAAGGCGGCCCTCGAGGGCGGCGCCACCAAGGTGGCCATCCTCTGCGTCAACGACGAGGTGGGTACCGCGTGCGCCGACCTCTATGAGAAGTACTTTACCGAGGCCAACATCCCCTTCTACCGTGAGGGTCATAATACCGACCAGACCGATATGACCTCCACCCTCACCAAGGCGGTGGCTGAGGGCTGTGACGCCTACGTCATGTCCACCCACAACAACGCCGTGGCCGTCATCGCCCGCCAGATGTACGAGATGGGGATTGACGCGCCTGTTTTCACCAACCCCATCATTGCCCAGAGCGACGTGCTCGGCCTCATGGAACCCGAGTGGATCGAGGGCTGGAAGTGCGTCTCCGATTTTTCCTATACGGATGAGCGCACCTTTCAGAAGGACTTTACCGAGCGTTTCATGGCCCGCTATAACGTGGAGCCCGACGTGCAGTCTGCTCTCTATTACGGCCACATCATGGTTATCGCCGACTCTATTGAGCGCGCCGGCTCAGCCGACCGCCAGGCCATCCGTGATGCCATGGCCCAGTGCGACGGACTCCAGGTCCCCGTGGGCACCGTGCATGCCACCGCCGATGAGTACACAAATATGATGTTCGAGATCTCTATCGCCGAAATCCGTGACCTCACTCCCTACATCGTGGAGACCGTCTCCTTGCTCGACTAAGCCCCCGCGGTGACTTCCGCGCCGCTGCCGTTGAGGGCGGCGGCGCGGAAGTTTCAAATTTTGTACCTACTCAAGGAAGCGGGTGACCGATTTTGTTACAGAGTGTCCTGCAGACCATAATAACCGGCGTCGCGATGGGGTTTATCTACACCCTGGTCGCCACGGAGTATACCCTCATTTTTAACGCCACCGGTCTTGTCAACTTCAGCCATGAGGCCTTTATCGTCCTGGGTGCGTACTTCTTCGGCGGCACTTTCATGAAACTCTTCACCGGCCTGCCCCTGATCGCCGTCGCCTTGACGCTGGCGGCCATGGCAGTGTTTGGCGTGCTGGTCTCCGCGGGGATATTCAACCCCCTGCGCAATATGGCCCTCGTTACTTATGCCATGTTCGGCACCATGATGCTCAGCCGTATCATCCAGGAGGGCATCCGCCTGGTTTGGGGTCCCATCCCCTTCGCCGTCAAGGGGTTCCTGCGCGGCAGCTTTAAAATTGGCGGCGCGGTGCTGAGCGAGGCCTACGTATATATCATCGTCATCGCCATCCTCATCGTGGCGGGCCTCCAGCTCTTTTTCAAGTTCACCAAGCTGGGCAAGGCTATGAGCTGCGTGGCCCAGAACAAGGAGGCGGCGGCCCTTATGGGTATCAACGTCTCCCGCAACATCAATCTCACCGTGGCGCTCAGCGCGGTTATCTGCGGCATCATCGGCGTGCTCATTGCACCCCTCTTCAACGTGAGCACCACGATGGCGGGGGCCACCGCGCTCAAGGGTTTCTGTGCCGGCGTGGTGGGCGGTTTCGGCAGCTATCCGGGCGCCATTGTGGGCGGGCTGCTGATTGGCCTGCTGGAACAGCTCGGCATCATGTTCTTCCCGGCGGTGTACAAGGACGTCGTCGCCTTCGTGGTGATGATATTCTTCCTGCTGGTCCGCCCCAGCGGCATAGTAAAGGTCAAGCGGGCATGACGGCCGTAATCCACTGAGAAACGATGTGATGAAATGTTAAAGAACAAAAAGACGTGGCTGTTTCTAGTGCTGGTGGCTGCGCTGGCCGTCGTGCCCCAGCTGAGCATTGCCTCCTCCTACGTGATGTCGGTGTTTAATATGTTGCTGGTGAATATCATCATTGTGCTGGGCCTCAACTTCATCACCGGCCTCACCGGCCAGATGAATCTGGGTACCGCCGGCATCTGGGCGCTGGGCGCGTATACCTACGGTATTCTGACCACTCCCATAACCAACGACGTGGTCATCAACCCCTGGCTTGTCATGATCATCCTGGTGGTGCTGGGCTGCCTGATTGGCCGCGGGCTGGGCTACCCCTCTCTTCGGCTCAAGGGTTTCTACCTGTCCCTCACTACCATCGGCTTTTCCGAGATCGTCCGTATGCTCATTATGAATACCCCCAGCCTCACCAACGGCGTCAACGGCATCAAGGAGATCCCCAAGCTGAGCCTAGGTTTCTACACCTTCCATAACGACAAGGACTACTATTACCTGCTCCTCTTCTTTGCGATTCTCGCCACTTTAATTGCCTATAAGCTGGTCGGCTCCAAATGGGGACGGGCCTTCAAGTCCATCCGTGACAACGCGGAGGCCAGCGAGGCCTGCGGCATCAAAATCTCTACTTTGAAAATTCAGGCCTTCACGCTTGCCGCGCTCTACGCTTGCCTCGCGGGGGGGCTGTATGCCGGAATGCGGGCCTATATCTCACCCACCACCTTCACCATCCCCGCCTCTCAGAACTATGTGGCCATGCTTATGCTGGGCGGCATCGGCACGGTGCCCGGCAATATCCTGGGCGCGGTGCTGGTGACCGCGCTGCCGGAGCTGCTGCGGGGTCTGGGTGACTACTATTGGCTGGTCTTCTGCACCGTGTGCCTCGTCATGGCGGTGCTGGTGCCCGACGGGCTCTACTCAGTCTTCAAGCGGCTTGTGAAACGGGCCGTCGCCAGGACGAAGAAGACGGGGGGTGCAGCATAATGGCGGCGATACTGACCATTCAGAATCTGACCAAACAGTTCGGCGGCCTCACCGCCGTCAACGACCTGTCCATGACGGTGGAGCAGGGCAGCATCCACGCCCTCATCGGACCCAACGGCTCCGGCAAGACCACCACCACCAATATGATCGAGGGCGTCTTCCCGCCGACCAGCGGGCGCATCTTTTTCAAGGACACCGAGATCACGAACCTCCAGACCTTCGAGATCGCCCGCTGCGGCATTGGCCGTACCTTCCAGAACATCAAGCTCTATCACTCCATGACCGCCATCGAGAACGTGATGGTAGGCGGCCACCAGCTCACCAAGCTGGGACTGATGGGTTCTCTGATTCAATTCAGGCAGGCGGCGGCTGAGGAGCGCATGCTCCGGGAGAAGGCGGAGGCCGCCCTGGAGTATGTGGGGCTGATCGGTACCAGGAACGAGGTGGTGAAAAACCTACCCTACGGAAAAAGAAAGGTCCTGGAGGTCGCCCGTATGCTGATGACCGACCCTGAACTGGTCCTCCTGGACGAGCCGGCGGCCGGGCTTAACCCCTCCGAGCGCAGCGAGTTCATCCGCCTGTTGATCCGTATCCATGAGAGCGGCAAGACGCTCTTCTTTATTGAGCACAATATGGATGTGGTCATGAACATCAGCCAGAAGATTACCGTCATCAATTTCGGCGCGAAGATCGCCGAGGGCACCACGACGGAAATTCAGAATGACCCCGAGGTCATCAAGGCGTATCTCGGAGACAGGTATAGGGTGAAACGGATATGAGTGAGAGCAAAGTGATCTTGACCCTGGATAAGGTGGACGTATTTTATGGCGAGGTCCAGGCCCTGTTCGGTGTCTCGCTGGAGGTAGACGAGGGGGAGATCGTCTCCATCATTGGCTCCAACGGCGCGGGAAAAACCACCACCATGCGCTCCATCATGGGTCTGCGTACCGCCCGCCGGGGCACGATCCGTTTCGAGGGAGAGGATATCACCCGCCTGAAGACCCATAGTACTGTGAGCAAGGGCGCGGTCTACGTACCCGAGGGTCGCCTGGTGTTCCCCGATGTGTCCATCCAGGACAATCTGGAGATGGGGGCCTACTCCAAGAGCTACAGCCGCAAGCAGCTGGGCGAAAAGATCGACGAGCAGTACGACCTCTTCCCACGCCTGAAGGAGCGCCGCGGGCAGCTGGCCGGCAGCCTCTCCGGCGGCGAGCAGCAGATGCTGGCTATTGCCCGGGGCCTCATGAGCGAGCCCAAGCTCATCATGTTCGATGAGCCCTCCCTGGGTCTTGCCCCCGTCATTGTCAACGACATGTTTGACACCATAGTGCGCATCAACCGGGAGAAGGGGGTCACCGTTCTCTTGGTGGAGCAGAACGCCTATATGGCTCTGGCTATCTCCAACCGTACCTATGTGCTGGAAAACGGCTTTATCAAGACCAGCGGTCCAAGCAGCGAGCTGATCGAATCAGACGAGATCCGCAAGGCGTATCTGGGCGGATGAATAAAAAGGAGAGAATCGTATGACCAAGAGAGAAAAATACAGACACCTCACCGGCGTCATTGCGCCCGTGATCACCCCCTGGACGGCGGAGGGGACCCTGGATGAGGACTCCTTCCGTACCCAGGTCCGGTTCATCCTGGATGCGGGCGTCCACGGCATCAGCCCCGCCGGTTCTACCGGCGAGGGGGCCATGGTCAGGGACGAGGAGCGGGTGCGTATGCTGGAGATCATCCGGGAGGAGAACCACAGCCGCATTCCCGTGGTGGCCGGCGTCATCCGCCACTCCACCCGCGACGCCGTGAAGGCCGCTCTGGAGGCCAAGGCCGCCGGGGCCGACGCCCTGATGATCACCCCCATCCAGTACCTGGGCGGCACCGACGACGATGGCAATTACCGCTACTACGACGAGATCTCCCGCCAGGTGGGGCTGCCCATCATCATCTATAATGTGGTTCCTCAGAATGAGATCAGCCCCGATTTGGCGGCCCGCATCCTGGACGGGGTGGAGAACGTGGTCGGTATCAAACAGGCCAGGGGCGGTATCTGCGGCTTTATGGCTATGAAGAACCGCTGCGGTGAAAAGGGCCTGATGTACGCCGCCACCGACGAGATGATGTACACCGCCTATGAGCTGGGGGCAGATGGGGCCATCGCCGCTATTTTGGGACTCTTCCCCGCCCTCTGCGTCAAGCTGTGGGATCTCAACGCCGCGGGCGAGCGGGAGGAGGCCTTGCGCCTTCAGGAGATGATCTACCCCATCTGGATGAAAATTATCGGCTCTCAGTTCCCCCGCCGGATGAAGGCGGCACTGGAGTTTATCGGCCGGGGCTGCGGCGAGGCTTTGGCGCCCCTCTGCGGTGCGTCTCCCGAGGAGCGCAGGGAGATCGAAGCCGCCGTGCAGCCCTACCTGGCCTACGAGCGCTCCCTGAAAGGGTGAGCGAGACGTGAAAAGACCAAACATCCTGGTGGTGGGCAGTTTCGTCATGGATCTGATCGTCTCCACCGACCGGGCGCCCGAGAGCGGGGAGACCGTCCTTGGCAAGAGTTTTACCACCGCTCCCGGCGGTAAAGGCGCCAACCAGGCGGTCCAGTGCGCCCGTATGGGCGCGGATGTGACCATGGTGGGCAAGGTGGGACCCGACAGTTTCGGGAGAGAATTGATCGCCTCGGCCCAGGCCGCGGGCGTGTGCACCGCCCATGTGGGCGTGGCTGAACAGACCTCCTCCTCCATCGGCAACATCGTCCTGGAGGACTGCGGTGACGGAAAGAGCCGTAACCGCATCATTGTGGTGCCCGGCGCTAACTTTGAGCTGAGCCCTGCCGATGTTGCTTTTCTGGAGGAGGAGATCGTCCGGTATGACATGGTGATTCTCCAGTTGGAGATTCCTATGGAGGTCAATGAGCTGGTAGCCCGGTACGCCTTCGACCGGGGGGTTCCCGTCATGCTCAACTCGGCGCCCTCTGCACCCCTGTCCGTGGAATTCCTCAAGCGCCTGACCTACATCTCCCCCAACGAGCACGAGGCTGCCGACCTGACCGGCGTGGCCATCCACGCAGGGGAGAGTGCCCGCCGCGCGGCCTCTGCTCTGCAGGACATGGGGGTCAAAAACGTCATCATCACCTTGGGCAGCGCCGGGTCGGTGCTGCTGGGCGGCGGGGAGTACCTCTGCGTCCCCGCTGTAGGCGTGGTGGAGGTCAAGGACCCCACCGCAGCCGGAGACAGCTTTGTGGGCACCTTCTGTACCGGCGTGTGCGCCGGGCTTACCCATGCCCAGGCCTTGGACCTGGCCAGCTACGCGGCTACTCTCACCGTATCCCGCATGGGGGCACAGCCCAGTCTGCCCACCGTGGACGAGGTGGTTTCCCTGATGAAGACCCAGAACTTCGACGGTTTTGATCCAACCCTTCTGAACAGGCTGAAACGAGAGGAGTGAGTGAATGGAACGCGTGATAAACGACCAAGTGGTCCGCGAGTTTCTGGAGGTGGCCTTGGCTGAGACCACGGAGAGCGCCCGTACTGTGGATCTGAACGCCCTGAACGCCGCGGTCACCCTCATCCTGGAGACGGAAAATCAGAGTGGGCGGCTTCATATCACCGGTATCGGCAAGCCCGGCCATGTGGCGGAGTATATGGCCTCTCTCTTCTCCTCCACCGGTACCCCTGCCTATTTCCTTCACGGGACTGAGGCGGTCCACGGCTCCTGCGGTCAGCTCAGGGCGGGGGACGTGGTGATCTGCATCTCCAACAGCGGCGAGACCACCGAGATGAGGGCCACCGCCACTGCGATCCGCAATAACGGCTGTAAAATCATCTCGGTCACCGGGAAACCCGATTCGTGGCTGGCCCGGATGGGGGAGGTCCACCTTTTCGCCGGAGTGGAGGAAGAGGGCGGCCCCTTAAACCGGGCCCCCAGGGCCTCCATCCTGGCCGAGACGCTTGTGCTTCAAGCCCTCAGCGTCGCCCTTCAGGAGCACCGGAACCTCACGCCTCAGGAATATGTCCTGCGGCACCCCGGCGGTAGCCTGGGCGTCCTGCGGGAAGATGAAAGGTAGGGCCCCCTATGCTGAAAACCTCTTGTATCCACCCCGAGATTATGAGTGCCCTCTCTCTGTGCGGGCACGGGGACAAGATTTTGATCTCCGACGGAAACTACCCTCTGGACAGTAAGTCGGGCGGGGCGAAAAAGGTCTACCTGGGCCTTTGCCCCGGCGTGCCTGAGGTCACCCAGGTGCTGGCGGCTTTGCTGGGCTCTGCCGCCGTGGAGAGGGCCGAGGTTATGCTGCCCGAGGACGGGAGCACCCCGCCTATCTTTGGAGAATTCAGCGCTCTGCTGGACGGCATGGAACTCCACTGCCTAGGGCGTCAGGAGTTTTATGACGCCGCCTCTCAGCCCGCGGTGCGCCTTGCCATCTCTACCGGAGAAAAACGTGTCTTTGCCAACATTCTCCTCACCGTCGGCGT
>DATMXU010000206.1:0-5235 GCA_035562355.1 Pseudoflavonifractor sp.
GGCTGGGGGAGGGGGGGGTCTCACGGCCGCCCACGCAGGCGGCCAGAGGGAGCGCCAGGGCAAGCGCCAGAAGAAGTACGGTCAGTTTGGTAGGTATTGTTTTCATTCCTGTAAGTCCTCCTATGTTACTAAAGTGTATTATACCCCGTTCAGGTGGGAAAGCACAAGGAGTTGCTTGCAAAATACCGACGAAATTTGCGGTAAAACCGTGGATTTGACGGAGAGCTATATTAGACGATATCACCCGGGAAAAGGTTCCATATTTCGCCTATTTTTCTCAAAATTCTTACAGCTTGCAAATGAAACGATTTTCTGCTAAAATACAAGGGATTCATTCACAGCCATAGGAGATGGATAAATGGACAAAAGAGAGAAGACTGCGCGCCAGCGCGAGGAAGACGCTGCTCTGGAGAAGATCCTGTATTGGATCGGGGGCACCGCCCTCCTGGTTGTCTTGCTCCGCGCGGTACGGGGCTACTATACCCTCCTGCCCCTGTTGGGAGCCGCAGGCGTGGTCCTGGCCGTTGCCGCGTTCTACCTGGCGCGGCGGGCGAGGCAGGCGGGGAAGGGCACCGTGTTTCCCAGCGCGCTGGGTGTGTTCTTTCTGGGCCTTGCGGCGTGCACCTTGGGCATCTGGTGCCTGGGCGGAGTGCCCGGCAGCATTCAGCTGTCCATGTATGTAGTGATCGGGCTTTGCGTTCTGGCCGTGATCTACTATCTCTACCAGCGGGATTTTGCAGCGGTAGCCCTTGTCAGCGCTCTGGGACTGCTGGGCCTGTGGCTCATCTTTCTGGAGGGGAGCGGCGTCCGGCTCTACCTCGCTGTCGCCTTCCTCCTGATCCTTGTGGCGGCCGTCGCCGTCCTGACCCGGTACCTCCAGCGGCGGGGCGGCACGCTCACCCTCAAGGGCCGCAGAGTGGAGCTCCTCCCCAAGAGCGGGGCCTACTACCTCATCTACATCACCTGCGCTCTGGTCGCCGTCCTCCTGGGGGCGGCGCTGACACTGGGCGGAGTCCCCAACCCCATGCTCTACTACGCGGTGCCGGTGGCCTGGTTCCTCATCATGGCCGTCTATTACACCGTCAAGCTGATGTGAACAGAAAAAGCCCGCCCGCCTTCCGTTGAGAAGGCGGGCGGGCTTTTTCTGTAGTTACCGTTCCAGGGGCTTGAGCTCGAAATAATAGCGCTCCTGCGCCGGATCGAGGCTTACCTTGGACACCCCGCCCGGCAGGTCGAACCCGAAGTTCTGGTTTACGATCTCGATGTGCTCGGCATGGGTCAGCTCGGCGGTGAGGGAGGTCAAGGGCAGATTGCTCCCCAAGGAGACCGCCAGGTCGTATCCCTGAATATCCGCCTTGCTTGAGCGGGCGCCGGCATAGTCGCGGCTGGGGTCCTTATGCAGACGGGCGGTGACGGCGGCGCTTCCCCCGGCGGGGATGGTGACCGGGAACTTCAGGCAGAGGACCCGTCTGCAGCCATTGACGTCGCTGATGAAGTCCTCCAGGCTGACATAGGTTCCGCTCCCCTGGTAGTCGAGAACGCCGCTTTGAACGAGACTCCGGGCCAGCATTCCGGCGAACAGCTCCGGCGAGACGCCGGAGGGAAACGCGCCGCCGCCGTACTGGCCGAAAAAGTCGGACGTCAGCTCGGCCGTCACGTCAGACAGCGCCGCCTCCCGCCGGGTGACGGCGGCCGATACCCCGTCAATCTCGTCCCCGGGATTGCGGCCGCCGTCTTGATAGCCCTGGAGGGTATAGGAGTCCAGGTCGTCCCCCAGAACGAGGAGGACCTTGCGCTCCGGCCTGCCGGAGGAGCCGTCGGGCACGAAGTAGCTGAATTGCAGGTCGCCCTTCTCGTCCCACGAGTAGCCGTTGAACCCGTAGCTGAGAACGGCGGTCCTTTCCGGGTCGATGCGGAAGGAGATGGCCTGGGTGGCTGCCGGGTACTCCCATGGGGCGTCAAAATCGGTGAACTCATAGACGGTCACACGCTGGTCGAGGGTTGGCCCGGAGGAGTGGGCGCCGGCCTGATCATTCCCGGCCGCCAGAAGGGACTGATACTCTTCCCAGCTTTTTAAATCGCGGCTCTCGCCATAGGCCCCGGCGCGGAGGGCGGGCTGTACCGGGGCGCCGTCCACCGTGACGGCGGGAATCAGGGTTTCCAGCTCCTGAAAGCTGCTTGCAAAGGGGTAGAGGGCGGTGACGGTCCGGTCTTCCGCCGTATGGTTGGTGAGGATATAGCTGTCCTCCACGCCCGCGCCCGAGACGCGGACAGAATCCCCGCTGGGAAGGGAGAGATCGTAGATGACCGCCCGCTCTGCAGTGAGGCCCTCCGTCTCCCCCGCTATCGTCAGGGGGAGGACAGGTCCGGCGTAGGACATGAACGCGCCGCCGCCCGTGCCGCCGCCGCCTCCGGCGCTGCCGCCCAGGAGGGGCAGCACGCGCCAAACGCCAAGGCCCACGGCCAGCACGGCGCAGGCCGCCGCCGCCCATACCCTCCAGGCGGGACGGGAGGGCTTTGAGAGCCCGTTCTGGGCGTCCTCCACCAGGTCGTCCCGGATAAGCGTGATGGCGTCGAAGAGCTTTTGTTCCCGCTCCCGGCTCATAGCGCTACCCCCCTCTCGGTCAGATAGGCCCCCAGGCTTTTGCGCAGGCGCAGCATCCGCCCGGCCAGCTTGTTGGGGGTGGTTCCCCAGGCGGGGGCCAGGGTCTTCAGCGCCTCCCCGTTCCAGTAGCGGAGAATGAAGAGCCGCCGGTCAGCCTGGGGCAGAGCGTCCAGCCAGCCGCAGATGTGCTCGGCCAGGGCCTCGCCCTCTAAAATCTCCTCGGTACGCTCCGGGCTGGGGATGCAGTCTGCCAGCTCGGAGAGGAGGACCTCCGCCCCCGCGTACCGCTTTTGGGCCCGGTCGTGCCGCCAGCGGTTGATGGACAGGTTGCGCACGATCCGCCCCAGCCATGCCCGGAAGGCTATGGGGCGTTCCGGTGGGATGGCCTCCCATGCCCTGTGGTAGGTGTCGCTGACGCACTCCTCCGCGTCCTCCCGGACCGACAGGATGTTCATAGCCAGGCTGTGACAGAAGGCGCCGTACTTCCGGTCCGTCTCACGGATAGCCGCCTCGTCCCGCAGCCAGTAGAGGGCGATGATCTCCTGATCCTCCATGCCGCCCCTCCTCTCGGATTGATATAAGATCCCTCTGACCATATTGACAGGAAATGTGGGAAGATATTCGCTGCGGAGCGAAAAAAACCGTGCGCCTGATTTTCCCTTGCGCCGCCGCGCGCCATCCACTATACTGTAGTAGTGCAAGTCCATACTACTACGCTTATAAAGAGGGTTTTACTATGTTCAGAGAAATGCGCCGCAGAGAGCAGGCCCTGTCCCGGGAGGAGGCCGCCGCCGTTCTGAAACGGGGGACCTCCGGCGTCCTGGCCGTCGCCGGGGACGACGGCTACCCCTATGCCGTCCCCCTGAGCTATGTGTACAGCGGCTCCAAGCTCATCTTCCACTGCGCCCTCACGGGCCATAAGCTGGACGCCATCCGGCGCAGCGACAGGGTATCCTTCTGCGTCATCGATCAGGACGAGGTGGTGCCCCAGGAGTATACCAGCTATTTCCGCAGCGTCATCGTCTTCGGGCGGGCCCGTATTCTGGAGGACGAGGGGGAGAAACGCGCCGCGCTGGAGGCCCTGGCCGTCCGGTATACCCCCGGCGACGAGGCGGGCCGCCTCCGGGAGATCGAGGGCGCCCTGCACCGGGTCTGCATGGTGGAAGTAAACATCGAGCACATGAGCGGGAAAGAGGCCGTCGAGCTGGCGCGGGCAAGGAAAAAGTAAACGCTATCTATAGGAAATGGGCCGGGGAGAACGATTTTCGTTCTCCCCGGCTCTTTGCGCAGATCTTCCGGGGCTGTCAGGCCCCCAGCTTTTTGCATTTCTCCCGGAGCCAGGCCTGCTCCTCGGCCGTCAGATGGCCGCGGAGCTTTTGGTACACGGTCTCATGGTAGGCGTTCAGCCAGTCGAGCTGCTCGGAGCTGAGGGACTCCACCAGCAAGGCGGTGGTGTCGATGGGGCAGAAGGTGACCGGCTCAAAGGCGAGGAATTTCCCGTACTCGGTGGTCATGGCCTCCACGCACAGGAGCTCGTTCTCGATGCGGATGCCGAGCTTGCCCTCCTCGTAGATGCCCGGCTCGTCGGTGACCAGCATCCCCGCCTTGAAGGGGTAGTTGTTGCTGACGCGCAGGCTGTGCGGCCCCTCGTGTACGCCGCCTACGAATCCCACGCCGTGCCCGGTGCCGCAGCGGTAGTCGAGTCCCCGTTTCCAGAACACGTCCCGGCAGAGGATGTCGAGGTTGCCGCCCGAGCAGCCCTCCAGAAACACGGCGCGGGCCAGGTTGATGTGGGCCTTGAGGACCAGCGTGTAGTACTCCTTCTCCTCCTGGGTGGGCTGGCCCAGGGCATAGGTGCGGGTGATGTCGGTGGTGCCGTCTAAGTACTGCCCGCCGCAGTCGAGCAGGAGAAAGCCCCGCTTTTCCAGCGCCGCCGCCGTCTCGGGCTGGGGGGCGTAGTGCATCATGGCTGCGTTGGGGCCGTAAGCGGCGATGCTGCCAAAGCTGGGGCCGATGAACTCGCTCTGCTCCCGGCGGCGGCGCAGCACCAGCTCGGCAACATCCACCTCGCTGACGGACTCTCCCGCGGCCAGGGCCCGCTCCAGGTCCATCTGGAAACGGACCATAGCGCATCCGTCCTTGACGTGGGCACGGATGAGATTTTCGATCTCCACCGCGCTCTTCACGCTCTTCATGTCCTGAATCGGGTCGTCTCCCTCCACCAGAGAGAGGCTCTTGTTGCCCAGTAGGGCGCGGTAGATTGCGTAGCTGGTGCTGGAGATATCCACCAGGAAGGCAGCCGGGCCCTCCAGGGCGGCGATGTGCTCCAGCAGTACGTCGTACTCCTCCAGGATAAAGCCCTGATGCTCCAGGCTGGAGCGCAGGGCGGGCTCTACCCGGTGGGCGGCGGTGTACACCTGTGCGCCCCGGGCGGTGACGATGGCGAAAGAGAGCAGGTAGGGGTTATGGGCGATGTCGTCGGCCCGGGCGTTCAGGAGCCAGGCCATGTCGTCCAGCCGGGTGACCACCATGGCGTCGGCTCCGGCCTTGCCCAGCCGCTCGCGCAGCTGCTCCACCTTTTCGGCGGCCGAGAAACCGGCGTAGCGCCCCTCCAGCTCCCAGGCGGGAGT
>DATMXU010000207.1:0-20632 GCA_035562355.1 Pseudoflavonifractor sp.
TCCCCGAGCCCGCCCCTGAGCACGAGGGCCAGAAGAGCGTCCCCGCCGACATTGTGGACCTGATCGCAGACTCACTGGAGAGCATCACCGACGAGGACGGCTACGCCTTTATGGGGGAGCTTGGCAACCTCCTCCTCAAAAAGCAGCCCGACTTCGACCCCCGCAACTTCGGCTTTTCCAAGCTCACCACCTTGGTCAAGAGCCTGGACCGCTTTGAGATCGACGCCCGCCAGACCAGCGCTCCCCACGTCAAGCACATCTACCTGAGGGATAAGCAACGCAAGTGAGCACAAAGTCGCCGCGGGCGTCGATTCCCGCGCCTTTTGGCGCGTCCAAGCGTTTTACCCGAAGGGTAAAACCTTGATGCAGGGCGGATTCATTCCGCCCTGTAGATTTTTGAACGGGTCCCCAACCCATCTGTGATGGGTTGGGGCTGACCGCCAGACCAGTGCCCCCCACGTCAAGCACATCTACCTGAGAGACAAACAGCGCAAATGATTCCCACGCCGCCCTCAGTGAGGGCGGCGATTTTTTTATCTTTCCCTCTTGACAACCGTGCTTATCTGTGTATACTTTATATATACAATATGACATTGAGGTGCACACCAGTGGACATCATCATCAGCAACGCGGGCGGCGTACCGATCTATGACCAGATCACCCGGCAGGTGAAGTCCCTCATCCTCCGGGGGGACCTGACGGAGGGCGAGGCTCTCCCCTCTATGCGCGTCCTGGCCCGGGACCTGCGCATCAGCGTCATCACGACCAAGCGGGCCTATGAGGAGCTGGAGCGGGACGGCTTTCTCCTCACCGTCCCCGGCAAGGGCTGTTTTGTGGCCCCCCAGGACCCAGAGCTCGCCCGGGAGGAGACCCTGCGCCGGGTAGAGGAGCACCTCTCCCGGGCGGTGGACGCCGCCAAGATCGGGGCTGTCACGCTGGAGGAGCTGACCGCCACCCTCAATATTCTATATGGAGACGAATAATATGCCAAACGCCATTGAGATCAGCCACCTCTCCAAGCGTTATCCCCTCTTTCATCTGGACGACCTGAACCTCACCCTCCCCGGCGGCTCCATCCTGGGGCTTATCGGGGAAAACGGCGCGGGCAAGAGCACCACCATCAAGTGCATCCTAAACCTGATCCATCGGGACGGGGGCACCATTACCGTCCTGGGCAAGGACAGCGTCAAGGACGAGCGCGCCATCAAGGAGGACGTGGGCGTGGTGCTGGACGAGTCCACCTTTCATGACACCCTCACCGCCCAGCACGTGGATAAGCTCCTCTCCCGCATCTACCGTCGGTGGGACTCCGCCCTCTTCGTCTCCTACCTCAGAAAGTTCGACCTGCCCCAGAACCGCGCCCTCAAGGAGTTCTCCCGCGGCATGAAGATGAAACTCTCCATCGCCGCCGCCCTGGCCCATCACCCCCGACTCCTCATCCTGGACGAGGCCACCAGCGGCCTGGACCCCGTGGTCCGGGACGAGATCCTGGACGAATTCCTCTCCTTTATCGGTGACGAGGACCACTCCATCCTCATCTCCAGCCACATCACCAGCGATTTGGAAAAGGTGGCCGACTATGTTACCTTCCTCCACAAGGGGAAGGCCGCCCTGTCGGGGGCCAAGGACGAGCTGCTGGATACTTACGGCCGCCTGGTCTGCGGCAGGGCCGATCTGGAGGCCGTGGACCCCGCCCTCCTGGCCGGGATCCGGACGGGCCAGTTCAGCAGCGAAGCCCTGGTGAAGGACCGCCGGGCCTTCGCCCGGAGATACCCCCACCTCACCGTGGACCCGGTGTCGCTGGAGGGCATCATGGTGCTCATGGTAAAGGGGGATGCGAAATGATCGGTTTTGTGTACAAGGACCTTCTCGTGCTGCGCCGCCAGGTACTGCTATACCTGTTTTTTGTGGGCGTCTATGCCGCCTTGGTCGTCTCCGGCGTCTTTGGGCCCTATATCCTGCCCGCTCTCCTGGTGGTCATTGGCCTGATGCTGCCCATGTCCTCCATGTCTTACGACGACCTGGCCCGCTGGGACAAGTACGCCGCCGCCACCCCCGCGCTCAGGCAGGGCATCGTGGCGGGCAAGTACCTCTTCGCCCTTCTATGCATCCTGGGCAGCGCGGTTTTGGTGCTGATCCTCATGCTGGCGCTCTCCCTCACCGGGCTGATGGAGTCCCCGGCCGTTGAAACCGGCCTCACCGTCCTGGGCTGCATCGGGTCCGCCCTGATCCTCGACGCCGTCCTGCTCCCCCTCCTTTTCAAATTTGGCGCGGAGAAGAGCCGCGTCATCCTCATGATCCTCTTCGCGGCCGTCTTCGGCGGCTCCACTTTGGTGGGCACACTCGCGGAGAAGGCCGTTCCCCTCCCCGAGCCCCCCGCTTGGCTCCTCACCGCCCTGCCCGGAGTACTGGGCATCATAGCCGTGGGCGGGTTTGTCGCGTCCTACTTCATCTCCCAGGGTATCTTTGAAAAAAAAGAGCTGTAAACCACAGGCGGAGCGGCAAAAATGCCGCTCCGCCCGTTCAATCTGCCTAAATTCAAGATAGTCCCTTGACATATCCCCGCTCCCATGCTAGGATAGCAGACAAATCAATCATGATAGAGGCGCGGCAACCATGAGTACGCCGGGGCAAGGGCAGACCACCCGCTCCGGTGAAAAGGGGAAGCCGCCGAAGGGCAGGCCCTTGTCTGAGGGCCCCTCCCTGGGCCGACGGAGAACATCCGGCGGACTGTCACAGCTCCTTGTGAAGCGCTATCATCGGTAAATAAGTGGCCGTTCCCCATTCCCATCCGAAGGCGGTGGGGGCCGTGCCGTTTTTCACCATGAGCGCTTTTTGAGAGGGCGTTTCATGGTTTTTTTGCACTCAAAACCACTTGTTCGAAAAAGGAAAGAGGTAATGTAACATGAAGAGGCTCTCCTGTCTGCTCCTGGCCCTGTCACTGGCACTCGCCCTCACCGCCTGCGGCGGCACCGGCGGCGACACGGGCGGCTCCCCCGCCCCCTCCGGCTCCCCTGCCGTCAAGTCCGGCGTGGAGGACGGCGTGCTCACCATCGCCCTGGAGTGCGCCTACGCCCCCTACAACTGGGCCCAGGACAGCGACGCCAACGGCGCCGTGCCCATCAAGGGCAGCACCCAGTACGCCAACGGGTACGACATCATGATGGCCAAAAAGCTCTGCGAGGCCAACGGCTGGGAGCTTGAGGTCATCCAGTCCGACTGGGACTCTTTGGTCCCCGCCGTCCAGACCGGCACGGTGGACGCCGTCATCGCCGGTCAGTCCATGACCGCCGACCGCGCCGAGCAGGTGGACTTCGCCGGGCCCTATTTCTATGCCAGCATTGTCTGCGTCACCAAAAAGGACGGCCCCTATGCTTCCGCCAAGGGTCTCTCCGACCTGAAGGGCGCCAAGGGCACCGCCCAGATCGCCACCATCTGGTATAACGACTGCCTGCCCCAGATCGAGGGCGCCGACATCATCACCGCGTCCGAGACCGCCCCCGCCATGCTCATGGCGCTGGAGACCGGCATGGTGGACTTCGTCTGCACCGACATGCCCACCGCCCAGGGCGCCGTGGCCGCCTATCCCGACATGGCCATCCTGGACTTCACCGGCAGCGACGACAACTTCCAGGTGGACGAGGGCCAGATCAACATCGGCATCTCCGTGATGAAGGGCAATACCGTCCTCAAGGACGCGCTGGACAAGGTCCTCTCCACTATGACCGCCGACGACTTCAATACCCTCATGGCCGAGGCCATCAAGGTCCAGCCGATCACTGAGGGATAACCCCACCGAATAAACCAAAAGGAGCTGAGAGCCGCATGGATATCCTCGCCCAACTGGGCCGCGATATCGCCAAGCTGTGGGCAAGCTACGGCACAGCCTATCTGGACGGCGTCCGCAATACCATCCTTCTGGCCCTGGTCGCCACCGTCATCGGCTGCGTCATCGGTCTCGCGTGCGGCGTCCTCCAGACCATCCCCCACGCCAAGACCGACAACGGCGCCAAGCGTTTTCTCCTGGCACTGGTCCGGGCCATCCTGCGCATCTACGTGGAGGTCTTCCGGGGCACGCCCATGGTGCTCCAGGCCGTCTTTGTATATTACGGCCTGCCCTACTTCACCAACAACGCCGTCAAGTTCGGTAACGTCTGGCTCGCCGCCATCATCGTGGTTTCGGTGAACACGGGCGCGTACATGGCCGAGTCGGTCCGGGGCGGCATCATCTCGGTGGACCCGGGCCAGACCGAGGGGGCCAAGGCCATCGGCATGAACCACTTTCAAACCATGACGAGTATCATCCTCCCCCAGGCCCTGCGCAACATCATGCCCCAGATCGGCAACAACTTTATCATCAACCTGAAGGACAGCTCGGTCATGTTCATCATCAGCTTTACTGAGTTCTTCTCGGTCCACCGGACCGCCGTGGGTGCCACCTACCTCTACTTCCCCTCGGCCGTCATCGAGATGGCGGGTTACCTCACCATGACGCTGGCCGCCTCCTTTATTCTCCGCTGGGTAGAAAAGCGCATGGACGGCCCGGCCAACTTCGACCTGGCCTTGGCCGACCACCTCACCATGACCTCGGGGACCTACCGCCACCCCGGCCATAAAAAGGGCCATGGGATCATCGACCGCAATTTGCAGTCAAGGGGGGAGCGCTGACATGGGCGAACCGATTCTGGAGATCAGGCACCTCTCTAAGTCCTTCGGCAAGAACGAGGTCCTCAGGGACATCGACTTCACCGTCAGCCAGGGGGACGTGACCAGTATCATCGGCCCCTCCGGCTCCGGCAAGTCCACCCTCCTGCGGTGCGTCAATCTGCTGGAGACCCCCACCGGCGGCCAGATCCTCCACCATGGGAAGGACATCACCGCCCGGGGCAGCAGCGTCACGGCCTACCGGGCCAAGGTGGGCATGGTGTTCCAGTCCTTCAATCTCTTTGAGAACATGACCGTCCTGCAAAACTGCACGACGGGCCAGGTCAAGGTCCTCAAAAAGGGCAAGGAGGCCGCCCGCACCTCGGCCCTGGCCTACCTTGACAAGGTGGGCATGGCACCCTACATCAACGCCAAGCCCCGCCAGCTCTCCGGTGGGCAGAAACAGCGGGTCGCCATCGCCCGGGCTCTCGCCATGGAGCCGGAGGTCCTCCTCTTTGACGAACCCACCTCGGCCCTGGACCCCGAGATGGTTGGCGAGGTGCTGGAGGTCATGCGGACCTTGGCCCAGGAGGGGGTCACCATGCTGGTGGTCACCCATGAGATGGCCTTCGCCCGGGACGTTTCGGGCCACGTGGTCTTCATGTCCGACGGCGTCATCTGTGAGGAGGGGGAGCCCAAGGCCCTCTTCTCCGCCCCCCAGCACCAGCGCACCCGGGAATTTCTCGCCCGTTTCCGCCAGCAGTAGGGGCGACCTTGGGCGGCTCGCCAGTGATTCGGCTGGCAAATCTCCACAGGATAAACCGGCGCCCGGAGCATGAGCTCCGGGCGCCGGTTCGATTTTCTATGGGCCTATCCCTCTGGCTGCGGCTCTCCCTTCAGCTCCAGCCGGACGATCAGGGTGATGTTCCCCTTGATCAGGTGGAGGGTCATATTTTCGAAATCCTGCGGCTGCTCGGCAAAGCTGAGATGTACCTTGACCGGCGTGATTTCTTCTCCGGACTGGCCCTCTTCATTTACATAGGCTGCCGTGGTATCCAGTTCCGTCTCCCCTTGAGAAACTTTAAAGCTCATGCCAGGGTCCGTGGTGCCCACATAGACCTGATAGCTACCCGCCTCTCCAAAAATATGGGGCACACCGACCCGGAAAATGCCCTCTTCGCTGCCGTCGCCGGGGTTTACTGTCAGCTGATTGACATACTCCGTTGTAAGGCCCTCCATATGAATGACCGCTCCCTCGCCCGCGCGGATGACCGCAGGGTATTCCCCACCGCCGACGAGCTCCGTCTCGTGGTCTCCCACGATGGCGGTCACTCCGCGGTCGTCCCAGGTACCCACATAAACACGGCCATCGACCAGCATAAGGGTGGAGACGTCAATCTCGCCACGGCTCAGTTCCACGCTGCCGATGACAGACCCGGTGACGACCAGCCTGCTCCCCTCGGCACTATTACGGATGCGCAGGGGATTCTCCGTTCCGGACATATTCACCGTACCGACATCGAGGGTTACCACACCTTCCCCTCTCTCGAAAAGCTCGTATGTGCAGATACCTCTGCCCGCAAAGTCGGCGGCGTTCACAGCGTTTATATCGCTCACCTCTCCGAACAGGTCGAGTGCCGCGCACTGGAAGGGATTCGAGTCCTCACCATAGGACTCAAGCCGAAGAGCCGCGCCATAGGCCATATCCCCGCCCAGCTCTTCTACGCCCGCAACGGTAACGCCATTGAGCGTAAAGCTGCCCCCCGCGACACGGCTGGCGACGCTCACCGGTACCGAGGCAATAACGGTCTGCCCGTCGGGGACATCTCTCAGGTCGAGCCGGGCCACATAATCAAAGAGATCCACCGTTTCCCCATCTGCGGGCGAGACCACCAAGCCGCGGCCCTCCGTGACTGCGTCGCAACCCTTCAGCGATACCCCATAGGACACTCCGCCCAGCTTGATTTCAAGCCCGCCGGCGAACTCGCAGTTGTCGAAAATTACCTCGCCGCCCCAGCCGTCCTCATTTGTACTGCCCTCACAGCTCACGGTAATCTTTTGCGTAAACTTCTTGCTGTCATAGTGGATGGGCCCTTCTCCTTCTATGACCCTACCTATTACATCTATGGTCTCATTATCCACAGCACGCGGTAGGGTGCGCGCAAAGCGCTCCAGCAGGATCTCGAGCTCCCCGTCGTTGACAAAGTGCTCGTCATCCTTTTCGTAGTCCAGTTTCACGCTGCCGGGCAGAGGCTCGCTGTTATTCCAGATTGCCTGGCGCATCTGGGTGAGGATGCCCTTGAGCTCTTCATAGGTCACCTTGTCGTAGGCGGGCCACCAGGCATGTTCATCTTCGCTCTTCCTCTGCACCTTGCCATAGGTCACGAGGAAGGCGAATTCCCCTTCGCGGTCGTCTCCATGGGGCCAGCCTTCGCCGTCCCAGCCCGGAACATCTTCGGGGGATACCTCCGCAAGGCCCTGATCACTTACCCGCTCATGCAGCCGGTTGGCGAGGTCCAGGAAATCGGGGTAGAAGTTGATGTACGCGCCCTCGACCTGCTCGTAGTGTCCGCTGTTTTCATCCCACCAGTCGTCGGGCTGCAGCCCGCCAAAGACGTCCATGCCGCCGTTGTTGACCAGCTTGCCGTTCAGCACTAGCGTCACGCCCTGCTCGATGGTCAGCCGCGCATTCTGCGGGATGGTGAGGGTCACTTCCTCCTCCACGGTGACGATGCGCTCGCCGCTCCATATCCCGGTCAGCTTGGCCTCCAAGGGTTCCCCGCCACTTCCGGCAGGCAATTCAAAACTACTTACAATAGATATCTCGGTCACATAGGGCTTTCCCAACGCTGTTTCCAGCTCCCCCAAGCTGCCCACCTCGGCGCGGTACAGCCCCAGGGCCTCGACAAACTCCCTCGTGAGCTCGTTCAGGCTGTTGTCCCAGTGGGCGTAATCGCCCGCACCGTACTGCCGGTGGCTGTATGTGACCGCGCCGGTCCCTTCAATACGGCTCAAGAAGGCGGTCATAGCAGGATTGTCATAGTCCGTTCCCAGCAGTTCGTCCGCAATCCGGGAGAAAAGCTCCTTCATTTCAAAGTAATTGAGGTCCCCATAGGGCGACAACTGTCCATCGCCTGTTCCATGAATGATATCGTTCTTCACCAGGAGGCCGAACCCCCGCCATGCATCCTCGTCCTCGCCCATGTCGCGCCAATCGCTGTATCTTTGCGCATATTCAGCAATCTCATCGTCCGTGGGATGCTCCAGGTAATCCCTCAGCTGCCGGCCGAGCATGCGCACCAAGTCGGCCCGGTTGGCTTGGTAGATCACAGGATTGCCGGTCAGGACCTGCCACTCCTCCGCATCCACAAAGCGAATTTCGGCGTGCCTGGACTCAATCCTTCCGTTGTTCACCACGGAGCCCGCCGCCGAGGAGGCATGGCCTGTCTCTTCCTCCATACCGATGATGAGCCTGCCCCCATCCAGGGCCCGGAGGGTCGCGCCTGTGCCCACGGTGAGGATACTACCGCTCGTCTCGGAGTGGAAGTTCAGGGTGCCGTCCTGCGTGACGATGACAGTTATCCCGTCCGTCACCGTGAGATTGTGGTTGGCCGCGGTCACTCTGCCCTGGGTGATGATAGTCAGCTTGGTGAAGGTCACATCACCCGCCAGTTTCATGTCGCCCACCGTCCGGATTGCCGTTATCTCCGCATCGTCCAGCGCGGCCCTCAGCTCTTCCTCACTGTTGACGATAGCGATGCAGACCGGCGGATTACCCATGATGGTCCCCGTCACTGTGCCGTACTGGGGATGGCCCGTGCCGGAATTGGGATGGATTCGTATCTCGCCGTTGTTGGTGAAGGTCCCGGTGGTGATGATATCGCCGCCGCAGTCCAGTACGGCGTTCGCCCCCAGCGTGACGCTGCCGGCGTTTTTCAGGGTACCGAAGTCCACAATGCTCTCGTCTATCTTCTCACGGAGGCTCGCCTCCCCGTTCAGCGTGAGCGTACCGCCCGTCTGTACCTCCACCACGCCGGCAACGTTCAGGAAACCGTCTACGGTGAGGGATGCGCCGCTGGGGATGACGAGGGTGACGCTCTGGCGAATTGCCTCGGGGTTGTTGTCGTCCACAAACACAGGCACATAGAGATTCACGCCCGGCCGGGTAGTGACGTCCCCGCTCATGGTCACGGTGCGCGCCTCACCCTCGGCGGCGATCATGATGGCGCTGACGCTTGTGTTATCAGCCGCCGCGCCCAGCAGACCGCCGTCGTACACATAGGCGGTGTGCCGCAGCTCCCCGCCGCCGGAGCAGCCGTCCAGGGCGACCAGCATGTTTTCACCCTGGGCGTAGACCGACATGGCCTCGATGGTGCCGCTGTTGTCAATATGGACGCCCCCCACAACCTTGCCGCCATCATGGATACCGAAATACCCATGGTTGTCGACCGCCCCGGTGATGGTCAGCATGCCGCCGCTGACCTCCATATAGCCGCGGTTGACGATGGTTCCCGCGTTGGACGCATTGCAGTTGACGCGCAGCTCGCCCCCACCCGCTATCGTAAGGGTGACGCCGGAGGCGATGGTGAGGAAAGTGTCGATGCGAACTCCGTCCTCTTCCCAGGCCTTGGGGAAAACGAGCTGCACGGATTCGGGCACCGTGACGCTCCCGGTGAGGGCAAAGGCGCCAAGGCCATCGATCTCAGCATATTTAGGTTCAGCGTTTTCCAGCGCCCGCTCCAGAGCGGCGGTGGTCTCGATCGTGGCGACAGGGCGGAGATGGTCAACAGTACCCGCGTTTGTATAGCCGCCCAGAACATCGCCGTCGGACGTGTCGGCGAGGTAATCGTTGATCTGCAGCATGTCGCGAATGGTGCCCGTGTTGTTTACGGTGCCGGCAATGTTGCTGCCGATCACAAGGTCGGTCACCACGCAGCTCTCATACCAGCCATCATTCGGATTGTCGCTGTTGGGGCCATCGATCCAGCGACCTTCAACGGTGCCGGAGTTGTTAAGTACGCCTCCGGCGCCGACTAGAATCAGACTGTTGTTATAAATGGTGCTCCCGGCCTCCGTGCCGAGGGTGACACCCTCCCCTATGATGAGAGCGGTGTTCGCGCCCACGTAGAGGGTCTTGCCCGCTCTCAGGACGGCGTTCACCCCCAGAACGACCTTGCCGCCCAGCGTGATACGCTGCACAGCGCTATTTCCCAGCGCGGACGCAAGCCCGTCTCCGTCGGCCACCCGGACGGAGGTGGTATAGAGCGCGTCGAGTTTCCCCTTGAAATTGTTCACTGCGGTGGAAAGCTCGCCGGGGGTGATAAACGCCTCCGGCCGGAACTCTTTGTCCGCCGGGAACACGCCCGCGCCGCCCATGGCCATGACCGAATCATAATACCATTTGTCGGCTGCCACGTCGGTATACTTGCCCGTGAGGTCGACAGTATGCTCCAGCTCAAAGCCGGTGACCGCAGGAACGATCCGGGACAGGACGGCGGCCGCCTCCGCACGGGTGACTGCAGCGGCGGGCACGAAGGCCGTATTCGATATGCCGACGGCCAGGCCGTTGTTGTAGCAGAAACTGATGGCGTGCTGAACCCCGTCGGGCAGTCCGTCCACGTCGGTAAAGGAGTGGGTGACGCCGGTGTCGTCGTCCAGGCCGTACCCCTCTTTGAGCGCGGTGTAGAGGGCCACGGTCAGGTCGGCCCGGGAGAGGACCTTCGTAGCGGTGATGACAAGTGTTTTGGACCCGGAGGTCCGGCTCTGCGCCCCCTTGGAGACCATGACGGTGAACACATAGCTGCCGTTGGTCCCAGCTGCGTTGTCCTTGCCGCCCGCCACGGCGGGAGTGTAGGTGCCGTTGACGTCCACCGTGACTGCGAGATTGCCGACCGCCGTGACCGCGATGCCTTTCACGTAATTCATGGCGGCATCTTCGCTGTTGATGTTGCCCTGGGCCACGGGGCCATAGACCGCACCGTTCACGGCGGTCAGGGCTGCGTCCGCGATAGCGGCGTCGGGGTCCGCCGCCTCTGTAATAGTCATGTCGATGTCTTTGCTGTCATGGGCGGTGCCCTTGGAGAGGGTGACGGTATAAATCGTCCCGGCCTTGAGGGCGACCACCGCGGAAACGCCGGTATCGCTCAGCAGACTGTTCACATAGGCCTGGACCGCGGCGGTCTTGGCCGCCTGATCGGCGCCGAAAGCCACGGAAACAGTACCATCGATAATCAGGCCCTTCGCCCGGGCGACGGCGGCGACGTTGCTCTCGCCTGTGTACGCCGTGGCGGTGATGGTGAGAGTAAGCTGACCGGTGGCGGCAGAGGCGGAGGTGTCGCCATAGCCCGCCTGGGCCGCCTTTCCGGCGGTGAGGCTGACGGTGAATATGTAGCGGCCGTCGGTCCCGTCGGGGGCATCCACGCTGCCCGCCACGGCGGCAGTATAGCTCACTTTAGTAATCACGGCGGTGACGGCGGCGTTGTGTTTCCCATCCACAATGGCCTTGATTGCGGTGAGGGCTTGGGCCTCGGTGGAGATTTGGGCCTGGGCGACGGTGTAGCCGGCCCCCTCCACCGCCGTTTTGACGCTATTCACCAAGCTCTGGTTTGCCGTCTTTTCCTGGACGGCGGTGGTGACGGTATTCAGCTCGGTCTTTGCCTCATCCACATCGGCGGCCACCTGCGGCGTGAGCGTACAGGCATCCACGGCGGCCTGCCACTTGCCCACGATGTTTGTAACCAGCGCCCAGCCGGCAGGGGAGTAGGAGTCCTGCTTCTTATGGCCCGCAATGGCAGCCTTGGCGGCGGTCTTGGCGGCGGACAGCTCTTCCGCTGTCACCTGGGCGTCGGTTTTCACGGCGGTGACGGCGACTTTCGCGGCGTTCAGAGCAGCGGTAACCGCGGCCACGCTGGCGGCTGCATCAATGTTGGCCACGCCTTGCGCCTTGGCATTGTCAAAGGCCGTCTTTTGAGGGCCACTGTATAGACCGGAGTTGCCATAGGCGGTCAGCTCGGCCTTGGCGGCCACCTTGGCGGCGGCCAGCTTTTCGGCGGCCACCTGCGCGGTGGTCTTGACGGCGTTGATGTCGGTCTTGGCGGCATTCAGGGCGCTGGGGACCGCCTCGGTATCTGTGGCGGCCGTGATGGCGGTCTCTCCAGTCCTGCGGGCGGCCTCGATGGCGGCCTTGCCCGCGGCGTCGTAGTCGCCCTTGCTCTTGTTGGCGGCATAGGTGTTCAGCTCGGCGATCGCGGCCGTCTTAGCCTCGACCAACAGGATGGCGTCGCTCTTCACGGCGGCCATGTCGGCCAGGGCCTTATCAAGGGCGGCGGTGACGGCAGCTACACTGGCGGCGGCGCCAATGGACGCCAGTCCGGCAGTCTTTGCGGCCTCAATGGCCGCATGGTTTGTGGTATAGCCGTTGCTATAATTTGCGTAGGCGGCGTTCAGCGTGGCCGCTGCCATGGCCTTGGCCCCCTCCAGGGTCTGCGCGGCCTCCAGCGCGGCGATCTTGGCAAGCAGCGTGTCCAGCCTGGCCTTCTCCGCCGTCAGCCTGGCCTGTACCCCGGCCTCCAGCGCGGCATGGGCCACCAAGGCCTTATTCACGGCGGCCTTGTCGGTGATGGCGACGGTCTCCGGCGTCTTGACAAGGATGGCGGACTGGGTTTCTCTATAGGCGCGCGCGGCACTCTCCCACTCGCCAGCCTGGTTGAGAACGTTAGAGATAGTCGCCTTGGTGGTGGCCAGGGCGGTGGAGACCTCAGTGGCATTCGGAGCCACGCCGATGGCCGTCTCGCCGCTCTTGCGGGCGGTCTCTATGGCGGCCCGGCCCGCCGCCGAGTAGGGGGCGGAGGCCAAGGTCATGGCGGCATGGGCGTTCAGCTCGTTCTTGGCGGCGGCTTTGGCCTCGCCGAGGCTGTCCTTCACCGTGACGGTGAAGACGGCGGTCTTTCCCACGTGGGTGACGGTCAGGGTCTGTACACCCGGAGTGTTCGCAGAATACCCGGACACCATCTCGTCAGTCAGGGAAACTTTTACGTTGGGATAGAGGGTTGAATCGGTGTACACCACGGTGAGCTCGCCGCCGGTCAAATTCAGTGACTCTCCCTTTTCATAGGCCAGTTTCGCGGGCAGCTTGGTGACCGACACAAGGCCGACAGTCTCCTCCACCACGTTGACGGGGAAGGACGCGGTCTTGCCGGAGGCTGTGACTGTGACTGTCTTCGTCCCCGGGCCGGACATATCTACGGTCCCGACAGTATAGTCAGTACCCGCCGTCAGCACCCTGGACACGGTGCCGTCGAACCCGGTGACGGTATAGTACCCGGTGACCACCATGCCTGCGGTGTTCAGTGCAGGGCTCCCCACCGCGTAATTCAGCTTGGTGGGATAGGTTGTGACGGCGATGGATTGGAGGGTGACCACGGCGGCCTGGGTTTTATTCTCCGCGCCCGCCCCGCTGACCTTTTCTGTATCGGTCGCCAGAATGGCAGCGGTATTGGTGTTGCTGACCGTCGTGGTCCCGCTGGAGCTGGACACCACGGCGCTCACCTGCGCGCTGCCGCCCACGGTGGGCGCGGCGGCATCGGTGACCGAGATGGCCCCAATGGGTGCGTTGGCGGTAATGGTGGGCGCGGCATCGCCGCCCACGCTGATCTGGCCTACACTGCCGGAGCCGGCGGTGGCGATGGGGGGGCTGCCCGCGAGTACGGTAACGCCTGAGCTGCCCTCGGGGTTGGCGTTGACGATAATGCCGGAAGTCACCGTGCCTGAGACCACGGGCGCGGAGGCCCCGGAAACTGAAAGGCTGCCCGCGCCGGCGTCAATCCGGGTACCGCCGGAGTTGTTTAGGCTGACGGGGCCCGCCGTCCCCGTAATGCTCCCCACGGGACCGTTGGTTGTGATGCTGGAGCTGCCCGAGGCGGTAATCGTACCTACGCCCACACCGGTCCCGGTGGTGACACTGCCCGAGGCGATTACCATGGGCAGAATCGCGCCGCCGCTGACAGTGGTGCCGCCGACAGCCCCCGCGTTCAGCGTTCCCACGGAGGAGCCGTTAAGCGTGACGGGAACGGGTGCGGGTGTGGAGCCAAAGGTGGCCAATTCGGGCGTGCTGCTGTTCACCAGGATTACGCCGCTTGAGGAGCCAGCAGTAATTATATTGGTGACAACAGTGTTTGTGACGGTGAGCGAGGCGTTAGAGGTGACGCTCCCAACGCTGGCGCCGCTGCCCGGCGCGACCTCAAGGGCCGCGCCGCCGGCCGCCCCGCCCACGTTGACCTCTCCCACCACGGCGCCGCCGGAGAGCAGCACGCGGCTGCCCTCTTCGGGCGTACCCTGGATGTCGATGATGCCCACGCTGCCGCCGGCGATATGTCCCGAGTGGATGCCGCCGCCGCGGGTCTCAAGGGTTCCCACGGTGACGCCGTTGAGGGTGTAGTCGCCGGTTCCCACACTCGCGGCGACGATGATCTTGGTATAGCTGCCTCCGGTCAGCACAGTGCCTGGGACCGAGATGGTGATCACGCCGCCCGTCGGCTCCTGCACATAGACGGTGGCCGAGGCCACCACGCCGGAGGCCGACTGCACGGCGATGACGGCTTCGCCGCTCTTGCGCGCACCCACCTTTCCGGCCGCGTCCACCACAGCCACGGTCTCATCAGAGCTGGACCAGGTGAGGGCGTCGTTGGCGCCGGTATTGCGCGTGACGGTGAGCCCCTCATAGACCCCCGCCGCCATGGTCTGTGCCGCGGGGCTGACCGCCATGGCAGTGGTCGCCACAGTGGTAGCGGGGGGATTCCCACCGCCGCCGCCCGAGGCGACGGCTGCTCCGGGCGCGGAGGTGGTGCCCTCGGGCAGGGCTGTCCCCTCCAGAGTGGCCCCGGTAACACCCTTATTCACGGTGACGCTGGTGCCCTTGGGAATGCCGGAGAGCGCCACGCCGTCGGAGCAGATCGTAATGCTCCCCACAGCCGCCTTGTCCTGGAGCTTGAGGGCCACGCCACCTGTGGGCCTGTCTATGACGACGGCCCCCAGGCTGGCGCCCCCCTGGACCAGAACGGAGCCGCCGCCCCGGATCACAGTGCGCTCGGCGACCGTTATGCTGTCCAGCGTGGCATCCCCGGCGTCAATACCGTCGCCCAGGATAAGGTCGCGGGTGAGGGAGACCCCCTTCAGTTTCACGCCGCCCGCCCGGACCATGACGGTGCCCTCGGCGACCTTGTCGTAGGCCCCCGGCTTGTCTATGTAGGAGGAGATGAGCTTATACATCACCTGGGCAAACTCCGCCCGGGTGATAGCGGCGGCGGGGTTTAAGTTCGCGCCGTTCCCCTGGATATAGCCGCCGGAGATCAGGGCGGCCATGGCATCCTCCGCCCAGGAGGCGACGTTGCCCCGGTCAGAATAGGAGTCCAGCGCGGAAACCGGGCCGCCCGAGAGTTTCATGGCGCGGGCCAGGATAGTAAAGGCCTCCTGCCGGGTGATACTGTCCTCCGGCCGGAGATAGCCGTCGCTCCCGTTGAGCACTCCCATGGCCACAGCCCTGGCCATGTCGTCGTGATACCAGGCCGACGCGGCCACGTCGGCATATGTGGTCAGGTCAGATGCGGTTCTGGCCCCAAAGGCCCGAACCACCACCGCAGCCAGCTGGCTGCGGGTCAAAAGTGCCTCGGGCTGGAGCGCTCCGCCGCTGCCGCGCAGCAAGTCGTTGTCCATGGCGGCCTTCAGAGCCGCATAGGACCAGTCGGTCTCGGCGGGCATGTCCGACACCGTTTCCGCGGCGGCAGCCACTGGGAACGCAGACATCCCGAATAGCAAGGAAAATGCCAGAAGGATCGCTAGAACTCGCCTGTGTCTCTGCATAATTATCCTCCTCGTGTCATTGTGGACAAAGCGCGGCGGCGGGCTGCGTTTTGTTCCATTTATTGGCATACTTATACTTTTATATTTTAGCATATCCGTATTGCGCCGTGTTCCTATAAATAATAGGAATGACGGCCTTTTGAGGAACACGGGAGACCAAACCGGGCGTACAGATGCTCCTTTGTAAAAAGTACTGTCAGGACAAATCTCCTGATGACTTTTATGGGCGAATATTGTATAATATGTAAAACCTCAAATTACCATATGCGGGGGGTCCCTATGATATTTACGGCATTGCTTTGGCTGCTCTCCCTTATCATATACCTCTCGGACAGGCGAAGTAAAACCAACCGGTGGTGCGCCGTCAGCGGCCTGCTTTTTAGTCTGGGGACGTTCAAGGAGTATCTCTTCTACGACGTTGTCCCCGGACTTGCGGGACGGGTCGACATCCCTCATTTTGAATCCCTTGCAGAGGGCGGCTACAGCATCATGACGGCGGTGCTGTATGATTTTGTTATGCCCTGCCTGTTTATATTTTCGCTGTACTTTTATGAATATCATGTGATACATCCGCGGAGATTTCGAACTTTTAAAGTCCTTGCACTATGTCTCCCGCTGCCGCTGATCCTGATTTTCCCTCCGCTTATGACAAGGGAATTGCAGCATACCAGCCTGTTCTTCTGGTACACCGTGAGCGCTTATAATCTTACATACGGCGTTCTCACCACGGTCTTCATGGTAAGAGCGGTGGTCTGTGAAAAATGGACGGCCAAGCGCCGCGAAAAGCGGCGGATCAGCCTTGTCGTGCTGCCTCCCGTATGGTTTTGGCTGATTACGATCTTTGTAATCCATCCCCTACGGCTGGAGGCTTTCTTCAAGGTCTGGCAGGGGAACGTATACCTGATGGGCACCATCGTGGCGTTCTATGTTGCGGCGGCGTTCCGGGAGGGGATGATGGGCCTCCGGCTCAGGGGCGAGCCATACAAATGGGACGAATCCGATCGGGATATCGACAAGAGCGCCCGCTACACAAGCCATGTCCTGAAAAGCGAAGTGAACAAGATCGAGTGGTGCGTGGAAAATCTGGCGGCCCAGTCAAATGGTGAGACGTCCGAGGAGCTTGAGATCATCGGCAGGTCGGTGGAGCATTTAAAGCGTTTCGTCCATAAGACACGGCTCTATTCCAACGAGATCCTGCTTGAGCCGGAGCCATGCGTTATGAGAGAGCTGGTGGAGAGCTCCATTGAGCTGTGCAGGGAATACGCAGGGGGCGAAATCAATTTCAATGTCCTGTGCGGCGACGAAATAGTCCTGTGCGATAAGGGCCATATCATCGAAGTCCTCAATAACCTGATTGCCAACGCGGCGGACGCGATGAACCGGCGCGGAACCATCACGTTTACCTTTGAGGAGACCACCTCCCGGAAATACCATGTGCTGCATGTCCGGGACAGCGGCTGCGGTATCCCGCCGGAGCATTTGCGGCGGCTCTTTGAGCCATACTTTAGCACGAAAACATCCAATACCCACTTCGGCCTGGGGCTGGCGTATTGTTTCAACGTGATGAAACGGCACAACGGCTATATCGACGTACAGAGCAAGGGGGGCGAAGGCGCCGTATTTTCGCTGTATTTTCCCAAGCAGCGGCGTATGAGGATGGGGGGCCTTCTATGAACGGTAAAATCCGTTTCATATTGGCGGATGACGACCCGGATTTTGCGTTCCTTGTCAGGCGTATGGCGGAGCGCGAACCTGACCTTGAACTGGTTTGTCACGCATCCAACAAGGATGACGCGATTCTCCTCTGCTGCGAGCTGCACCCGGACATCGTATTGATGGATCTGAGCCTCTCGGTCTCAGGTCTTGAGGGCGTCGCGGCGTCGCGCGAAATATGCCTCCGGACAGACGCCCAGGTGATCATCCTGACCTCTTATGAAAATCCGCAGACGGTCGTGGACTCTTGCGTAAAAAGCATGGCGTCAGGTTATGTGTTTAAAAGCCAGTTCAACATTATAGCGGACACCATCCGGAAAACGCTGAGCGGGCATACGCCCGAGCTTTATCTGATCAACTCGCTGATACTCGCGCAGCTCTCTCCGGCCGAGCGCGCCATATTTGACGCGATGCTTGATAACGATACCTATGCGACCTCCTCCCAGAAGACCATTGCGAATCAAAAGACCAACGTATATAAAAAGCTTGGCGTGAAAAACCGGGGCGAGCTTTTGCATCTTTGGTCAAGGCGGATACGGTGATTTCCGTTGACTCACCCCCAGTTCTCCCGCCGTCCCCGCCACGAAAAGATCCCCGCGGACTCTTTGTCCGCAGGGATCTTTAGCCTGTCAAAGAAGTCCTACGGGACCTCTTTGACAGGCTGCCACACTTTTTGAAACACCGTAAGAAGTTTCAAAAAGTGATTTTCCTACACGCGAAAGGGAACCCTGACGGTTCCCTTTCACACTATCCCTCCCTCCGAGATGTTCGGCCTGGGTATTTTTTGACAGTCTGAAGATCCCCGCGGACTCTTTGTCCGCAGGGATCTTCACCTTTTAAAATTCTCTCTACCGCTCCAGGACCCGTACCCGCAATACGCCGCCGATGGACTTGATCTCCCCCACCAAAGTCTCCCCGATCTTGGCGTTGATGTCCACCACGGTGTAGGCGTAGTCCTTCTTGGACTTGTTGGTCATGTTCTCCACGTTGACGCGCTCCTTGGAGAGTGCGCTGGTGACGGCGGCGATGGCCCCGGGGATGTTGCGGTGGATGATGCATAAACGGGCGATGCCGCTCCACTCCTGCTCCAGGGTGGGCAGGTTGACGCTGTTTTTGATGTTGCCGTTCTCCAGGTAATCCCGCAGCTCCTTTGCCGCCATGACGGCGCAGTTGTCCTCGCTCTCGGGGGTGGAGGCCCCCAGGTGGGGCAGGGAGATTACGCCCTTCGCCAGGGCGAGATTGGTAGTGGGGAAGTCGGTCACGTACCGGGCCACCTTGCCGCTCTCCAAAGCGGCCAGGATGTCGTCGTCGTTTACCAGCTCGCCCCGGGCCAGGTTGATGATACGCACCTCATCGCGCATTTTTGCGATGGCGTCTGCGTTGATAAAGCCCTTGGTCGCCTCCATATAGGGCACGTGGATGGAGAGGTAGTCGGCATTTTGGTAAACCTCCTCAGCGCTCTTCACCACCCGGATGTGTCGGTCGAGCCGCAGGGCATTGTCCACCGAGAGATAGGGGTCATAGCCGTAGACCTCCATACCCAAAGAGAGCGCGACGTTGCAAACCAGGGCCCCGATGGCCCCCAGGCCGATGACCCCCAGCCGCTTGCGGTAGATTTCAGGCCCCACGAAGGCCGCCTTACCCTTCTCCACCACGTCGGCCACCTCGACGCCCGAGGCCGCCTGCTCTTTCACCCAGACGAGGCCACCCGGGATGTCCCGGGAGGCCATCAGCATAGCGCAGATGACCAGTTCCTTAACGGCGTTGGCATTGGCGCCGGGTGTATTAAAGACCACCACGCCCGCCTCGCTGCACCTGTCGATGGGGATGTTGTTCACCCCGGCCCCAGCCCGGGCGATGGCCTGCAGATTCTCCGGGAAGGGGTAGTCGTGGAGCTTAGCCGAGCGGACCAGGATCCCGTCCTCCCCGTCGACCTCATCTCCTACGGTGAAACTTCCCTCCGGCAGCTCAGCCAGCCCCACGGCGGCAATTTTATTTAGAGTTTTAACGCGGAACATGCCGTCCCTCCTCAATTATTCTTATCAAACGCGTGGATAAAGTTGCAAAATCAGTTACTCTGATCGAAATTCCTGATAAAGTCACACAGTTTCTCCACGCCCGCCCCGCAAAATGCGAGCATTTTGTGGGGACCCCATAGTTCATATCTGCCAGGGCGGAATGAATCCGCCCTGGCATCAAGGTTTTGGCCGCAGGCCAAAACGCTTGTACGCGCTCACGCGCGCCCGCTGCGCGGGTCACCGAGGGCGTAGGAACCGCTCTCTTATCTAAAAATCAATTGCTCTGATCGAAATTCCTGATAAAGTCACACAATTTCTCCACGCCCTCGGTGGGCATGGCGTTGTAGATGCTTGCCCTCATACCGCCCACATTTCGGTGTCCCTTCAGATTCGTGAGCCCGACGGCGGTGGCCTCGACCGCAAACTTGGCGTCTAAATCCTCGCTCTGGGTGCGGAACACCACATTCATATCGGAGCGGCTGCCCGGCTCGGCGGGGCAGGTGAAGAGGCGGGAGGAATCCAGCGTCTTGTACAGCATGGCCGCCTTGCCGCCCTTGATCTTCTCCATCCCGGTGACGCCCCCCTGGTCCTCCAGCCAGTCCAGAGTCAGCCCCAGCATATAGATACACCAGCAGGGCGGCGTGTTGTACATGGAGTCCTTGTCGATCATCAGCTTATAGTCCATCATCAGAGGGGTATAGGGCAGGGCATTGCCCGCCAGGTCTTTGCGGATGATGACCACCGTCAGCCCTGCGGGGGCCATGTTCTTCTGCGCCCCGGCGAAGATGACGCCGTACTTGCTCACGTCCACCTGACGGGACAGGATGTCGGAGGACATATCGCACACCAGAGGCACCTCCCCCGTCTCGGGGATGTACTGCCACTCGGTGCCGTAGATGGTATTGTTGGCGCAGTAGTAGAAATAGCTGGCCGAGGAGTCCAGTTTCAAGTCCCCCTGGGCCGGGATATAGGTGTGGTTTTTGTCCTCGGAGGAGGCGGCCAGGTTCACCGTGCCGTACTTTTTGGCCTCCTTATAGGCTATGCTGGCGAAATTGCCGGTGACAGCGTAATCCGCCCGTCCGGTGCGTCCCATCAGGTTGAGGGGCGCCATGGAAAACTGCAAAGACGCACCCCCCTGGAGGAAGAGGATCTCGTACTCCTGGGGCACATTCATAAGCGTGCGGAGCTTTGCCTTCGTATCTACAAAGATCTTGTCAAAGACCTTAGATCGGTGACTCATCTCCATTACTGACATACCGGAGCCCTGATAATTGGTGATTTCGGCCCCCGCCCGCTCCAACGCCTCCAGAGGAAACATGGACGGGCCCGCTGAGAAATTGAACACGCGCTGGTCTGACATTTGAGTCACCCTTTCTATTTTTGAGTGCGCTATTAAATCC
>DATMXU010000208.1:0-13526 GCA_035562355.1 Pseudoflavonifractor sp.
TCTCTTGACAGCACAATAGAAAATGCTTATACTCGAATATGAAACTCTAACCTTCGGTTGGAGTGAAAAGAAGGAGGGCGCAATAGACCTCCCCGTCAGAGTTTTGGTAATACCCCAACGCGGCATTGGTAAAGCCTGCATTCAACAGCACGTTCTTATGACTCTCCGAGTTCATCCAGCCATCCACCAGTTCAGTGGCGGCAACATAACCATGCGCCAGCGTCTCGCCCGCGCTCTTATAGACGATGCCCTGCTCGGCAAATGCAGTGCCCACGCTCTGTCCATCCGGACGCACATGGGCGAAATTTGTTGCGGCCTCTTTTGCACGAATATCCGCTGCACGAATATCCGCCGCAGCCTTTAGCTCTTTCGAGTACTCCAGCGCGGCCAGCCCCGTTTCGGCCCTCTTTTCATTGATCAGTTCCAGGGCGTCGGCACAAAAGGTGTCGGCGGTGTCCTCCGCCGTCTCCGCAGCGCACGGGACCACAACCTGTACGGACGGGGCAAACCCTATGTCCCAGGCCGCCGACGCGGCGGGCGCGACTGCAAAGAAGGCAAACACCAACCCGAGGGCGACAGCCATACTTCGGCTCGCTCTCTTCATCGCTTTCACTTTCTTTCCTGAATCGACCTCAAGAAAAAACAGGCCCCGTCCGAAAATCGAACAGAACCTGCGGAAAGCAGATTGCGGTCCTTTTCGGCAACCCGGCTGCCCTAGTCATCTTAAGATGACCGTAGGCCCGTGGCTTTGCGTCCCAGCCTTTCGGCTGGTTTGCTATTATCGTTTGAAACGCCTGTACTTCTTGTGCCGGCGTGATTATATCACAGGCTTTTCAAAAAAGCAACCCCAAAATCGCTATTTTTTTCACATATTTTTATTTGCTCAGCTCCGCAGGTGCGAGCCCGTTCACATCGGTCAGCCGGGCACGGACAATAAGGCGGTGGCTGGAGACAAGGTAGGGGGTACAGGTGATCAACGTCAAAACATGGCTCTCCCCTTCCACAGGCTCCAGCACCCAGAGCGCGTCGGGCTCCACCTCAAAAGAGTCGTACACCTCATAAGTAAAGGCGTTTTCCCCCACGGTGACCGTCACGCTGTCGCCGGGGCGCAGCAGATCCAGATAGCGGAAGGAGAGGTTGCGGTGGGCCGCCAGTGCGGCGTTCCCCGCCGCGCCGACCGCCGCGGTGCCGGTGAGATGGCCTACGCCGTAGCGCAGCTGGCGGGCCGTTCCCTCCAGCAGATGCTCGGAGACCTCCAGCCGTGGGATTTTGATCACCCCCAGTGCCACGTAGGCTTCGGGGATGGCGGCGATCTCCTCGTCGCCGGGGAGCTGGACATAGTCCTCCTCCGCCTGGGGCGGGGCGGACTCTACGGTCTCCTCGGTGATAAGCCGGGCCCCCTCGTCCGCCGGGGACAGCACGATGGGAGGTGGGTCGGGCAGGTCGGCGGATACGCCGACGGCGGCGCGCCAGGGGTAGCGGCTCAGCTCCAGCGCGGCGGCAAGAAGGAGAAGGAGCGCCCCGCAGGCAATCAACAGGAGGGCCGCCCTTTTTCTTGTAAAGATTTTCTTTTTCATACGAAACCTCTGATTGAAGGAAATTTTCTACCTCATAGTAACACAGAGCGTTTTTCTTTTCAATCTTGCAATAGATACCCCCGCATGAGTTCCCAACGCGCATTACTGTCTTTCTCCTGCAGAAGCGCCTCCCGACAGGTGGGCACCCAGCGTAATCCATATAAAAATATCCAGAAAAAGGAATGAATGCACATGAAACGACAAAACAGATCTAAAGTCCTCGCGTTACTTATGGCCCTGCTGCTCGCATTCCAGCTGCTCCCCGGCGGCGTCGCGTTCGCGGATGGGCCGGGCAGAGATATCGGCTCTGTCTCAGGCGATCACCCCCATGCCGTGATCCACAATCAGGATGGGGAGCCTGCCTTCCCTGAGGATTGGGCGCCGGAAACACCTGCACCGGACCCCTTTGCATCCAATATCACAGTACAAAAATATGACCCGTCAACCGGGGGATACAGCCCTGTAAATCCTGTTGAGGATCCTGACGGCGATTTGACGTATACGGATATCACGGCTAAGTCAAAGGCGAAGATCGAGATCGCTTTCCACTTTGAACGACCGGAAAACACCTTCTTTGAAACAGGAGATTCTTTCGCCGTCGACCTTCCGAAGGGCCTGAACTTTTCAGCCGGTTCTTCCGGTTTCGTTGAAATTGGCGGGGTTAGTGTACCCTGGACGATTTCGGGCGGTCAGGTTATTGTTACTTTGACCTCCGACAATGCGGATGCCCTAAACTTCAAAGACTCTATCTGGGGTCGCTTTACCATCAATGGTATCTTCGACTATATAGAGGATGCCGGTCCTGGCGCCGAGGACACATCCTTCAAATTAGGTGATCAGACCGTCAGCATTGAACGCAGATCATCGGAAGAGGACCCCAAGCCCCCTACACCAAGCGAATTGGATAAGACGTTCGCGGGTTATGATCCCCAAAAAAATGAAATCACCTGGAAGATAGAGATCACCGCTCCGGAGTCCGGTTATGATTACAGCGGGTACACCCTGAAGGATACCATCACAGGGAACCACACCTATACAGGCGGTACGTTTGAGGTAAACGGCGTTTCTGTTGCCGACACGGGTGCCAGCCTGACCATCGCTGGGGACAGCAAGTCTCTCAGCTATGTCTTCCCCGCAGGTTCCACGGGGGATCAGACGATTATCTACAAGACCACCCCTGTTCTCACGCCTGGCACAGGCACATCCGTTGCCGCCGCAAATAAGTTCTCAAACGAAGCACAGCTCTGGAAAGGGGCCCAGGAGGCATCCGAGAAGGACGACGATAGCTTTGAGATGGGCGGTTTCTTCGGCAAGGTAGGCTCAGACTTTATTGAGGCAGGCGGGAAACGGTACGTCCAGTGGAAGGTCACAGTTACTCTTCTCAAATCGGATCCCGTTTTTACCTTCCCCAACACAAGGATTATCGATACCCTCCCCACAAGCGGGACTGTAAAGCACAAGTTTATCAATAACGAGACGGTAACTACTCCGGCTGGCACAAAGACTTTAAATGTGGAGATGAAAGCACCGGGGGGCACTGCCGCGGCGGTGAATCCGGGCACCAGTGAGGGCGAGTTCCAGATCAGCGGGAGCGACAATGAGGTTCTGACCTACCGATTCCCCGCTGGTGAGCCGACCTCCTCCACAGACAGCACGCGGATCTGGGAGCTGACCTACTGGACCGAGATCACAGATTGGGACGCCGACGGCAATAACAATGAGGCAATAAACGCCACGAACAGCGCAAAGCTCGTCTGGGATTGGCCTGGCGGCACCGGGGGAACCGGACCTTGGACTGGCGACGGTACCGGTACAATCGAGGCTAAAAAGGAGATCGTTGCAAAGTACGGCCTGATCTCCAAGCAAAGCAACGGAGACGAGACTTTCCAATACTCCCCTGACGGGAACTATATTAAATGGACCGTCGTGGTCAACAGCCGCAAGCTTGCAATGAGCGGCACAATTTCTGTCACCGACGTTCTCGAGAATCAAGGTGATCACGTGCTGGTCGTTGACACTGTCCATCCGCTTGAGGTCTGGAAAAACACAGATACAGCAGATAAGAATGCCTTTAGCAGTAGGACTGACGACCTTGCCAAGAGTCATGGCACCCTGAGCGGTATTTCCGACAACGGTTTCACCCTCACATTTGACTCCACAGCTTTCTCTGATACCTATACCATCACCTTCTTCACGAAACTTACGGAAACCGGATATGCCAAGCTATATAAAAATTCTGACCACACCTTTAAAAATGACGCCACCCTGAACGGCCACGGGCCCGATGGCATAACCGTGTCCGCCGAAAAGATCTATAAAAACCAGATGCTGGATAAAATCCTCGTCAGCTATAACCACGATACCCACATCGCCACATGGAAACTGGTTGTAAACCGCAACAGGCTGCCCATGAAGAGCGGCACCGCACTCACGGACACCCTCCCCGCCGGGCTGTCCCTAGACCCCAACGATGCAACCGCGTTTTCTGTCACAGCGGTAAACGGTGCGGCGCCGTCCGATACTAGTCTAGCTTTCCACGGGATTGCTTTTGCACCCGGCTCCCCCGCTTTCACTCTGACCTTCCCCGGCACGGACGCTGTGCCTGATAGAAACCAATATGAAATCACTTTTACCACTAAGGTAAACGATGACCAATTCCTTAAATCCGAGAAAAAGACCTTCAACAATTCCGCTACGCTGAAGGTAAGTAACAGCTATACGATTACCGACGCGGATAAGCTTGAGTTTACCTACTCCGTTATTACAAAAAAAGACAACTATAACTCCAGCAACCCGAATCAGGACACCATTATCTGGACCGTTGATGTCAACCCCGCACAGATTGCGCTGACCAGCGCAAAGATTAAAGACCTGCTGGTAGAGGGCCTAGAGCTGGTTCCAGGTTCTATTGAGCTCTATCATGCAACGGTGAATCCCAGCACCGGCGCACTCACTCAGGGAACACCCGTCACTTTGGACGCGGATGCGATCACCCCCATTACACAGGGCAACCAAAGTGGTTTTGAGCTGGCACTCCCTGAAGGAAAGCATGCCTATATTCTGGTCTTTGAGACGACGATCAATCAAAACATCAATGGCCTGCAAAACACCATTGAGCTTTGGGGGAGCGACGGCGAAAAAATTGAACAAGGCACAAGTACCAAAATAAACATAAAGGAGAAATACTCCAGCGGCGGATCCGGCAGCGCAGCTCTCACCGTAAAGAAGACGGATGAGAGTGGCAATCCCATGGAGGATGTAGCATTTACCCTTTGGACCGCCAAGGCGCGGTTCAAAACCAACGCCACTACCGAGTTGCCCGCAAAAACCACTAGTCCTGCGGGAGAAATTGAGTTTTCCTCCCTTCCCAATTGGGTTTTCTATGTGAAGGAAGATCCAGCGACCGTTCCAGCCGGTTACCTTGCCATCGACGGGCTGATCGGGGGGGTGAAACCGGGCGCTGGTTCCATCATTGAGGTCATCAACAAAATCGGTTACGCGCCTGTCCAAATCACCAAGAAGGGCACCGGCAATGTTGACCTGAGCGGCGGAACCTTCGTGCTGGACGGCACACCTGCCGTTCCCGGCAGCGTCACCCTCCCCATCACGAAGAGCGCGGAGAACGGTGCAGTGGACTTCGGCAACCTGCCCATGGGGACCTATACCATCAAGGAGACCTCTGCACCGACAGGGCATATCGCTTTCACAGGCGAGATTCAGGTTGTGGTCGGCTATACCAGCAGCGACAAGACGGCGGTTCAGGCGCTCTATTCCTACGGCACAATGAGCAACGCCGCCAGCTACACACTGATTAACGAGCCCGACCCCACCGGTGTGAACCAGAGTGAATCGCTCTCCTTCACTAAACTCTCCTCAGACGGCACTCCTCTCGTGGGTGCAAAGTTTGAGCTGAGAAAACAGTCGCCAAACGACAAGGTGGCGGAGGCAACCAGCGGCGCAGATGGCAAAGTCACTTTCAATGAGATCCCCATCGGCGACTACTATATCTACGAAACCATAACGCCTGACGGCTATCTGAACCCCAATGCCACCCCCAGCACCAGTCCTATTTTCAAGGTGAAGGTCTCCTATAACTCGACGAACACCGCCCTCCAGGTTGAGATGCATGCAGAGAGCGGCGCCCCGACCGGCGCTTTCGACGAAACAGCGAGAACCTTCAAAAACACCCCCGCCATGGGAGAGGTGAAGTTCACCAAGAAAGACTCCGCGAGTGATACGGTCAAGATCAACGGCGGAACCTTCGTGATCGAGGGAATCAGCCTGAGCGGCCAAACCGTCGCGATTACGTCCACCGCCGTCGATGGCATCGTCACCTTCAAGGACGTCCCTGTTGGAGACCACTACACCATCAGGGAGACAGTTCCTCCCTCCGGCTATTTCCTCACCACGAAAACCTTGACCGGCATCCAGGTGAAATATACCGACAATACCAAGACCGCTGTGGCAGACCTGGACCTCACCGCAGACCCCGGCTCCGCCATCGCCAACGACCTCATCCCCTATGTCCCCGGCGAGGGGAAGGTCACGGTCACGAAGGTGGACGAGGACGGCAAGGTGCTCTCGGGCGCGATCTTCACCCTCTACGACAGCAACGGCAAAGCGGTGGCCAGCATGACCACGGGCGCCGACGGTCTGGCCACCTTCACCAAGCTGAAACCCTACAGCAACTATACCATTAAGGAGACCGCAGCCCCTGCCGGCTATGAGCTGAGCGGCGAAGTGCTCACCGCCACCACCAAGGACAGCTCGGTGCTCACCTTCACGATGGTAAACAAGAAGACTGAAGTCAAGCTGGGCAGCGCCAGCATCTTCAAGACCGATGCGGACGCGAAAAAACTCCCGGGCGCAACCTTCACCCTCTACGACGGCGACAATAAGGCCATCGCCACTGCGGTGACGGGGCAGGACGGCGTGGCCGTCTTCAAGGACCTGACCCCCGGCATGACCTATACCGTAAAGGAGACTTTGTCGCCCATTGGCTACCAACTGAGCGGCGAGAGCCTGACCCTGAACGTGACCGCGGGGGCGGCTCTGAGTTTCACCGTCGTGAACAGGCGGCTGGACGAGGCCGGAAAGGGTGACGTGCGCATTCTCAAGACCGACGCGAACGGCGCGGCCCTGGGCGGCGCGACCTTCACCCTCTATGACGCCGAGGGCCGGGCGGTGGCAAGTGCCACCTCGGGCGCGGACGGCGGAGTCACCTTCACCGGCATCCCCGCCAATGTGTCCTACACCATAAAAGAGACCGCTGCACCCAATGGATATACGCTGAGCGGCGACGTGCTGTCGATCAGCCTGGAAGCCGGACAGGTCGCCACCTATACGGTAGTGAACCACAAGCTGGACGAACCCGGTACAACGCCCATCCTAGGCAGTCTGAGCGTGATGAAGGTGGACAGCGCCAACGCCCGGTTGGCGGGCGCGGAGTTTACCCTCTACGACGCCAGTGGAACGGTATACGCCTCCACCGTCACCGGCGCGGACGGCATTGCCCGGTTCACCAACCTGCCGTTGGGCAGCTACTCAGTGGCCGAGACCCGCGCGCCTCAGGGCTACAGCCGTTTCTCCGGCAGCCAGGCCGTGGAGCTCACAGCGGATAAGGCCAGCCAGAGTTTCACCCTCCGCAACGTCAAGGACGGCGAGAGCCCCGACGTGGCCGGCTGGGAAGAGATTGGCGAGCCTCCCGTCCCCGGCGGCCCCGGTACGCCCGGCGGCACGCTGCCCAAGACCGGCGAGATCCCCATGTCCTTCTACCTCCTGCTGGCAGGCCTAAGCCTGCTGGGCGCGGGCTTTGCCACAGCCTGGCCCCGCAAGAAGAACGGCAAGCGCCTGCTCCTTCGCGCGAAGAAGTAAGAGACCATAAAAAGCCGGGCCACCGCTTTCGCGGTGGCCCGGCTTTTTATGTGGCTCAAAACTTTTCAGTGCTGTCCCAGCCGCCGGTGCACGTCCCGGCGGAGGAGCGTATAGAGGACCGAGGCCACGGGAACACTCACAAGGACGCCCACGAACCCCAGCAGACCGCCCCCCACGGTGACGGCGGCCAGGACCCAGACGGCAGGCAGGCCGATATTGCTGCCCACCACACGGGGGTAAATGACGTTCCCCTCGAACTGCTGGAGGGCGAGGAGGAACGCGAGAAAGATCAGGGTCTTGAGCGGGCTGACCATGACGAGGAGCATAGCGGCCACCGCCCCGCCGATGAAGGCGCCCACCATGGGGATAAGGGCAGAGACGCCGATGATGATGCCGATGAGAGGGGCGTAGTCCGGCTGGATGAAGAGGGTGCCCAGGGTGCACAGGCCGCCGAGGATGCAGGCCTCCATAAGCTGACCGGAGACATAGGCGGAGAAGGTCTCAGCCGTCAGGGCGGCCACATCGCTGATGCCGTCGGCCAGGGGCTTTGGGACATAGGCCCGCAGGACCCGGCGGCACTGAGAGAGTAAGGTCTCCCGTCCGGCCAGCATATAGATGGAGAAGATGATGGAGAGGAAGGCTGTTACCACGATGGAGATGAGATTCCCGGTAAAAGCCAGGATCTGAGGCACGGCGGTGGTAATGGTGTTGAACGCGGTGGTGAGAGTGGTCTTGATCAGGTCGGAAAACCGGGAGAAGTCCAACGTCTCCAGATTGAGGGTGGCGAGGAGCCAGTTGACCCAGCCCTGGACATTTTTCGTATAGTCGCTTAGGCTATCCCGGAAGAGCAGGATGCTCTCTGTCAGCTTGGGCAGAACAACGGAGAAAAAGGCAATAATGAGCACAATGAGCACCAGGTAGGCCGTCCCCACCGCCAAAGGGCGGGCCAGGCGCTCGGCCCAGGTCCTATCCATACGGCGGCGGTAGACCTGGTAGAAGAACTGGGTGGGACGGCTGAGCACGAAGGCTATCGCAAAGCCGATGAACAGCGGCCGCAACACCTCCAGCAGTGTGCCAAACCAGGTGCGCACCTCAACGAAGTTGACGATGAAGAGCACCAGCAGCACGGTGTAGGTGACGATCCACAGGATGCTGCGGAAAAGTTTCTTGTCCATAGCGCGCTCCTTAATCTGGAAGATAAATAAAATATACCATTGGCACGTGAGCAAGTCAATGAAATTTACTTGACAAGATGAAACGGCAAAGCTACAATCATAGTAACTTGATAGGAATTACAGAAATACGAAAGGAGCTTCCTATGTCAAGAACCGTCTATGCCGATCACGCGGCGACCACCTCCCTGTCGGACGCCGCGCTGAATGCTATGATGCCCTATTTTAAAGAGAAATACGGGAATCCCTCCAGCCTTTATAGCTTTGCCCAGGCGGCCAAGGCCGATCTGGAGCAGGCCCGGGCCGACATCGCCGCCTGCCTGGGAGCAAGGCCCGAGGAGATCTACTTTACCTCCGGCGGCACCGAGGCCGACAACTGGGCCCTCAAGGGCGTGGCCGAGCTGCGCGGGAACAAGGGCAAGCACGTCATCACCACCACCATTGAGCACCACGCCATTCTCCACACCGCCGAGTACTTGGAGAAAGCGGGCTTTGAGGTCACCTACCTCCCGGTGGACAGCGAGGGTTTTGTAAAGCCGGAGGATGTGAAGGCCGCCATCCGTCCCGACACCATTTTGATCTCAGTCATGACCGCCAACAACGAGATCGGCGCCATCGAGCCCATCGCCGAGATCGGCAAAATCGCGAAGGAGGCGGGGGTCCTCTTCCACACCGACGCGGTTCAGGCCGTGGGACATATCGGTGTGAATGTAGATGCGTGGAACGTGGACCTTTTGAGTCTCTCGGGCCATAAATTCCATGGCCCCAGGGGGATCGGCGCGCTCTATGTCCGCAAGCCGCTGCGCCTGCCCCCCCTGATTCACGGCGGCGGGCAGGAGAAGGGCCGCCGCTCGGGTACCGAGAACGTGGCCGGGGCCGTGGGCCTGGCCGCCGCCCTCAAGGAGGCGGTCTCCCTGCTGGACGAGGAGGGCAGGCGCCTGGCCGTCCTGCGGGACAGGCTGATGGACGGCCTGGTGTCCTCCGTCCCCCGCTGTAAAATCACCGGTCCCAGGGAGGATCGGCTTCCCGGCACCGCCAGTCTGGTGTTCGAGTGCGTGGAGGGCGAGTCCATCCTTCTGCTGCTGGATGGGAACGGTATCTCCTCCTCCTCCGGCTCGGCCTGCTCCTCCGCCTCGCTGGACCCCTCCCACGTCCTGCTGGCCATCGGCCTGCCCCATGAGATCGCCCACGGGTCGGTTCGGCTCTCTCTGGGCCGGGAGAACACCGACGAGGACGTGGACTATATGCTCGAAACCATACCGAAAGTAATCGCCCGCCTGCGGGCCATGTCCCCCATCTGGGAAGACTGAGGTGACGGAAAGGAAGTTTGCAGATGTATTCTGAAAAAGTAATGGACCATTTCTCCAACCCCCGCAACGTGGGTGAGGTGGAAAACCCCAACGCCGAGGGTCAGGTGGGCAACCAAAAGTGCGGCGATATCATGAAGATGACCATGCGGATCGAGAACGGCGTCATTGAGGACGTACGTTTCAAGACCTTCGGCTGCGGCGCGGCGGTGGCCACCAGCTCTATGGCCACCGAGCTGGTAAAGGGCAAGACCATCGGGGAGGCCCTCCGGCTCACCAACGCGGCGGTGGCCGAGGCCCTGGACGGCCTGCCCCCCCAGAAGCTCCACTGCTCGGTCCTGGCGGAGGAGGCCATCAAGGCCGCCATCTCCGACTACTATATCCGCCTTGGGCTGGACCCCACTCCCATCCTGGGCGGCGGGTGCGGCGGCTGCTGCGGCGGCTGCGGACACGACCACTGCTGCGGCTGATTGCTGAAAATGCAGACAAGGGGGGACGGGCATATCCTGCCCGTCCCCCCTTTTGTGTTCATCGCCCCGCCTGTACGCCTTGACGGCGGGGCGTTTGTGTACTAAAATGGTATGAAACTTTGAAAAGAGGTGACCTCGCCCATGATTGAGCTACGGGGGCTGTCCAAGACCTTTCCCACCGGGGACGGGGACTTTGCCGCGCTGAAGGACGTGAGCCTGACCATCGCGGACGGGGATATCTTCGGCATCGTGGGCATGAGCGGCGCGGGCAAGTCCACGCTGGTGCGGTGCATCAACCTGCTGGAGCGGCCCACCTCCGGAGCGGTTCTTATCGACGGGGAGGATATGACGGACCTCTCCCCCAAGGCCCTGCGGGAAAAGCGCCGCTCCATCAGCATGATCTTCCAGCAGTTCAACCTGCTCATGCAGCGCACCTGTCTGAACAATATCTGTTTCCCTATGGAGATCGCTGGCGCAGGCGCCGACCAGGCCCGCAAGCGGGCGCTGGAGCTGCTGGAGATCGTGGACCTGCCCGATAAGGCGGAGGCCTACCCCGCCCAGCTCTCCGGCGGGCAGAAACAGCGCGTCGCCATTGCCCGTGCCCTGGCGTCCGATCCTAAGGTCCTCCTCTGCGACGAGGCCACCTCCGCCTTGGACCCCACCACCACAAGAAGCATCCTCCGTCTCATCCAGGACATCAACAAGCGCCTGGGGCTGACCGTGGTAGTCATCACCCATGAGATGGCCGTGGTGGAGGAGATCTGCTCCCATGTCGCCATCCTGGACCACGGGTCCGTCGCCGAGACCGGTGCCGTGGCCGACATCTTCCAGAACCCCCAGAGCGAGGCGGGGAAACGCCTGGTCTATCCCGACGGCGTAGACACCAAGATCAAGGCGTTCCATGCCCCCAGGGTGGTCCGCGTGGTCTTCAACGGCGGCTCCGCCTATGAGCCCCTCATCGCCAGCCTTGCGATCGACTGCGGCGTGAAGGTGAACATCCTGGGCGCCGACACCCGCAATATTGAGGGCAAGGCATTCGGCTCCATGCTCCTGGGTCTTCCGGAGGACCCGGCAGAGGCCGAGAAGGCCATGAACTACATCAGGACGCGAGATAATGTAACCGCAGAGGAGGTGCAGGAGAGCCATGGCTGATTTTCTCAATGACCCGAAGATTGTCCAGCAGCTGGGGTATCTCGCCAGCGGCCTGCTCCCCGCCCTGTGGGAGACCCTGTACTCCACCATCCTCGCCACTCTCTTCGCCCATCTCCTTGGCATCCCCCTGGGTGTTCTTCTGGTGGCGGGGGAAGAAGAGGGCGTCCGCCCCCTGCCCGGCACGCTGATGAAAACTCTCAATGTCGTCGTCAACCTCCTGCGCTCGGTGCCCTTCCTCATCCTTATGGTGGTGGTCTTCCCCCTGTCCCGCCTCCTCCTGGGCAGCAGCATCGGTACCCCCGCCACCATCGTCCCCCTCACCATCGCCGCCTTTCCCTTCGTGGCCCGGCTGGTGGAGTCCGCCCTGCGCGAGGTGGACCGGGGCGTGGTGGAGGCCGCCCAGGCTATGGGCTGCTCTCCGCTGCAGATCATTACAAAGGTGCTCCTCCCCGAGGGGCGGCCCGCCCTTATCTCGGCGTTCACCACCGCGTTCATCACCATCCTCAGCTACGGGGCCATGTCAGGCGCCATCGGCGGCGGCGGTCTGGGCAGCATGGCCATCAACCTGGGCCACACCCGCAATATGACCTTGGTTCTCTGGGTAGCCGTCATCGTCCTGGTCATTCTGGTGCAGATGTTCCAGTCCGTCGGCACTTACCTGTCCGTCCGGCTTGATAAGCGCATCACCCGCCGGAGCAAGAAGTAGTCCGCGCGCGGTCCTCCTCCCATGGGGAGGACCACGGGATTTCCTGTCGGAATTCCTACTCTTTTTGTGCAGAATAAATAGTTGACATCCCTACCGGTTTAGTAGTATAATCACCTCACAACTAAATAACGCCCAATAAAAAGGCAAAGAAGAGAAGAGTAAGCGGAGAGATACGTCACAGAGAACCCGGATTGGTGGAAACGGGTATGGAAGACTTCGCTGAACATGGTCTCGGAGCCGCGCACCGACCGCTTTTTAGCGCTAGGCTGCGACGGGCGCGCCCGTAACAGCGCAGGGGTATCGGATCTGTCCCGTACCCGTCAAGGCTCCACCCGCGAGGGTGAGGCGAAACAAGGTGGTACCACGAAGCGTAAGCTCTCGTCCTTGAAGATGACTTCAGGGGCGTTTTTTGTTGCCAAAAAGCGCTGAGCCATCGGGCAAAGCGTACTAAAAATGAAAAGGAGAAGAACACCATGAAGAAGAAACTGTCTGCCCTTGCACTCACCGCCGCACTGCTGATTTCCGCCCTGTCCGGCTGCTCCACGGCCGGCAAGCCCGCCACGATCAAGGTAGGGGCCACTCCCGCGCCCCACGCCGAGGTTCTGGAGGTCGCCAAGGAGATTCTCGCCAAGCAGAACATCACGCTGGAGATCAAGGTCTTCGACGACTATGTCCTGCCCAACACTGCTTTGGAGGAGGGCGACCTGGACGCCAACTACTTCCAGCACATCACCTATCTCAACGGTTTTAATGAGGAGCACGGCACCCACCTGGTCAGCGTGGCCAACATCCACTACGAGCCCTTCGCCATCTACCCCGGCCAGACGGCCAGCCTCGACGACCTGAAGGACGGAGACAAGATTGCCGTTCCCAACGACGGCACCAATGAAGCCCGTGCCCTCCTCCTGCTGGAGGCCCAGGGTCTTATCACGCTGAAGGAGGGCATCGGCCTCTCTGCCACCAAGCTGGACATAGCCGAGAATCCTCATAATTACGACATTGTGGAGATGGAGGCTAAGCTCCTCCCCTCGGCTCTCCCCGATGTTGCCGTTGCCATCATCAACGGCAACTACGCCCTGGGCGCGGGGCTCACCTCCGACCAGGCCCTGGTCTTCGAGGATGCCGCCAAGGCTGCCGAGCCCTACGTCAACGTGCTGGCCGTCAAGGAGGGCAACGAGGACAACGAGGCCATCAAGGCCCTGGTGAAGGCCCTGCAGAGCGACGAGGTCAAGAAATTTATGGAAGAAAAATACGGCTCCGCCGTGGTC
>DATMXU010000209.1:0-22550 GCA_035562355.1 Pseudoflavonifractor sp.
TTGAGCCGATCCACCGGGAGGAAACCCATGATGACGTTGAGGGTGTAGAAGGGCTCGGGCGCGCTGGTATTGGGGTAGGCGGTCCTCTGCCAGCCGCCGCGGCGGGTCTTGCCTGTGGCGTATTTGCTGTAAGAGTCCTCAATCTCCTCCCGGCGGGGCAGCTCTTCCACGTCCAAAACGCCATCCCCTGTCGGGATGCGGTGGCCCTGCTCCCGCAGGTAGACCGCCAGAAGGGTGCGGAAAAAGACGAGCGCGCCCCCGCCGTCCGAGATGGCGTGAAACACCTCCAGGGAGATGCGCCGCTCATAGTAGAAAAAGCGTACCAGCCAGCCGTTGTCCTCCTTGGCCCGAATGGGCTGGCAGGGGTTTGCAATGTCCTTCTTCACAAAGGGGCCCGGCTCCTCGTTGGGCTCGAAATAACTCCAAAAGGCTCCCCGTTTCATATGGACGCGAAACCCTGGAAACCGGGGCATGGTCTTATCCACCGCCCGCTGGAGGATGATGGGGTCCACCGGCTCGGTCATTACCGCGGAAAAGCGGTAGACCGAGGAGTATCGCTCCCGCTGGATGGCGGAGTAGAGTACGCCCGCGTTGTCCAGCTTGTACCAGCCCTTCCGGCTCTTCTTCTCTGCCAAAACCCTCCCCCTCTCTGAGTGAATGGATAAATTTTACCATGCCGGGCTGTAAATCACAAGAGACAGCCTGTCGAAAAAGTATTTTTCGCCAAGCTGCCGCACTTTTAATCACTTTTCCGAAACAGCAAAAGGATTTCCATGCGCATAAAGGAAAACCCTGACAGTCTCCCTTCACACTATCTTTCCCCCCAAAACCTGTAGATAAGGGTTTATGAACAGCCCGAACTATGATATACTTGACCCGATCGTACGATGACAAGGAGGAAATCCCCATGGAGCAGGAACATAAGCGCAGCCGTATGAAACTGATCCGTTCCACGCCGGAGCAGTGCCGCGCGGCGGAGGAGCGCAGTCTCCAGCCCATGCTGCGGGCCCTGAAGGCCATCCGCTCAGCCTCCAACCCAGAATCCATGGACCCGGAGGACCTGGAGCGCCAGCGCGTGGGACAGGAGTTGCTGGGCCGTCTGGCCGCCCCTATGCTGGGCATGACTCTGGATCCCTTCGACCTGGCGGGGATGAACGCCGCCTGGATCCGGCCCGACCGGGGACATGACCGCCGCCGGGCCATCCTCTACTGCCACGGTGGCGGCTATACCAGCGGCAATCTGGGCTATGCCCGGCCTCTCTCCGCCAAGCTCGCTGCCGTCACCGGCTGGGCCGTTCTCTCCTTCGAATACCGACTGGCCCCCGAGCATCCCTTCCCCGCCGCCGCTGACGACGCAATGAAGGCCTGGGACTACCTCATGTACCAGGGCTACGGCGCCCGGGACATCGTCGTGGCGGGGGACTCGGCGGGGGGCAATATGGCCCTGGTGCTCTGCCACCGGCTCAAGGAGGCGGGCCGCAGGCTCCCGGCCCGACTGGTGCTCATGTCTCCCTGGACCGATATGACGGCCTCCGGCAGATCCTATACCGAGCGGGCCGACCTGGACCCTATGATCACCATGGACTATATCAAGGCCGTCCGGGGTGTGTACGCAAGGGGCGCCGATCTCACCTCCCCCCTGCTCTCCCCCCTCTTTGGGGATCTCTCCGGTTTCCCTCCCACCCTGATCCAGGTGGGCGGCAACGAGGTCCTCCTCTCCGACTCCATCCGTCTGCGCGACCGCATGACGGCGGCCCAGGTCCCCTGCCGGCTGGAGCTATGGAACAACATGTGGCATGTGTTCCAGATGTTCCCCATCAAGCGTTCTGGCGAGGCCATGGAGAGCATAGGGCGTTTCCTGCTGGAACAGTTTTAGCAATTCTTCCCAAAATATTAAGGTATAAAAAAAGCGGTGCTGCCCAATCCGGCAGCGCCGCCTTTTTTATGTACGTTCTCAGCCCTGGGAGATCGCGCCCACGGGGCAAGTGCTGGCGCAAGCGCCGCAGTCGATGCAGGTACCGGCGTCGATCTCGTACTGGGAATCCCCCTGAGAAATCGCGCCCACAGGGCAGCCACCCTCGCAGGAACCGCAGCTGATGCAATCACTGCTGATGACATAAGCCATTGAAAACACCTCCAATACTAAATGTAGCATAATTGTACCACATTCTTTCAAAATTGCAATGCTAAAATGCACTCCCTATGGGTATATTTGCTTAGAGCCGGAAAAAATAGGAGTAGAAAACCGGCAAGGAGGTAGGGCAGCATGGATGACAAAAAACGTCCTTTTCACATGGAAACCGCCGGGAGTCTGGTCCCGGAGCTGGAGGGCGCACCCGCCAGTCTGAGGCATACGGCCCGCATGACAAAAGACAAGAAGGAGAATGAACCGCATGCGTCGAAACGACCGGCAAAGGCGCCCGGCCGCCAAGGACCTGGCGGGAGGGAATGAGCCCATGAGCGAGACCAGATTTACCGAGCGGGCCCAGTCCGCCCTGCGCCTGGCACAGGAGGCCTCGGCCGAGCTGGGACACGGCTACGTGGGCAGCGAGCACCTCCTCCTGGGCCTGGCCCGGGAGGGGCAGGGCGTGGCCGCCCGCGTCCTCCAGAACGCGGGGCTGGACACGGAGACCATCCGCGCCGCCATCAAGCGCATGGTGGGCGTGGGCACGCCTGGCGGACGGCCCTCCCAGGGGCTCACGCCCCGGTGCAAGAAGATCATCGAGCTCTCCCTCACCGAGGCTGCGCGGCTGGGGCACCACTACGTGGGGACCGAGCACCTGCTGTTGGGCATCCTCCGCGAGGGGGACGGCGTGGCCCAGCGGGTGCTGATCGGCAGCAACGTGGAGCCCCGCAGGCTCTACAGCGATATTCTCGCCTCTCTGGGCGACAACGAGAGCCCGCCCCCGTACCGGGGCGGCAATCGGTTCCGCCCTGAGCGGGATGACGACCACCCGATCTCCGGCAACCGGGAGACAAAGCTCCTGGATCAGTTCTCCCGGGACCTGACGGCGCTCGCCTCCGCCGGGATGCTGGACCCGGTCATTGGCCGGGACGCGGAGGTACGCCGGGTGGTCCAGATCCTCTCCCGCCGCACGAAGAACAACCCCGCCCTCATCGGCGAGCCCGGTGTGGGCAAGACGGCCATTGCCGAGGGACTGGCCCGGCGCATCGTGGCCGGGGATGTGCCGGAGGACCTGCGGGGCAAACGCATCTTATCGGTGGACCTCTCCTCCATGGTGGCGGGCACCAAGTACCGCGGCGAATTCGAGGAGCGGGTGAAGAACGCCATCGCGGAGGCGAAACGGGCGGGAGACGTGATCCTCTTCATCGACGAGCTCCACAACATCGTGGGGGCGGGCAGCGCCGAGGGGGCCATCGACGCGGCAAACATCATCAAGCCCGCCCTGGGCAGGGGAGAACTCCAGGTTATCGGGGCCACCACACTGGACGAGTACCGCAAGTATATCGAGAAGGACGCGGCGCTGGAGCGGCGTTTCCAGCCCGTGGTCATCGGCGAGCCGGAGCGGGATGAGGCGGCGGCCATCCTCCGGGGCGTCCGCGACCGCTACGAGGCCCACCACCGGCTGAAGATCACCGACGAGGCCATCGAGGCCGCCGTCACCCTCTCGGTCCGCTATATCGGGGACCGGCGGCTGCCCGACAAGGCCATCGACCTCATGGACGAGGCCGCCTCCCGGGTCCGAATGGAGCGGCTGGCTACGCCGCCCGGCCTGCGAGTCCTGGAGGAGAAGGCTGAGCATGCTCAGCGTGAGAAGGAAGAGGCTATCCGGGGCCAGGATTTTGAGAAGGCCGCCATGCTCCGGGACGCGGAGGGAGACTTCCGGCGGGAGCTGGAGCGGGAAAAGCTGCGCTGGCGCTCCGGGCAGGACAGGGGCGCGGTGGGGGCCGAGGACGTGGCCGCCGTGGTGTCCGAGTGGACCGGCATTCCCGTCACCACCCTCACCCAGGCTGAGTCCGAGCGGCTCCTAAAGCTGGAGGAGGAACTGCACCGCCGGGTGGTGGGCCAGGAGGAGGCGGTACAGGCCGTATGCAAAGCCGTCCGCCGGGGCCGCGTGGGCCTCAAGGAGCCGGGCCGGCCCACGGGGGCCTTCCTCTTTCTGGGCCCCACGGGCGTGGGCAAGACCGAGCTGTGCAAGGCCCTGTCGGCCGCCCTCTTCGGCAGCGAGGAGGCCCTGCTGCGCTTTGATATGTCTGAGTATATGGAGCGGCACACCGTCTCCCGCCTCATCGGCTCTCCCCCCGGCTACGTGGGACACGAGGAGGGCGGCCAGCTCACCGAGAAGGTGCGGCGCAAGCCCTACTCGGTGGTCCTCTTCGACGAGATTGAGAAGGCCCACCAGGACGTGTGGGGTATCCTTTTGCAGATCATGGAGGACGGCGTCCTCACCGACGCCCAGGGGAAGAAGACCGACTTCCGCAATACCGTGGTGGTCATGACCAGCAATGTGGGGGCCGCCCGCATCACCGCCAAGGGCGGGCGGCTGGGTTTCTCCTCGGGGACCACCCAGGGGGAGACCCGTACCCTTGAAGAGCTGCGCGGTCCCATTCTAGAGGACCTGAAGAAGGTCTTCCGGCCCGAATTCCTAAACCGCCTGGATGAGACCATCGTCTTCCGCCAGCTTACACGCTCGGAGATCCGGGAGATCGGCGCGCGGATGCTGGCGGAGGTGGCGGCGCGGATGGCCGGGCTGGGGGCGGGGCTTCGGGTCACCGAGGAGGCGCTGGACCTGCTGGCCGACAAGGGCTTTGACCCGGACTACGGCGCCCGTCCCCTCCGCCGGGCCATCCGCGCCCAGGTGGAGGACCCGGCGGCCGAGCTCATTCTCTCCGGCGCGCTGCCCCCCGGCGGTTGGGCCGAGGTGGACGTCCGGGATGGACAGCTCACGCTGAGCCCGGTCTCCCCCGGAAGGAGCTCTTTACCCGACGGCAGCGTCTAGGATGCCGTCCCACAAAACACATCAGACATTGGAGGCCCCAAATGAAACGCATGCTCCCCTTTTTCCTGGCCGCTGCGCTGTTGGCCCTCTCCGGCTGCGCGGACAAGGGCGGTTCGGGCAAGGACCCGACCCCCGAGGAGCGCACCACCCACTACAAGGATGCCATCGAGGAGGCGCGGGACACCCAGACCAATACGGACTTCCCCCTCTTCGTCACCGGGGGCGAGACGCCCGACGCCATCTTCGAGCTGCTGGGTATCCCAAAGGACGATATCAGCGCCTACGCCATGTCGATTGCCGCCGCAAATACCCAGGCCTACGCCGTGGCCGCCGTCTATCCCGCCAAGGGGAAGGCCGACGCGGTGATGCAATCCCTTAAGGATTATATCAAAAGTAAAAAGCAGGCCTTTGAAAGCGACCTGCCCGACCAGTACGAGATCGCCCGGAACGCCAAGATCGAGACGCTGGACGACGGCACCATTCTGCTGGTCATGTGCAAGGGGCAGGACGAGGTCTTCACCTCTATCAAGTCGGCTGTCAACAAGCAGGGGAAATAACGAAAGACCGCCCGCCACAAATATGCGGCGGGCGGTCTTTCGTTATACAGACTGTCAAAAAACCCTCAGGCCAAAGGTCCCGGAGGGAGGGATAGTGTGAAAGGGAACCGTCAGGGTTCCCTTTCGCGTGTAGGAAAACCACTTTTGGAAATTTCTTACGGTGTTTCAAAAAGTGTAGCAGCCTGTCAAAGGGGTCCCATAGGACTTCTTTGACAGGCTGAGACCGCCCGCCGCATATTTGCGGCGGGCGGTCTTTCGTTATATAGCTCTGCCAAGCTCGCCCTAGCTGCCCGGTCTCCACTCCCCATACGCCAAATAGTGGCTTGCCCGCTGCTCGGCCCGCTTGACCACCTCGCCGGGAAACCCCATAAGCCCCAATAGCTTGATCGCATTCGAGGTTGTGGAGTAGCCGGGCTTTAGCCGATAGTCAAACCGCATTTCCCCATCCTCGATACGCTCCTCAAAGTGGTAAAGCGTGAACTGCGATAGAATCGCGCAGAGCTCCACATCATGTGTGGCCGCGGCACACAGACAGCGGCCGCCCAGGTAGGCCAGCAGCTCCGCCGAGGCGGAGATGCGCTCAACCGCGTTTGTCCCTCGCAAGGTCTCGTCCAAGCAGCAGAATACCGGAGCGCCCGCCTCCTGCACCGCATCCACCACTCTGCGTAAAGACCTCAGCTCCGCGGTATAGTAGCTCTCCCCCGACGCAAGGCTGTCCCTGATATCAATGGACGTGAGAACACGGAAGGCGCTGCAGTGAAATTCTTCCGCCAGGGCGGTGCAGATTCCCTGGGCCAAGATCAGGTTGATGGCAAGGGCGCGCAAAAATGTGGTCTTGCCGGAGGCGTTGGAGCCGGTGAGCAGAATCGAGGCCCTCATATCGACGCTGTTGGGGACGCAATGTTCGATCAACGGATGAACAACCTGTCTACAGAACAGGAACGGCGGTCCACTAGAAAATTCCACGTCCGGAACCGTGCTGCGGGGTACGCTCTTCCGGTATGACGCGATACAAATTGCGGCGTCCAGCTCCCCGAGGCTGCGGTGTATTTCCAGGAACTCCCGCTGGTACTGGGCGAGGTCGTTCTTTTGTATCTCGAACAGGATCAAATCAAGGAGGAGGAAGTTGCTCAGTACCTCGAAGAATCCGCCCCCTGTCCAAAAAACGCCGAGACCTCCGAGCCGTTGGAGCCGTCTCAGCGGCTCCCTTGCGCTTATGAGATAGGGCTCCAGCTTACCCTCTCCCCAGCCGCACAGCTTTTTCAGCGTGGCAGCCATTGCGGCACAGTACTGAACGGTATTGATCTTCCAGGCCTCTTTCCCGCGCCTGCGAAGGTGGACGCCCAGATTGACCGCCGCTATGGTGACGGCCAGCAGGAGAAACCATCTGTTATAGGTGACCGCGAGGAGTAAAATGCTGAGCAGCAATCCCGCCGCCAATCCCACATAGAGGAAGAGGTTTTGAAATGAGGTCCCCTCCAGCTGGAGCAAATCGAACACATGGACATTCGAGCGCCGTCCCAGTCCGGCCAAGAGATAGTGCAGCCGCTCCCTGAGATGGTGCTCCCTCTCCATGAGCGCGACGAGCGCTCTGCGACGTGCAAGCTCTTCCCTGCCCTGCGCCGGCGCGTGCAAAAGATAGTACAGATACTGCTCTCCCGAATTTGAGAGACCAAGATTGATCCGCTTGAAGACGGCGTCCATGTCGAGATCGTCCCACGTGGTATCGTCGACAAGAAACGGGTCGCCGCCCTCCAACTGCATATAGTCAAAGTACGAACGGATGGACGCCATGTCCCCGGGGAAATAGGCCAAGTCCGGCACATCGCCGTAGCTCTGTACCATCGCGTGCAGAAAATCGCGTCTTGCCATATCTGTACCCCCTATCTGCTACGAATCGCCGAAGAGGAAAGATACATCTTTTTGCGGGGCCCTTTTTTGCCTAAAACATGGTGAGCTGGCTGGTGTCCGGCATACTTCCCATGGCCCCGGCTGCCTTTAATAGCTCAATGTGCGTTTTGGACACCTTGGGACAGGCGGCTGCGAACTCCTCGATGGAGATGAAGTCCCTCCCCTCCCGCTGCTCGGTGATGGACCGGGCCGCCGTTTCCCCCAGGCCGGGGATGGCGGAGAAGGGCGGGATGAGGGCGTCGGCCCCGCTGGGAAGGAAATTGACGGCGTCCGATTCGTAGAGGCTCACGGGCCTGAACTGGAATCCCCGGAGGTAGAACTCATAGCAGACCTCCAGCGTGGTGAGCATATCCTGCTCCACGGCGGTGGCCTCCTTGTCCTTGTCCCGGATCTCCTTCATCTTCTTCTGCACAACCTTCATTCCCCGGCACATACAGGTCTCGTCAAAGGCCTTGGCGCGGATGGAGAAGTAAGCGGCGTAGAAGGCCAGGGGCCGGTGGGCCTTGAACCAGGCGATGCGGAAGGCCATCATCACATAGGCCACGGCGTGGGCCTTGGGGAAGAGGTATTTGATCTTCTTGCACGAGCCGATGTACCAGCTAGGCACACCGGCCGCGCGCATCTCCTCCTCGGCCCCGTCGGGCAGCCCCCTGCCCTTTCGGACCGACTCCATGATCTTGAAGGCCCGTTTCTCCGGCATGCCGCAGGAGATGAGGAAGAGCATGATATCGTCCCGGCAGCCGATGGCCTGATTGACGGGGATGCCCTCCTTGACGATCAGGTCCTTGGCGTTGCCCAGCCACACATCCGTGCCGTGTGAGAATCCGGAGAGCCGCACCAGGATATCGAACTCGCCGGGCGTGGTGTCCTCCAGCATCCCCCGGACGAAGGAGGTGCCGAATTCCGGGATGGCCACCGCCCCGGTGGGACCCAGGACGCCGTCGTTCACAAAGCCCAGGGCCTCGGAGCTGGTAAAGAGGCTCATGGTGCCGGGATCGTCCAGGGGGATCTCCCGGGCGTTCACGCCGGTGAGGTCCTCCAGCATGCGGATCATGGTGGGATCATCGTGCCCCAGCATGTCGAGCTTCAGGATGTTGCTCTCCATGGAGTGGTATTCAAAATGGGTGGTGATGATGTCGGTGCCGGTATCGTCGGCGGGGTGCTGGACAGGGCAGAAGTCATAGATCTCCCGGTTTTGGGGGATGACCACCATACCGCCGGGGTGCTGGCCGGTGGTGCGTTTCACCCCCGTGCAGCCCAAAGCGAGGCGGTTCTCCTCCGCCCGGGTGGCCTGCAGACCCCGTTTCTCCAGATATTTTTTCACGTAGCCGAAGGCCGTCTTCTCAGCCACGGTGCCCACCGTGCCCGCCCGGAACACATGGCTCTCCCCGAAGAGCTCGAAGGTGTATTTATGGGCCTTGGCCTGGTACTCGCCGGAGAAGTTCAAGTCGATATCGGGCACCTTGTCGCCGCCAAAGCCCAGGAAGGTCTCGAAGGGGATGTTGAACCCGTCCTTGACGTAGGGCGTGCCGCAGACAGGGCAGAGGGCGTCGGGCATGTCCGCGCCGCAGCCCTTGCCCAATACCTTCGCGGTCTCAAAATCGGAGTGCTTGCACTGGGGGCAGCGGTAGTGGGGCGGCAGGGAGTTGACCTCGGTGATGCCCGACATGAAGGCCACCAGCGACGAGCCCACCGAACCACGGGACCCCACCAGGTAGCCGTGCTCCAGGGAGTTTTGCACCAGCTTTTGGGCCGACATATAGATGACGTCGTACTTACAGTTAATGATGTCCCCCAGCTCCACGTTGATGCGGTCCACCACCAGCTGGGGCGGCTCCTCCCCGTAAAGCTCTTTCGCTTTCCCCCATACCAGAGACGAGAGCTCCTCGGCCGAGTTCTCCAGCTTGGGCGCAAAGAGGCCCTTGGGCAGGGGGTCGATGCGCTCGCACCAATCTGCCACCAGATTGGTGTTGCGCACCACCACGTTGTAGCAGTCCTCCTTACCCAGGTAGGCGAACTCCCTGAGCATCTCCTCCGTGGTCTTGAAGTAGAGGGGCAAAGGTGCGTCGCAGTCCTCAAAGCCCTTGGTATCCAGGAGAATATGGCGGTAGATCTCGTCCTCAGGGTCCAGGAAGTGGACGTCCCCGGTGGCGCAGACCGGCTTATCCAGCTCTTTGCCCAAAGCCACGATGGTGCGGTTGAAGTCCCTGAGGTCCTCCTCGCTGTCCACCGTCTCATTGCGCACCATGAAGGCATTGTTGCACAGGGGCTGTATCTCCAGAAAATCGTACCAGGAGGCGATGCGCTTGAGCTCGTTCCAGTCCTTCCGCTTGGACACGGCCTCGTAAAGCTCACCCGCTTCACAGGCTGAACCGATGATGAGCCCCTCGCGGTTCTCGTTGATGACGCTTTTGGGCATGATGGGGTAGCGCTTGAAGTGCTCCAGATGGGACAGGGAGACCAGCTTGTAGAGGTTGCGCAGGCCCACGTTGTTCTTGGCCAGGACGATGAGATGCTTGGGCTGGCGGCGTGCCTTGCCGGCGCTGCGCAGACTCTTCATGGCCGGGTTGATGGTCTGAAGGGAGTGAATGCCCATGTCCCCCAGCATGCGGAAAAAGGGTAAGAGCATATAGGCCACCGTGGCCGCGTCGTCCGAGGCCCGGTGGTGGTTGAAGGCGGGCAGGTGCAGATGCCCGGCCACAATGTCCAGCTTGTACTTGCCCAGGTCGGGCAGGAGGTTCTGCGCCAAGATCAGGGTGTCCAGCACGGTGTAGCGGAAGGGCAGCCCCGCCCGGCGCGCACCCTCGGCGATGAACCCCATATCGAATTCGGCGTTGTGGGCCGCCAGCGGCCGCCCGGCGGCGAAGTCCAGGAAAGCCCGGATGGCCTCGGCCTGGGAGGGGGCCCCCTTCAGGTCCTCGTCGGTGATGCCGGTGAGCTCGGTGATCTGGCGGGTCAGCGGCCGCCCGGGGTCCGCGAAGGTGTTGAAGGTCTCGGCCACCTCGCCGCCCCGCAGCACCACGGCGCCGATCTCGGTGATGCGGTCATTTCGGTTATCGAGGCCGGTGGTCTCGATATCGAAACAGACGATCTCTCCGTCAAAGCCCTGCTCCTGCTCCCCGTGGACCACCACCCGGTCGTCCACGTCGTTGAGGTAATAGGCCTCCACCCCGTAGAGCACCTTGATGTTCTTGGCCGCGTGCCACGCGTCGGGAAAGGACTGGGCCACGCCATGGTCGGTGATGGCGATGGCCTTGTGACCCCAGCTCTCGGCCCGCTTGACCACCGCCTTGGTATCGGTAAGTGCGTCCATGGTGGACATGGTGGTATGTAGGTGGAGCTCTACCCGTTTCTCGGGGGCAGAGTCGGTCTTTTGCGCCTTCTCCCCCAGAGAGATGGCGTAGGGCTCCAGCACCATCTCGCCGGTGTAGCGGTCCAGGTTCAGCTTGCCCTGCACCAGCAGGTGCTGCCCGGTCTTCACCCCGTCCACGATGGGCTTGCCCTCGTCCCCCAGAGTGAACTTGTTGATGTGGACCGAGCCGCTGTAATCGGTGAGGTCAAAGCCGATGACCCAGGCCCCCCGGTTCTTCAGTTCCTTGTGCTCTACAGCGAAGACGTCCCCCTCCACCACCACAGTGCCCATGTCCAGATTCAGGTCCTTCATGGGGATGGGATCGCGCTTGGGGATGTCCCTGCCGTAGAGTTTCCTGCCGCCTCCCCCCTTTTTATCGGGAGCCTTGGCGGCCTTCAGCTTTTTCAGCGCGGCGGCGCGCAGCGCCTCGGTGCGGGTGAACGGGTCGTCTGGGGCAGCGGGAGCTTGCCCACGCCCTATGTCGGGCTCAACCGCGGGTGGAGGACTCGCCACCGCCCTGTCCGGCACCGTAATCGCCAGCTCCACCCGCTCCACCTGATAGGCGGCGGCCAGGCTCTGTTCCCAGCGCTGCCTCTGCCCCTCAGCGGGTATGCCGGCGCAGACCACCTCCGCCCGGATAGAGCGGGTGGCCTTATCAATGACCGCGCCGGTGACCAGCGCGGCCCCCGCCAGCGCGGCCAGCTCTCCCTCGGGCCGCCAGGCGGAAAACAGCGTTAAAAAGGGTATCTTCTGCTCGGGCATGCTACCATTCTCCCAAATCTCTCTTGTTTCACATGGACGGCATGGCACATCGCCGCCCCTATAACTCCTCGATCAGTTTAAACAGCTCGTCCACCAGCTGCTCCTGGGGGACCTTTTTCACAATCTCCCCCTTGCGGAAGAGCAGTCCCACCCCATCCCCGCCGGCAATGCCCACGTCGGCTGCGGAAGCCTCGCCGGGGCCGTTGACCGCGCAGCCCATGACGGCCACTGTGATGGGCTTGTCTATCTTCTTCAGCCGCTCCTCCACCTCGTTGGCGAGGGCGATCAGGTCGATGCGCGTACGCCCGCAGGTGGGGCAGGAGATAAACTCCGGGCCGTCCCTGCGCAGGCCCACGATCTTCAGGATGTCCTTGGCCGCCAGGACCTCCTCCACCGGGTCGGCAGAGAGGGAAACCCGGATGGTGTCCCCGATGCCCAGAGCCAGGAGCCCGCCGATGCCCACGGCGGACTTGAGGGTACCCATCCGGATGGTGCCCGTCTCGGTGACCCCCAGGTGCAGAGGATAATTGCTTTTCTCGCTCATGAGCCGGTAAGCCGCCATGGTGATGGGCACGCTGGAGGACTTGAGGGAGACGCAGATATCGTCAAAGTCGAATTTATGTAGGAGCTCGATATGGCCGAAGGCGCTCTCCACCAGCGCCTCGGCGGTCACGCCGCCGTATTTGGCGAGGAGAGGCTTTTCCAGAGATCCCCCGTTGACTCCGATGCGGATGGGGATATTCCTCGCCCGGCAGGCGGCGGCCACCGCCCTGACCCGGTCCTCCCCGCCGATGTTGCCGGGGTTGATGCGCACCTTGTCGCACCCGGCAGCCACGCACTCCAGAGCCAGCTTGTAGTCAAAGTGGATATCCACCACCAGTGGGATATGGATGCGCTCCCGGATGGCCCCCACTGCCCGGGCGGCGGCCATATCGGGCACCGCCACCCGGATGATCTGGCATCCGGCGGCCTCCAGGCGCAGAATCTGCGCCACCGTCGCGTCCACGTCGTTGGTACGGGTATTGCACATGGACTGGATAGAGACGGCTGCGCCCCCGCCCACGAGGACGCCGCCCACGCTGATCTGTCTCGTCATACCGGACCTCCCCTACCGCCCAAAGAGTTTCATCACGTCGGAGAAGGCCACCACGACCATGAGGCCGATGAGGCACAAAAAGCCAGCGGCGTTGATATAACCCAGATATTTCTGACTGATATGCTTTCTGCTGAAAAGGCTGTATACCTTATCCACCAGCAGGAAGAGGATCTGCCCGCCGTCCAGTGCCGGAATGGGCAGCAGATTCATCACAGCGAGGTTAACGGCGATGAGGGCGGTAAAGTACAAAATATTCGCCAGCGCGCCCAGCGCGCCCGCCGCAGCCGCGCCCGCCTCCCCGGCCTGGCCCACCATGCCGACGATGCCCACCACGCCCGACATATCCCGCAGGCCCACCTGCCCGGTGACCATGTCGCCCAGGCTCACCCAGACGATACGCACCGTGTCGATGGAGTTATACCAGGTGAGCATGAGCTTATCCCCGAGGGTCGCCGTCTTTTCCACAAAGTAGAGCCCGTACTTGGGCGTCTCCTGGCCCGGGTACTGCCTGAGCTGGAGCGGCAGGTCGTTCAGGGTCACCCGCTCCGCGCCCCGCTCCACCACCAGGTCCACGGTGTCGCCCGCGCGGCCCAAAAAGAGGTCCAAGTCGGTCTTGAGGTAGATGGCGTGGCCGTCCACCCCGACGATGCGGTCCCCGGGCAGCAGTCCCTCTTCACCCTGAAGGGGGAAACCGTCCATAAAGCGGTCAATGGTAGTGGTGACAAAGCTGCCGGTCCCGGCGTTCAGGATCAGAAAAATGAGCACTCCGGTGAGGAAGTTCATAAATGCGCCCGCCACCAGAATAATAAAACGCCGCCAGGCGGGCTTGTTGTTGAAGGCCCTGGGGTCGCCGGAGTCCTCGCTCTCCCCCTCCATGGCGCAGAAACCGCCGATGGGGAACAGGCGGAGGGTATACTCGGTCTCCCCCCGCTGGGTGTGCAGCAGACGCGGGCCCATGCCGATGGCGAACTCGTTGACCTTGACGCCCAGGCTCTTGGCGGCGACGAAGTGGCCGAACTCGTGGACGGCAATCAGAATGCCGAACATGAGAATGGCAATGAGAATATAGACGATCATCATAGGCTGAAATTCTCCTTTATCCGGATGGCAAAATTGACAGGCCCTTTTACTTTACATCAGTGCAGCGGCGCGGGCCTCCTGGTCGGCGGCTAAAATATCGTCCAGAGCGGGGTCCGGTACCGCGGCTACCTGGGAGAGGGCCAGCTCCACCCGCCGGGGGATCTCCATAAAGCCGATCCTCCCCTCCAGGAAGAGGCCAACGGCCGCCTCGTTCGCCCCGTTGAGGACGGCGGTGGCGGTCCCCCCGGTCCGCGCGGCCCCTTTCGCCAGGGCGAGGCAGGGAAACGCCTCCTCATCGGCCTCGCCAAAGGTGAGCGCCCCGCACTTCAGAAGGTCCAGGGGCGCGGCAACGGCGGGGGTGCGGGCAGGCCAGGTGAGGGCGTACTGGATGGGCAGGCGCATGTCGGGGGCGCCCAACTGGGCGATCATAGCATTATCACAGTATTCCACCAGGGAGTGAACTATACTCTCCCGGTGGACCACGATGGAAATCTTCTCCGGCGGCAGCTCGTAGAGGCGCATAGCCTCAATGAACTCCAGGCCCTTGTTCATGAGGGTGGCCGAGTCCACCGTGATCTTGGCCCCCATGGACCAGTTTGGATGCTTGAGCGCGTCGGCCAGAGTGACCTGTTCCAGCTCCTCCCGGCTCTTTCCGTAGAAGGGGCCGCCGGAGGCGGTAAGGATCAGGCGCTTGACCTCTCCCCTGTCGGCACAGCCCTGGAGGGACTGGAAGAGAGCCGAGTGCTCCGAGTCCACGGGGATAATCTCGGCTCCGCACCGCCGGGCCTCCCCCATCACCAGCTCCCCGGCACAGACCAAGGTCTCCTTGTTGGCGAGGGCGATGCGCTTGCCCCCCGCAATGGCGGCCAGGGTGGGCCGCAGGCCTACCACCCCCACCACGGCGGTGATGACGGTGTCGGCGCCCGGCAGGGCGGCGGCCTCCATCAGTCCCTCCATACCGGAGGCGACTCGAACGGAGGTGTCGCCCAGCCTGACCCTCAGATCCCGGGCGGCGGCGGCGTCCATCATGACGGCCAGCTCCGGGCGAAAACGGCGGACCTGCTCCTCCATCCGCTCTGCATCCCGGTTGGCGGTGAGGGCGGCCACCGTCATGCCGCAGGCGGCAATCACATCCAGTGATTGCCGCCCAATGGAGCCTGTAGAGCCCAGAATTGAAATATGTCGCGGCATATAAAACGCTCCTATTCGGCGGGTCTTTAGAGAGGGGAAAAATACCTAGGCGGAAATGGCGGGGAACCAGAGGATAAGAATCTCGATCAGAGGAGCGCAGAAGATCACGCTGTCGAACCGGTCCAGTACGCCGCCGTGACCCGGGAAGATGTTGCCGAAGTCCTTGATGCCGTACTGCCGTTTGATATAGGAAAAGGACAGGTCCCCCACCTGGGCCAGCACGCTGCCCAAGGCTCCATAGACCGCCAGGAGGGGATAATTTGCTGTCAAGCCAAATTCCTTTTCAAGCACCAGCCCATATAGCATACAGCAGAGAATAGCGCCCGCAAAACCGCCCACGGCTCCCTCCACCGTCTTCTTGGGGGAAAGCTCGGGGGCCAGCTTGCGCTTGCCGAAGGCCAGCCCTGCGAAGAGGGCAAAGGCGTCGCTGGTGAAGGCGGCGATCAGGGGCAGGAGGATATAAAACCCGCCCAGGTAGGGGTCCAGCGCCTTGATGCGGATGAAAGAGGAGAGGAAATAGGGAATGAGCATGGAGAAGAAGAAGGCCCCGCCCATCTTCTCCATCGTGACAGTGTAGTGGCTGGAGATGGCAACCGCGAAGATAGCCACAAAATAGACGAAGATGCCTACCAGCGCCGAGCGCATCCCCTCGCCGATGAAGACCCAGAACGGGACCACTCCCGCCAGGAGGATCGAGAGGGTGGAGATCCAGGTGTTCTTCACAAAGCCAGTGGACCAGAGCACCTCATGCAGGGCGATCATGGAGAGAGCCGAGATGGTGATGGGCATGAGAATGGGCCACGGGAGGTAGAACACCAGGAAAATCAGCGGAATACACAGCACCGCCACGATAATACGTTTAGCCATTGATCACGCCTCCGAATCTCCGTTGGCGGTGCTGATAGGAGCAAAGCGCCTTGTGGAGTTCCTCTTTGTCAAAATCAGGCCAGAGTACGTCGGTATAGTAGAACTCGGAGTAGGCCGACTGCCACAGGAGAAAATTGGAGATTCGTTTTTCCCCGCTGGGGCGGATGACCAGGTCCGGGTCGGGTACGCCGGCGGAGAAGAGATAGCCCCCAAACCGCTCCCCGGTCAGGTGATTGGGGTCCGCCCTCCCCTCCACGCAGTCGGCCGCGTAGGCCCTGGCGGCCCGCAGCAGCTCGTCCCGACCGCCGTAGTTGAGGCAGATGTTCACCTGCACGCCTTCATAATGCTTTGAAATCTCCCGGGTCTGCTCACAGAGGAGACGCAGCTCCTCCGGCAGAGGCGAGAGGTCCCCGAAGAAACACATTTTCACCCTGTCCCGCTCCATGCGCCCGATGGCCTCCAGCAGGTACTTCTTCAAAAGGCCCATGATAGCGGAGACCTCGTCGGCAGGTCGTTTCCAATTCTCGGTGGAGAAGGCGTACACCGTTAAATATTCTAACCCAATTTCCTTGCAATAGGTGGCAATGGCACGAAAATTCTCCGCGCCGGCGGCGTGGCCCGCCGTACGCGGCAGGCCGCGTTTCTTCGCCCAACGGCCGTTTCCGTCCATGATGATGGCCACGTGCCGGGGCAGGTTTTGAAAGTCTACCTGGGCCGCGGCGCGGTCCTTGGGTCTAAAAAAAGCCATATGCTACATCCTAGAATAAGTTTGAGTGCGGGACGCGCCCGGCGTCCCGCACCGAATATTTGACATAGGGGCTTATACCGCCATGAGCTCGGCTTCCTTCTTCTCGGTCAGCTCGTCGATCTGCTTGCAGCGTTTTTCGGTGATATCCTGCAGGTCCTTCTCGTGGTCCTTCAGGTCGTCCTCAGTGAGCTCGGCCTTCTTCTCCATGGCCTTGAACTTGTCTATGGCATCCCGGCGGATATTGCGGACGGCCACCTTGCCCTGCTCGGCGTACTTGCGCACCTGCTTGACCAACTCCTTGCGGCGCTCCTCGGTGAGCTGAGGGAAGGCGAGGCGGATGAGGCGGCCGTCGTTCTGGGGGTTGATGCCCAGGTCGGAGGTCTGGATCGCCTTCTCGATGGCCTTCAGAAGGGACATATCCCAGGGCTGGATCGCCAGGCTGCGGGGATCGGGCGAGGAGATGGCTGCCACCTGGTTGATCGGGGTGGGGGTACCGTAGTAGTCCACGACGATGCGGTCCAGCACGGCGGCATTGGCCCGGCCCGCCCGGACGCTGGCAAAATCGCTGACGACCACATCGACAGTCTTCTGCATTTTCGCGTCAAATTCCTTATTGAGCTCTTTCATGTCATTTAGGCCTCCTTGACGATCGTTCCAATCTTTTCGCCCATGAGCACACGGTAGATGTTCTCCGGGTCTTTCAGCGCGAATAAAATCACGGGGATCTTATTGTCCATGGACAGGCTGGTGGCGGTGGAGTCCATGACCTCCAGATGCTGGGCCAGCACCTCGCTGTAGGTGATGGAGTCGTACTTGACCGCGGCGGCGTCCTTCCGGGGGTCGGCGGAGTAGACGCCGTCGACGTTCTTGGCAAGCAAAATGGCGTCGGCGTCGATCTCGGCGGCGCGGAGGACGGCCGCCGTATCCGTAGAGAAAAAGGGACTTCCGGTGCCGCAGCCGAAGATGACCACCCGCCCCTTCTCCAGGTGCCGGATGGCGCGGGAGCGGATATACGGCTCCGCGATGGGGCGCATCTCAATGGCGGTCTGCACCCGGACGGGCACGCCGTCCTGCTCCAGCACGTCGGCCAGGGCCAGGCAGTTGAGCGCCGTTGCCAGCATACCCATCTGGTCGGCCCGGGTGCGCTCCATCTTGCCGCCGCCGTCCTTTACGCCGCGCCAGAAGTTGCCGCCGCCTATCACGATGCCCACCTGGACGCCCGCGTCCACACATTTGTGGATGACGGAGCACACGCTGCCGATCACATCAAAATCAAGGCCCCGCGTGGCGTCTCCAGCCAAGGCTTCTCCGCTGATTTTCAGCAGAACGCGCTTATATTGCGGTTCCGTCATAAAACACAACCCTTCCCTACTCTTTTCTGTCCTACCTATTCTAATATAAGTTTCCCTTTTTGCATAGAGGTTGAGCCAAAGTTTTTACAAATTGTTCTTATCTTCGGGCAAAGCGAAACCCCCGGAGCGGGGATACTCCAGGGGTTTCGGGCTATTTCAGCTTGAGGCGGCCGCCGCTCTCCTTCGGAATGAGCTCCATCTGCCCCAGTATGGGTAGGAGCGCTGCGAAGAGGACTACCAGCATCAGCGCCTGAACTGGGAGCATGAGGGTGTTCTTCACAGCGCTGGTGGTCATGTAATAGAGATAGCCCTTGCTGTAGAGGATTGCGCTCCAGAGGCTACCCAGAAATACGTTGAGCACGTTAGTGCACAGCTTGGCAAGGAAAACCCGCAAAGCGGTCACCTTGGCACGGTATAGGAAGAGGGCATAAAGAAATGTGCCCAGCATGGTAGTAAGGGCATAGCCGGGAAAGTAGGGGCCTGTGGAGGGGCTGAGGAGGAAGGAGACGGTATCCTCCGCGAGGCCGAAGACCAGCGCGGTAACCGGCCCGCCTACCAGCGCACAGAGGGACCGGGCCAGGAACCCCCAGCTGACCTTGAGGTTTTCCCCAATAGGAATGGAGGGGACCTGGGCCAAGGCAACACAGGCGGCGATCATGAGGGCGGCGAAGACCAGAGTACGGGGCTTGCGGAAGTCGGCCAGGGCCGTCCGCCAGTAGGCACGGGAAAAAGGGTGCGGGAAAATGGACATAATAATACCTCCCCAATATTCGGCAGCCGCCATGGAGACCATGGCGGAACGCCGCACAGAGGGAGGACGCACATCCCGGTATGCGGCAGCGGGATGCGGAACACGCACTGCAAGTGAGAAATGCTGAGCCGTCGAGCAGGCGGGATAAGACCGGAGCGCAGCGAAAAACCGGGAAGGCCCGGAGGGCCTGTGCGGTTTTTTGCGGAGACGCAGGGCTTATCACACCGACCGCGAGACGTGCAAAGCGTGACATACTCACTTTTCGTCCGGCGGACAACTCCCCGTCCCGCCGGCACTGGCCCATTCCGGGCGCAACACGCGTGTTCCTACTCTGCCTTTTCAGGTATTATAATATAGCGCGGAGGAAAATGCAAGATGGAGTATGGGGGCGCCGCCCCCATTCAGTATCTGCCTCCCTGCCCCCCGGGCCGCATTCAGTCCTTCTTCTGGCTCATGGCCTGATCGAAGTGCTCGTTGATCTGCTTGGTGAACTCCAAAGCGGCATTATAGCCCATCTTCTTATGGCGGTTGTTCATGGCGGCTACCTCGATGATGACGGCCAGGTTGCGCCCCGGCTTCACCGGCACGGTGAGAGAGGGCACGGGGACCTCCAGAATGTTGGTGTAGAGATTCTCCAGGCCCAGGCGGTCGTATACGGCGCCGTCCTTCCACTGCTCCAGGTTGACCACTAGGTCGATGCTGGAGGCCTCCTTAATGGCGGACATGCCAAAGAGGCGGCGCACGTCGATGACGCCGATGCCCCGCAGCTCGATATAGTGACGGATGAGCTCGGGCGCAGTGCCGATCAGGCGCTTGTCGCTGGCCCGCTTGATCTCCACCGCGTCGTCCGCGATGAGGCGGTGGCCCCGCTTGACCAGCTCAATGGCGGTCTCGCTCTTGCCCACGCCCGACTCGCCCAAAAGGAGGACGCCCTCGCCGTAGATCTCCACCAGCACGCCGTGGCGGGTGATGCGGGGGGCCAGCTCACTGCGCAGGAGGGCGATGAGGCCGGACATAAAGGAGGAGGAGGTATCCTTCGTACGGAGGATGGTGCGGTCGTACTTCTCGGCCAGGGCCATGCACTCGGGGAAGGGATCCATCTCCCGGGTGATGACCAGAGCGGGGATATCCTGGGCCAGGAGGCTGTCAAAGCAGCCGCGCCGCTGCTCCTCGGTGAGGCCGGCCAGATAGGTGGTCTCCACCTTGCCCAGCACCTGAATGCGGGTAGGGTCAAAATAGTCGAAAAAGCCAATGAGCTGGAGGCCGGGGCGATTTACGTCCTCGGTACGGATGCTCCGCTCTTCATAGTCCGTGCCCGCGCGCAGGACCTCCAGATTAAATTCACTGATAATCTTCCCAAGCGGGACACTGTATGAGCTTTCCACAAATGATTCCTCCCTGTGCAAGTTATAGTTTAGTATATAGGTTGACAAAAGATTTGGCAAGAGAGAAATGGACAGGTCGTCTTGAAAAAAACGCTTGCATTTTCTTCTAGCTTCTGTTATTATACTACTCGACGCTTTCTGAGCAGTTGAGACTACGAGCGAGGAGGTTCAAGCGAATGGCCAAATGTGAATTTTGCGATAAGGGCGTTGTGTTCGGTATTCAGGTGTCCCACTCCCACCGCCGCAGCAATCGCCCCTGGAAACCCAATGTGAAGCGCGTCAAGGCAGTCGTGGACGGCGCACCCAAGCACGTCTATGTGTGCACCAGATGCCTCCGTTCGGGTAAGGTTACCCGCGCCGTGTAATCCATATCGCTGAGTAAAAATCTCTTGCGCTATAAGCGCAGGGGATTTTTTACGTCCGGGCGCATAGGATGGACCAGAGACGCTGACCCGCCCGTGAGGCGCGCGAAGCGTGATATGACGGAGGCGAATCCATATGCGCGATCATCCCTGCCACATGCCGCGGGTCCTGGTGGAGGGCCAGCCTGCAGCCCGCGCCCTGGTCCGAGGCAGCTCAGCCCATCCGGAGCTGCTGGGCGAGGTGCTCTTCTACCCCTTCCAGGGCGGCAGCCTGCTGCTGGTGCGAGTGGCCGGGCTGCCGGGAGACGGCTTTTTCGGCTTTCACATCCATGAACGCGGTGACTGCTGCGACGGTGGCGACGAACCCTTCCACTGCGCCGGAGCCCACTACAATCCGGCCGACCGGCAGCACCCCGACCACGCAGGCGACCTGCCAGTCCTGCTCGCCAACGACGGCCTTGCCTACACCATCGTCTATACCGGGCGTTTCCGGCCGGAGGAGGTCGTAGGGCGGGCCGTGATCATACATGATATGCCGGACGATTACCGCTCCCAGCCCGCCGGAGACAGCGGCAACCGCATCGGCTGCGGGGCCATTGAGGAGATGCCGTAAGCGTGTACCGTGCCAGCGAATACCATTCGTGGGCACGGTATTTTTTCTGATGTCTTATGGCATTTTTTACGTTTATAGGCTGTGCATTTTGGGGCAAACTATCGACGGCAGGAATTTGGAAAGGAGCTGTTTTGCTTGAGTTCAATCAATCCCATTGCCGACCTTCCTATGGGGTTTGGCATGGCTCTGGTCCAGGACTATAATTCTATGCAGTATTTTGCCTCCCTCTCCCTTGACGCGCAGCGGGCCATTATCGACCAGACCCGCTCCATCAATTCAAAGGACGAGATGCAGTCCTTCGTACAGTCCCTCGCCAGCCACTAGTACACCCTATAGACCGTCGGCCGGGATGGGACCATCCCGGCTGGCGGCGCATAAGCTGAACAGGGCGGTGATAATTATGGCGGGATGCACCTCTCCCTCCGGCGAATGGGTCCTTATCGCGGCCACGCTGGCTGCGATTCAGCTCGCTCAGGGCCAGACTGTGGATCAGCTCGCCTTCATGTCTTCTTTTTTCGGCGTGCTGGGCAACAACCTGGGTTTTCTGGCCATAACCCGCGCCGAGACCAAGGGAGAAACCACTGCGCTCGTCTAAAAAAGGATTGCATTGACGGCGGATACGGAATAAACTAGCCATACATAAACTATGAACGAGAGTGGGAACACCAATGAAGTGCGGCATCGTGGACATCGGGTCCAACACGGTACAGCTGACCGTCTACCGCTATGAGGGAAGTAATTTCCGCCCCCTGCTCAACCGCTGGGAGACAGTGGGGCTGGCGGGATACGCAGAGAACGGGGCCCTTACAGAGGAGGGCATCCGCGCCGCCTGCCGGGTACTGGAGGACTTTCAGACCCTGTTGGGGGACCTGGAGGTCTCCGACCTCTATGTCTTCGCCACCGCCTCCCTGCGGGGCATCTCCAACACCGAGCAGGTAGTGGAGGCCATCCGGGCACATACCGGCGTCGGCGTGGAGCTCCTCTCAGGCGAGGAAGAGGCGGAATATTCCTTCCGGGGGGCCACTTGGGGCGCCCCCTCCCCTGCGGGGCTGATGGCCGACATTGGCGGCGGTTCCACTGAGCTGGTGGGGTATGAAGATGGGGTCATCACCTCCACGGTAAGCCTGAACGTGGGGGTTGTCTCTCTCTTCACCAAATTCGTGAGCGGAGTCCTCCCCACCCAGGCCGAGCAGGGGGCGATCCGCGCCCACGCGGCGGCCCTGCTGGACGCACAGGCTCTCTCCCACAGCAAAAGTCTGCTGGGGGTGGGCGGCTCGGTACGGGCGATCGTGCGGCTTTGCAACACGCTGTCGGGAGCCGAGCCCGAGAACAGAGTCATATCTCTGTGTGAAGTAAATTTTCTTTACAACAGGCTTGCCAAGGGGGATAAGGACGCCCTGCGTCTGATTCTCCGCGCCGCGCCCGACCGGGTACATACCGTTATGCCGGGCCTTATCCTGGCACAGGAAATTTTGGGCCGGTGCGGGGCTGAGAGCCTCACCATGAGCGCCACCGGGGTGCGAGAGGGGTATCTCCTCAGCAGGGTGATGGGGAGGTAATAC
>DATMXU010000210.1:0-3105 GCA_035562355.1 Pseudoflavonifractor sp.
TGCTGGAGGAGGGCGGGAGGGCCGGGGACGGCCGGAGGAAGCTCCACTATCACCCCGATATGGTGGGGTCGGTCGTGATCGGCGACCAGAACGCCTCCTATGCGCGGCCCGGCACGCCAAAGGCGGGGGGACGCAGGGCCGTGGTCTTCTGCGGCGCGGGCAACAACGGCGGGGACGGCATCGCCGCGGCCCGGCTGCTGCTGGAGGAGGGCTGGGAGGTTCGGGCCGTGCTGGTGGGCAAGCGCTACCGCCTCACCGACGACGCGCGGGAGATGGAACGCCGCTTGGAACAGCGGGGTGGAAAGCTGGAAGACTTTACATCGTCCAGCGCCCAGTTTGCGGCCTGGTGCTTGGCTGCCGACGTGATGGTGGATGCCCTCTTCGGCGTTGGACTGAACACCGCCCTGGAGGGGGACGCCCTTGTAGCGGTGCAGATGATGAACACCTGCTCCATCCCCGTAGTGGCGGTGGACCTCGCCAGCGGGATCGAGGCCGACACGGGCCGGGTCCTGGGCGGGGCGGTGGAGGCGGCGGTGACCGTCACCTTCACGCTGCCAAAGATAGGCCACTATGTGGGCAAGGGCGCTCTCCACCGGGGCAGGCTGGTGGTGGCCGACATTGGGATCCCCATGGATTTGACCGCCGCCGGGGAGTACTCGGTGCGGGCGGTGGAACGGCAGGACGTCCGCCTGCCCCGCCGCCCCAGGGATGCCCACAAGGGAAAGTTCGGCAGAGCCTATATCGTGGCGGGCAGCACGGGCATGACGGGGGCTCCCGTCATGGCGGCCCAGGCAGCCGTTCGCTCCGGCGCGGGGCTGGTGACCCTGGGAGTGCCACAACCCATCTGGCCCATCGCGGCGGCCAAGCTGGACGAGGCCATGGTCCAGCCTCTGCCCGCGGGAAAAGACGGCCTGCTGGAGCTGGGCGCCGCCCCCGCGGTGCTGGAGCGGCTGAACAAATACGGCGTTTGCCTCATCGGCCCCGGCCTGGGGCGGAGCAACGCCGTCTATGCCGTGGTGCGCGGCATCCTCCAGGGCACGGCGCTGCCTGTGGTGCTGGACGCCGACGGCATAAACGCGCTGGAGGGGCATATAGATGTGTTGGACGGGCGGAGCGGGCACTGCACCATCCTCACGCCCCATGACGCCGAGTTCAAGCGCCTGGGGGGCGACCTGTCCCATGGCGACAGGCTGAGGGCGGCCAGGGACTTTGCGCTGGAGCACGGCTGCTGTCTGGTCCTTAAGGGGCACAGCACCATCACAGCCTTCCCCGACGGCTCCGCCTACGTGAACACCACCGGCAACCCCGGCATGGCCAAGGGGGGCAGCGGGGACGTGCTGGCGGGAATTCTAGTGTCCTTGCTGGCCCAAGGCTTTACGCCGCGGGAGGCCGCGCCCCTGGCGGCGTGGCTCCACGGCTGCGCGGGCGACCTGTGCGCCGAGGCGCTGGGCGAGTATGGCATGACGGTCACCGATCTGATCGCCCGCCTGCCCGAGGCCATGCGGAGCATAGAGGACCGGGGCCGGGAGCGCTGGTAAGAAAGAAATCAAAAGGGAGGACGGCCACTGTGCGCAAGAGGAGCCTGTGCGCACAAATGATGATCGCCTTTTTCCTGCTCACCGCCTGCGGCGGAGAGGTGGGAGTGAGTAAGGCGGAGGAGCTGGCGCTGACCATCCGTACCGAGTATCTGGCGATGACCTCCTGCGCGGCAAAGCTGGCGGTGACCGCTGACTATGGGGAGCGGGTCTACGATTACGGCCTTGACATGGCATGGAGCAAGGAAACCGGCTTTACACTTGCCGTCACCGCCCCGGAGGACCTCACCGGGGTAACCATCAAGATCGAGGCCGGGCAGACCGCCCTTGAGTACGACGGCGCCCGGATCGAGACCGGGGCCATTACCCCCGGCGGTCTCTCTCCCATCGACGCGCTGCCCACCTTCCTCGACTACGCCAGGGAGGGGTTCATTGCCGAGTGCACGGAGGAGGACCTGGGGGAGACCCAAACCCTCCGGGTCCGCTACCGGGAGCCGGACAGTTCGCCGGGTACCGGGCTGGAGGCCGACCTCTGGTTCGACCCGGTCAGCCATGCCCTCCTGCAGGGGGAGCTGTCCTCGGATGGCCTGACCGTGATCCGGTGCGTGTTCAGCGGTTTCCAGGCGGCGTAGGCGTCTATAAAAATTAGAAAAACAGGGGCCGCGAATCCTTTCGCGGCCCCTGTTTGCTTGGTTCAGGCTTACTCCTCGTCCCTGTGCTCGGGGTCAAAGTCGATGACTTTGGAGACCTCCTCGGCCACCTTGGCCTCCTCGGCCTTGCGGGCGTCCAGCTCAGCCAGGCGGCGTATCAGGTCGGAGCGCTCCTCGTCGGTCATGCGCTCGATATACTCCTGCTTGACCCGCTCGCGGCCCTCGGCGGCCTTCTGCTCGGCCTTGACGCGCCACTCCTCGCCGGCGACCTTGCTCTTTTCCAGGAACTCGCCGCCGCGGTCGGCGCAGACCTTGACCAGCTCGCTGGTCTTCTCCACGGCAATGACGGTCAGGCCGATTCCGGCCAGGGCCACGTCAGCCAGGGTCTTGCTCAGATCTTCCAACATAATTTACAATCTCCTTTCACGACATATGGGTATGTGAGTAACATTGTCTTTCACTGTGCCTATTATACCGCCTTGACCACCGTTTTTCTTTGCGTTTCTATGAACCTTGGATTAAACCCTGATTAAAAAGGGGCATATTGTATCTGGGTGCGCCCGGTCAATACTCAGAAAAGGCGCCGCTCTTTATGAACGGCGCCATTCTCTCTCTTTCTGATCTAAGCGCGGGGGATGGTCACGAATTTTACCGAGTAGAGGTCGCACATAATGTCGGCCCTGGCATTGGTGTCGTGCAGGACGAAATAGTTGATGCCCACCTCTTTGATAACGCCCGCCTTATCCACGTACTGGCTGGTTCCCACAATGAATTCCGCCCGCACCGTCCGGCCGATATTGCTGGCTAGGTAGTAGGGGATGAACCCCTCCTCGGCGGCCGGGGGAGGACCCTGGACCGTCGACAGGTCCACTCCGCTGGACGGCATGGGAGTGGTGGGGGCAGGCACGGGGGCGGTCTGA
>DATMXU010000211.1:0-47488 GCA_035562355.1 Pseudoflavonifractor sp.
CGGCAAAAATATTTTGTTTACTCTTCGCTCAAGGCCGGTGGCTTTTTCGCGCTTTTCCGCTTGACCCGCCCCAGGGGATTAGCCTTGGCGGCAATGCGGAGGTTTTCATTGTCCACATGGGTATAGATCTGGGTGGTGTTCAGGTGTTCGTGGCCTAAAACCTCCTGGAGGGTGCGGACGTCCACGCCGTTCTGGAGCATAAGCGTGGCGGCGGTGTGGCGGAGCTTGTGTGGGGAGTATTGGGCACTATCCAGTCCGGCCATAGTCAGGTATTTCTTCACCAGCTTTTCCACGGCGGCCTTGCTGATGCGCTTACGGCGCTGGCTGATGAATAGGGCGTTTTTGTCGATGATGCCGACGGTGCCTCTGGCGGACAGGTAGTCGCTTAAAGCGGCACGGCAGGCGTCGTTGAGGTAGAGGATGCGCTCCTTATTGCCCTTGCCCAGAACGCGGAGCTGGTCGTCCCGCAGGTCGGTGAGGTTGAGGCCGATCAGCTCGGAGATCCGCAGGCCGCAGTTTAAAAACAGAGTCAAAATACAGTAGTCCCGCTCTTTGAATGGCCCGTCTACCGCGTCCAGCAGCTCCAGGCTGCCCTCCAAATCCAGATAGCGCGGCAGGCTTTTTTTGGTTCTGGGGGCGTCCAGATCCTGCATGGGGTTTTCTGGAAGGAGCTTTGCCTTGTTGGTGAGGTATTTATAAAAGGAGCGGATGGCCGCCACCTTGCGGGCGCGGGAGGCGGCATTGAGCCCGTAGCCCGTGTGGTCGCTGTTGGGGCGCTGAGCACGGTCCCGGCTCAGATAGCTCATATAGGAGTACACGTCGGTCAGAGTGACGGAGCGCACCAGCTCCAGGTCCACGTCGTCGATTGGAATCTCGTCCAGCGCGGCGGTACGGGGCGCTTTGTTTTTTTCAATTTTAATATAGCGAAAGAAGTTGCGCAGGTCCAGAAAATATTCGTCGACCGTCTTGCGGGAATGGCCCTGAATTGCCTCGTGGTATGTCAGGAAATCACGCAGGATGGGTGGCGCCTCGGTGCGATAGTCCATAGGCATTCCCGGCAGACCGGGAGGAGTGCAAACGGCCTAATATAGGTTTTACCCTCCCCTAGAGTAAACAAAATTTTTATTTTGTTTACTCTTATATCTGCCCCGGTTCACTCCTCTCCTGTTCAGTATGAAAGTTCCATTGATAAAATCAGAGGTTTTGCAGCACACTATTTTCTGTGTTGTCCCCCTGCTATTTTTTGATTTGAGGTGTTGGCTGTGAGCTTGATTGCCTGTACCAGCGACTGCGTCTATCAGCAGGACGGCTACTGCAGCTTGGAGCGCGCCGTCTCCTGCGGCTTACCCAGCGACGACGAGACCTGCGTCAACTTCGTGCCCAGGTATCGCTCGGGCGGTACTCCGCCCGCTACAGAATCGCCGCGAGAGCTTCTCTGATGTTTTTTACCCGGATGAGCTGCAAGCCCTCCGGCTCGGTCAGCTTGCCGCTGTTGCGCGCCGGGATCAGGCATTTGGTAAAGCCGATGCGCCTTACCTCAGAGAGGCGCTGTCCAAGGCCGTTGACGGCCCTCAGCTCGCCCGTCAGGCCCACCTCGCCGATGGCCACCAGGTCGCTGGGTACAGGCTTGTCCCTGAAACTGGAAGCCAGGGCCATAACCATGGCCAGGTCGGCGGCGGGCTCGTCCAGATTCAATCCGCCGATGACGTTGATGTAGGCGTCGCAGGAGCCCACCAGGAGCCCTCCCCTCTTCTCCAGCACCGCCAGGAGGAGCATGGCGCGATTGAAGTCAAAGCCGTTGCTGGCCCGGCGGGGCATGTTAAAGCTGGTGGGGGTGAGAAGTGCCTGCACCTCGGCCAGGACGGGCCGTACCCCCTCCATCACGCAGGTGACGCAGGTGCCAGGCGTATCCTCCGGGCGGCCGGAGAGGAGCATTTCCGAGGGGTTTGGCACCTCGGACAGGCCGCTGTCCACCATCTCAAACACGCCGATCTCATTGGTGGCGCCAAAACGGTTTTTAGCGGCCCGCAGGATGCGGTAGGCCATCTGCTGCTCGCCCTCGAAGTAGAGCACGCAGTCCACCATGTGCTCAAGCACCTTGGGCCCGGCGATGGAACCCTCCTTGTTTACATGGCCGATGACGAAAACGGTGATACCCTGCCCCTTGGCGAGCTGCATGAGGGCCATGGTGCAGTCCTTCACCTGGCCCACGCTGCCCGGCGCGGTGGTCAGGTCGCCGTTATAGAGGGTCTGGATGGAGTCGACGATGAGCACGTCGGGTTGGAGCTGGTTCACCGACTCCAGCACGTTCTCCAGATTGGTCTCGGAGAGGAGGTACAGCCCCTCCCCTCTCACCCGGAGCCGCTCGGCCCGCAGCTTGATCTGCCGCTCCGACTCCTCGCCCGATACATATAAGACCTTGGCAAAGCGGCACAAATTATCGCAGATCTGCAGCATCAGCGTAGATTTGCCGATGCCGGGCGCGCCGCCCACCAGCACCAGAGAGCCCTTTACCGCACCGCCGCCCAGCACCCGGTCCAGTTCGCTCATGCCGGTTTCAAACCTCAGCTCGTGGGTGGTCTCCACATCGGCGATGGGCTTGGGGCGGCTGACGCCCAGAGGAGCCTGCCTGCCGGCGGACGGAGACGCAGCCTTCCTTTTGGTCTCCACGGGCTGCTCCACCAGGGTATTCCACGCCCGGCAGGCGGGGCACTGCCCCGCCCACTTGGGCGTCTCATTGCCGCACTGGGTGCAGTAGAACAGGGTTTTAGCCTTCATTTGGCAGTTCTCCTTCGGTAGAGGGCGGCTCTGTGCCCTGGAATTGCAGAAAGGACCCGGCCAGGGCCACCGCGATCTTCTCCTGATACACAGGGGTCTGGAGCTTTCGGGCCTCCTCCGGATTGGAGAGAAACCCGCACTCCACCAAAATGGCACGGCAGGTGATATGGTTCATCAGATATACGTTGTCTGGTATCTGGGCGGGTGTACGGATATTGGCGGGGTCCAGGGTCTCTTTCAATAGGTTTTGGGTCAGAGTGGCGAAGGGCAGGCTCAGCGCCTCGTTGGTGTAAAAAACCTGCGCTCCATGGTACCTGGTGCTTGAAAACTTGTTCTGGTGGATGCTGATGAGGGTTGCATTCTCGGTCGCCTCAACGATTGCCACCCGGTTATGGAGGTCGGAGACCTTCTTTTCGCGCAGAGTCTTGGCGGTGCTGTCGTGGAGCGAGATATCGGTGGTGCGCAGGACCTTGGTCTGCACGCCGTAGAACCCCAGGAGAGAGTCCAGCCTCAGGGCGATGGCGAGGTTGATGCCGCTCTCCGGCACGCCGGAGGACGTGACCGCTCCCCCGTCCTCTCCGCCGTGGCCCGCGTCGATGACCACAGTCTCCCCTGCCGCCCGGGCGGCCGAAAAGGCGGACGTGGCCTGCCTTTGCTCCACAAAGGCCTGAAGCCCGCCGCCGAGGACCAGGGCGCCGACTATGGTCCAAAATAATATTTTTCCACGCATCTCTTTTTTCAAGCGAGACACCCCCCTTCCGCAAGGTATGAGGGGCTTTGTTCTCTTATGTGCCGATATTGTAATTATATCATATTGCCGCGCCAAAGCAAAGCGGTTTCCTCTTAACTTCGACAGCATAGAATGGGCTGGAGAGGCTGTCTCCTCTCCCTTCCCATGTCAATGCCATTCCAAAGGAGGAAAATGCTTTGAATCTTGATACCGGCAAGAAAGAAAATATTCTGGGCTTCGAGACCGGCAGAAAAGATAACGTTCTGGGCGTTGAAACCGGCAGAAAAGACAACGTTCTGGGCGTCGAAACCGGCAGAAAAGACAACGTTCTGGGCGTTGAAACCGGCAGAAAAGATAACGTTCTGGGCGTTGAGACCGGCAGAAAAGACAACGTTTTGGGCGTTGAGACCGGCAGAAAAGATAATGTCCTGGGCGTTGAGACCGGCAGAAAAGACAACGTTCTGGGTGTTGAGACCGGCAGAAAAGATAATGTCCTGGGCGTTGAGACCGGCAGAAAAGACAACGTTCTGGGTGTTGAAACCGGCAGAAAAGATAACGTTTTGGGCGTTGAGACTGGCAAAAAAGATAACGTTCTGGGTATTGGGACCAGCAGGCCGGAAATGCCTGTCTGCAGCGATGCCAACGGCACTCTGCCGGAGTGCGCGCCCCTAGCCGTCCCATACGTCCCCTTTCAGCAGACCGGCTCGAAACGCTATTCCCAGCAGGATGCGCTGAACAACGGCACCCTCTTCCCCGGACTGAACCTCCCCTTCCACGTCAAGGCCAACGCCAGGGATGTGGTCTCCGGCCATCTGGCCGAGCTCCAGGCCCTGGAATTTGTTCTGGTGGAGCTGGCCCTCTATTTGGACACGCACCAGAGCGACAGTGAAGCCTTTGAACTTTACAGAAAATATGCCGCAATGGAGATGGAGGCCCGTGAGCGCTACGAGGCCATGTATGGCCCGCTGATGCACCGGGGCGTCATCAACGAAAAAAGCTGGGCCTCTTGGCTCAAGGACCCCTGGCCCTGGAATTACAACGGCCGAAAGGAGGGCTAGGGCAGTATGTTTATCTATGAGAAAAAGCTTCAGTACCCTGTAAAGATCGCCACTCCCAACCCCAGGCTGGCCGCAGTTATCATCAGTCAATACGGCGGACCTGATGGAGAATTGGGGGCCTCCCTGCGCTATCTCTCCCAGCGCTACTCCATGCCCTACCCGGAGCTCAAGGGTCTCCTCACCGACATCGGCACCGAGGAGCTGGGCCACCTGGAAATGATCGGAGCGATCGTCCACCAGCTCACCCGCAACCTGAGCGACAACGACGTGCGTATCCCCGAGTTCGCGCCCTATTTCGTAGACCATACCACCGGCGTCTACCCCACCGCCGCCTCCGGGTTCCCCAATACGGCGGCCTCCATCGCCGTCAAAGGCGATGTCATCTGCGACCTCACCGAGGACATGGCCGCCGAACAGAAGGCCAGAGTTACCTACGACAATATCCTCCGCCTCTCTGACGACCCCGACGTGAACGACGCCATCCGTTTCCTACGTGAGCGCGAGATCGTCCACTTCCAGCGTTTTGGCGAGGCCGTGCGCCTGGCCAAGGAGAAGATGGACCAGAAGAATATCTACTTTATGAACCCTGCCTTTGATTCTTGAGCGGAGAGGGCTTGTTGCCTGCAGTTATATAGGCGGCAAGCCCATCTTTACCACGAAAAGCAGGCATTATTATATGGGATTTTCTCAGCTTTACTTAATATCAATGTTGACCGCAACGACACAGGAGAGGGCGCGTTCAATGGCGATAAGAAAAGATCATTGCCACCAACGGCGAGGATCTGAGCCTGTAAAGGAAGGGGGACTCTGCAAAAAGTTGCAGCAGTCCCCCCTCCCTTTTATTCTCTTTCTTCGCCGTCCAGCATATTGAGGAGCTCCTCCTCGCTCAGAACCGGGATGCCCAGCTCCTGCGCCTTGCGGAGCTTGGAGCCGGCGGCCTCGCCGGCCACCACATAGCTCGTCTTCTTGGAGACCGAGCCCGAGACCTTGCCGCCCAGCGCCTCGATCCGCGCCCCCGCCTCCTCACGGGTAAAGCGCTCCAACGCGCCGGTGAGGACGAAGGTACGCCCGGCCAGCGTATCGCCGGGAGGCGGCTCGGTGCTCACCATATTGACCCCGGCGTCCCGGAGAGAGGCGATGAGATGTTCGCTCTGAGGGCTGTGCAGCCAGTCGAACAGGCTCCTGGCCGTGATGCCGCCAATATCGGGCACGGCGGTGAAGTCCTCCTCCGTAGCGGCAAGGAGGGCGTCCATGGAGCCAAAGCGGGACGCCAGGACCTTTCCCGCCTTCTGTCCCACCTGGCGGATGCCAAAGGCGAACAGCAGCCTGGAGAGGTCGTTGCCCTTGGATTTTTCAATGGCGGCTATCAGATTCTCCGCCGACTTTTTGCCCATGCGCTCCAGTACGGCGACCTGCTCCGCCTCCAGCCGGTAGAGGTCGGCGGGCGTCTTCACCAGAGAGGCATTGACCAGAGCGGTCACCACCGCGGGGCCAAGGCCCTCGATATCCATGGCGTCCCGGCTTGCGAAGTGGGTCAGGTTGCGCAGGAGCTGGGCCGGGCACTCGGCCCCGGTGCAGCGGATGTGGGCGCCGTCCTCGTCCCGCTGCACGCTCGCGCCGCAGACCGGGCAGTGCTCGGGCAGATGGTAGGGCTGCGTGTCCTCGGGGCGCGCGCTCAACACCACCTCCACGATCTCGGGGATGATCTCCCCGGCCTTCTGTACCAGCACCGTGTCCCCGATGCGGATGTCCTTCTCGGTGATGTAGTCCTGGTTGTGAAGGGAGGCATTGGTGACGGTGGTGCCCGCCAGGCGCACCGGCTCGACCACCGCCTTCGGGGTCAGCACCCCCGTACGGCCCACCTGCACCACGATATCCACCACCTTGGAGGGCTTACGTTCCGGCGGGTATTTATAGGCCACCGCCCAGCGGGGGCATTTGGCCGTGGAGCCAAGTGCGGAGCGATGTGACAGGTTATTTAACTTTACAACTGCGCCATCAATATCATAGCTGAACTTCTCCCGGGTGTCGCCGATCTCAGCAATCATTTTGGCCGCCTCCCCCATATCCCTGCAGAGGGTGCGGGGGATGACCTTGAGGTGCTGACTTTCAAGATAGTCCAGCGTCTCGGTGTGAGTGGTGAAGTCCCTGCCCTCGCAGAGCTGGATGTTGAAGACCACGATGTCCAGCTTGCGCTCGGCGGCGATCTTGGGATCCAGCTGGCGCATAGAGCCCGCCGCCGCGTTGCGGGGATTGGCGAAGAGGGCCTCGCCGCTGAGCTCCCGCTCCTCGTTGAGCCGTTCAAAGACCTTCTTGGGCATAAAGACCTCGCCCCGGACGATGAGCCGGGGCAGGGCGTCGGGCAGGCGGAGAGGGATTGACTTGATGGTCTTGAGGTTCTCGGTCACGTCCTCCCCTACCCTGCCGTCACCCCGGGTGGCGCCCCGGACAAAGACGCCGCCGCGGTACTCCAGGGCCACCGAGAGACCGTCTACCTTGGGCTCCACGTCGAACTCCACGTCATCCCCCAGGCTGCCCTTGACCCGCTGGCCAAACTCGTACAGCTCCTCCACCGAAAACACGTCCTGCAGGCTCTCCAGCGGCGCGTCGTGGACCACCTGGGCAAAGCCTGCGGCCGCTTTTCCCCCTACTCTTTGGGTGGGGGAATCGGGGGTGACGAGCTCCGGATAGGCGGCCTCCAGCTCCTCCAGGCGGCGGAGCAGCCGGTCATAATCATAATCGGACATGGTGGGGTTATCCAGCACGTAGTATTTATAGCCGGCCTCGTTGAGCTCTTTGCGTAGCCGTTCAATTTCCTGCCTCTCGTCCATAGGCGACCTCCGTTGCTTGCAGTTTGAATTTTGAGACAAAGCGCGGCGCGAGGCGGTCTAGGAGCCGGTATGCCCAGAAACCGCAGAGTGCGCCAAAGGTATTGAGAATGATATCATTGACGTCGCTGCTGCGGCCAACAAAAAGCTGGGCTACCTCAATAAAAGCGGAGACGGAGAATCCCGTCGCCAGCGTCTTCCACCAGCGGGGTCTGTCTCCTGTCAGAGCGGGGAAAAAGCCGAAAGCCATAAACAAAACGATATTTCCCAGCAGCATAAAAAAACGCCACGACCCACCGGAAAAGAGCTCATTAAAAACCGTAATCGTCCAGTAGAATCCACCAGAGGAGAGCAAAAAAAATTGAGGCAGGTAGCCTTGGGAAAGGGAGACCCAAAATCCGGCGGGGAACAGCGTCAACGCCGCAAGACCGGCGGAAAAGATGACAAAGGCGAACAGCGCGGTTTCCCTGCCCGCGCCGCTTCTGAGGCCGCTTACGGCCAGCCTCTTTTTTCGCAGCGGACGCAGGCAGAAAAAAGCCACAGCGCCAAGGACCGCGCAGGGCAGCATCTGCCGGATATAGTCCCATGTGGCCTGAAGATACCACGCCATGCGTTTCTCTCTTTCTACTTGGTCTGCTCTCCAAACTGTAAATAGGCGTCGGGCACCTTGCCCACGATGACGGTCTCGGCCAGATTGACCTGGGTGTAGACCGTCGTCTCCACCTTGCCGCCCGGGATGAGGAGCTTTACGTCTACCGTCACGTCCAGCATGATCCGGTGGTAGGTCTGGTTGATGCCTGCGGAAGTGAATTCGTTGCGCAGATTCCCCCCCGCCGAGGCCACCGACAGCACCCGCACCGGCAGGCGCGGCCCGCTGTCCGACAGGGTGGCGAGACCCAGCACATGGCCCAGCGGGATACCCAGCTCTTTACTGTCAAGTATATCCACTTGCGCCACCACATCATTCAGGATTTCCGCCCGCAGCCGGTTCATCTCCACCGAGTTGCTGGTAAGTGCGGTGATCTGCCCGGAGGCGTCCTTCTGCAGGGTGATCATATCGTCGTAGGAAACCGCCTCGGCGGCCAGAATGCGCTCCACCGCCTCGTTCACGACGCGGGTGACGGCATTGCGGGCGCTGGTCTCGGCCAGTTCCACAACCACCGGGCGCACCCTGCCGTCAAAGAGATAGATGGCCAGAACGGCCAGTCCGATTCCAAGCACGGCCGGGATCAGGAAGTCCCCTCCCCAGCCGCCTGTCCTCCCTCTCGCCCGGATACGGGGCCAAATTCGCCGCCACTTCTGCATATAAGGTCACCCCCCCTATGCAGATACTATGCGCGATGGCCCTTGTCTCAAAACTACTCGCCCCGCAAAAGCTCCTCCACCGCCAGCATGACCCCCAGTTTGCCCGACTCATAGGTCAGGCCTCCCTGGAGATAGGCGGTATAGGGCTCCCGCATGGGGGCGTCACAGGAGAGCTCGATGGACGCCCCCTGGATGAAGGCCCCGGCCGCCATGATGACCTGGCAGTCGTACCCCGGCATATCCCAGGGCTCCGGGGTCACGTAGGAGTCTACCGGCGCACCGAACTGAATGCCCCTGCAAAAGCGCTTGAGGGGCTCCGGGCTTCCAAAGTGGAGCATCTGGATGATGTCATGGCGCACCGCAGTCGAGGCGGGCTCCACGGCGTACCCCAGCAGCTCCATCATCCGGGCAGCAAAGACTGCCGTTTTGACGGCCTGGGCGGTGGTGTGGGGGGCGAGAAAAAGCCCTTGATAGAGGCTGCGGTTGCTGCCCAAGGTGCAGCCGCACTCCTTGCCGATGCCCGGCGCGGTGAGGCGCATGGCGGCCCCCTCCACCAGATCCCGCCGCCCGGCGATATAACCGCCGGTGGGGGCAAGTCCCCCGCCGGGGTTCTTGATGAGGGAGCCGACCACCAGATCGGCCCCCACCTGAGTAGGCTCTTTGGTCTCCACGAACTCGCCGTAGCAGTTGTCCACCAAAATACTGACGCCGGGATTCGCGGCCCGGATGGCGGCGCAGATGGAGCCGATCTCCTCCACGCCCAGAGAGGCGCGGGTCGAGTACCCCTTGGAGCGCTGGATGAGCACCGCCTTGACGCGCGGCTCCCGCACGGAGGCCACGATTGCCGCGAGGTCGGGCTTGTCGTCGGCGGTCACATCCACCTGGCGGTAGCCCACGCCGTACTCCCTGAGGGAGCCGGGCCCCTTATCCACCACGCCGATGACCCCCAAGAGGGTATCGTAGGGCGCGCCGATGGCCGAGACCAGCACGTCCCCGGGCCGGAGCACGCCAAAGAGAGCTGCTGTGATGGCGTGAGTACCGTTGACGAATTGGACGCGCACCAGCGCGTCCTCGGTGCCGAAGAGATCGGCGTAGATCTCATCCAGCTTGTCCCGGCCCTGGTCGTCGTAGCCGTAGCCGGTGGTACCAGCAAAGTACCCCTCGGCCACCCGGTGCTTTTGAAAGGCAGCCAGGACCTTGCGGGTGTTTTCCTCGGCAACGGCGTCGATACGCGCAAACTGCTCCCGCAGGTCGGCCTGCGCCTGAGCTGCCAGAGCGGATACGCGCTCGCTTATCTGTAAAGGCATAATACTTTTCAATCCTTGCTTTTGATGTGTTTACAGCTTGGCCTGGGCAAAGGCGGCCACCAGGGCGGCGCAGGCCTCCACGTCCCGGCGGTCTACCATCTCCACAGGAGAGTGGACATAGCGGCAAGGGATGGAGATGCCGCCGGTGTGTACCCCGAGGCCGTTGATATGGATGGCCCCCGCGTCGGTGCCCCCGGCGAGGAGGACATCGTGCTGATGGGGGATGCCCTGCTCCTCGGCAAGCGACGCCAGACGGGCCACCATCTCGGGGTGGCAGATGACCGAGGCATCCATGACCTTGATGGCCGCTCCGCCCCCCGCGACGCTGCTGCCGGAGTGTTTCGCGTTGAGCTCGTCGTCAGAGCAGGTCACGTCCACGGCGACGCCATAGTCCGGATCGATGCCGAAGGCCGCGGTTTTTGCCCCGCGCAGCCCCAGTTCCTCCTGGACGGTGAAGACGAAGTAGAGGTCGTTCCCGCTCTCCCTGAGCTGTTCCAGCGCCAGCAGGAGAGTCACACAGGAGATGCGGTTGTCCATATAGGGGGAGACCAGCTTGTCCCCGGCGGCAAAGGCGCGGGCGTCGTACACGGCGGAGTCGCCCACGTGCACTACACGCCTGGCCTCCTCCGCGTCCTTGGCGCCGATGTCGATATACAGGTCTTCCAGGGTCATGTTCTTGGCCTCGACCTTATTGTCCAGGCAGACCACGCCTTTGGTCCCGTTCTTAAAGCGCACGGGGGTGCTCAGGATGTCGTGGGCGTGGAGGCCGCCCAGCTTGCCGAACCGGAGAAAGCCCTTCTCGTCGATATGGGTGATGATGAACCCGATGGAGTCCATATGGGCGGCGAACATAACCTTGGGGCCATTGCCCTTTTTGCGTACGATCAGGTTGCCCATGGTGTCGATGCGGCATTCGTCGGCATAGGGCTCGGCCAGCTTATGGATGGCGGCCGCCACTTGGGACTCGTCCCCCGAGGGGCCGTGGCAGGCGTTGAGCGCCTGGAGGGTACTTAAAATATCCATTATTCTTCCTCCTCTTGGGAAATCGCGTTTATAAAGAGCCGGGACAGGTTGAGCATATGATCAAAGTCGCGGACGGCGGCCACGCTGGATGGGGCGTGGAGATAGCGCACCGCGGCCGACATGACCACAGTACGGACCCCCTCCCTGCTGCGCTGGATGACAGAGGCGTCGTTGCCGCCGGCGATGAAGTGCTTGGTCTGCCAGGGGATGCCGTTTTTCTCAGCCAGGTCCCGCAGCAGCTCGAAGAGGCCCCGGTCGGCCACCGAGCCGCCGTCCATAAAGGGCACCACGGGCCCTTTGCCGGGGGCACAGACCTGCCTGTGGCCCTCCATCCCCGCTAGGTCGGCGGCGGTGGTGGTCTCTAAAATCAGAGCGACCTTAGGGGCCACCGAGAAAGCCGCGCCGTGGGCGCCCCGGCAGCCCACCTCCTCCTGGACGGTGAAGGCGAAGGTGCAGTCCATGGGCAACTCCTCCTTGAGGAGCTCCAGCATGACGGCGCAGCCGATCCGGTCATCCAGGGCCTTGGCCTTGACGAGACCGTCTCCAAAGGAAACGCAGTCGCTCTCAAAGGCGGCGAAGTCGCCTATGAAGGTCTGCTTTTCGGCGCTCTCCTTGTCCTTGGCCCCGATGTCGATATAGTACTCGTCCAGCTTGGGGAGCTTTTCCCGCTCCTCCGCCGTGGTCAGGTGAATGGCCTTCAGCCCGATGACGCCGGGCACTCTGTCCTTGCCCACCAGCACCTTCTTGCCCAGGAGAACCCGGCGGTCGATGCCGCCCACGCAGTCGAACTTCAGGTAACCGTCGTCGGTCACCCGCTTGATCATAAGCCCGACCTCATCCATATGGGCGGCCAGGAGGAGCTTATTGCCGGTGGCCCTTCTCCCCTTCTTGAAGACGATGAGGGTACCCATGGCGTCCACCCGCATCCCATCGGCATAGGGTGCGGCCTTCTCCTTGAGGTAGGCGCGCACCTCGTCTTCGTAGCTGGAGACTCCGTTGAGGAGGCAGAACTCCTGAATGGTTTCCATCAGCATATCTCAACCGCCTCCTCTCCCAGGTTTTCGGTAAAAGCGGCCAGCAGCCTGGCCACCGCCTCCATGTCCTCCAGTGCCAGCACCTCGATGGGGGTGTGCATGTATTTGAGGGGCAGCGACAGCACAGAGGTGGCGACCCCCTCCCTGCTGATCTGCATGCCCCAGCCATTGGTGCCGGAGCTGCCGGACATGACCTCGAATTGATAGGGGATCTCGTTGGCCTTGGCCTTGGCGGCCATGCGCTCGGTCATCCAGCGGGTCATGTTGGGCCCCACGCCGATGGCCGGGCCGCCCAGCAGCTCCAGGGTGCGGTCCTTGGGATTCGGGGCGTCCGGGGTCTTTCCGTGGGTCACGTCCACCGCCACGCACCAGTCGGGGGCGACGGCAAAGGTGCCGACCTTGGCTCCGGAGCCCCCCACCTCCTCACGGGTGCTGCCCATGAGGTACAGGTCTACGTCCAGGGGCCTGTCCTTCAGGAGCTCGGCCGAGCGCAGAAGGGTGACGAAACAGGCCCGGTCGTCCATGGCCTTGCCGCACATAAAGCCCTCGCCCAGGGAGAAACAGCCGCCCCGGTAGACCATGGGGGTGCCGATGGGTACGGCCTTGACGGCCTCCTCCTGGCTCATGCCGATGTCCACAAAGAGGTCCTTGATGGCCACCGATTTGTCCGAGTCCCCCGGTTTCTGCACATGGGGGGCAAGGCATGACACCACGCCAAAGAGGGGCGGATCGGTGAGTACCGTCAGCTCCCGGTCGGGCAGCATGCGCGGGTCTACCCCGCCGATGGCCCGGAAACGGAGAAAGCCGTCCTCAATGCCGATGACAATGAGGCCGATCTCGTCCAGGTGGGCGTCCAGCAGAAGGCGTTTGGCGTTCGGCCTCCCGCAGCGGCGCACGCCGATGACGTTGCCCAGCCGGTCGATCTCTACCTCGTCCACCAGAGGGCGCAGCAGCTCGGCGGCGGCGGCCGCCGCGGGGCGTTCAAACCCGGAGGGGGCGCCCAGCGCGCACAGCCGCTCCAGAGCACTTTTGAGTTCCAGCATAGTTTCACATCCCAATTCTATTCCATATCTCGTACGATCTCTTTGAAACGGTTGCCCCGCTCCGCAAAATTTTTAAATTTGTCAAAGGAGGCGCAGGCCGGTGAGAGGAGCACCACATCCCCCGGCTGAGCCGCCCCGGCGGCCACCATGACCGCCCGGTGGAAGTCGTCGTACTCCGCAATGGGGGGCGTGTCCTCTGCATAGCCGGGGGCGTTTTCCACCGCCGCGCGGATCTTGGGGGCGGTATCGCCTGTCAGGACAAGTACCTTTACATGCTTGACGATCTCAGGGCCCAGCTCGTCAAAGGGGATGTGCTTATCGTATCCCCCGGCGATGAGGATGACCTTCTCCTGAAACGCCCTCAGCCCCGCGATGGTACGGGAGGGACTGGAGGCGATGGAGTCGTTATAGTAGCGCACGCCGTTGAAGGTGCGCACCAGCTCGATGCGGTGCTCCACACCGGCGAAACTGCGGGCGAAGACCCGGATGGTCTCGTCGGAGACCAGCCCATCCACGGCCGCGATGGCGGCCATATAATTTTCGATGTTATGCTCTCCGGGGAGCAAAATATCCCCCAGCGGCAAAACCGACCGGCTGCCCTCCTCGTCGGAGCACCAGATGGCCCCGTCCTTCACGTAGACCCCCTTGTCCAGCACCGTCTTCCTGCTGAACAGAGTGACCCGGCTCCTGGTCTCCCGGGAAAAGTTTCTGGTGATATCGTTATCATAGTTGAAGACGGCCAGATCCTCGCTCTCCTGGTGGAGGAAGATATTCTTCTTGGCGCGTACATACTCCTCCATGGACTTGTGCATGTCCAGGTGGTTGGGGGCCAGATTGGTGACGACGGCGACGTCTGGGCTCAGATTCATGGTCATGAGCTGGAAGGAGGACAGCTCCAGCACCACCATATCGTCGGGCTCCATATTGATCACCTCGGCCAGCAGGGGCTTTCCGATGTTGCCGCCGAGGTAGACGTTGAGCCCCGCCTTTTTCAGGAGCTCTGCGATGATGGTAGTGGTGGTGGTCTTCCCGTCGCTGCCGGTGACGGCGATGATCTCACAGGGGCAGACCTGGAAAAAGACCTCCATCTCCGAAGTGACGGTGCTTCCCCGCTCTCTGGCGGCCTCTAATTGGGGCATGTCGGGCCGCAGGCCGGGCGTGCGGAAGATCACGTCACAGCCCTCCAGGTGGTCTAAGTAGTCCTCACCCAGAAAAATCTCAGCGCCCAGGCTCTCCAGCGCCTCGATGACGCCTCCAAAGCTCTCGCGGGAGCTCTTGTCACAGGCAACAACGCAGAGATTTGCCCGGAGCAGCAGCTTGATAAGCGGCGTGTTGGAGACGCCGATGCCGATGACGGCAACGCGCTTGCCCCGCAGGCTCTCTAAATATTCCTGTATCGTAGAATGCAAGGTGGATCCCTCCCCTAGTCAGCTAATATAGTATTATATAACGCAAAGGGATAAATTTCAATTGGAACGGACTCAAATCTTGGCGTTCTTCCAGGGAAAAAATAACTCCATTTGACAAGGCGCCTCCCATCGGTTAAAATGGTCTTCACAAGTAGGCTGGACAGCCGCGCGCGTGGGCCCAACGGCCCACTCGTGAGGAAAGTCCGGGCTCCACAGGGCAAGGATAACGGGTAACACCCGCCGGGGGCGACCCTAGGACAAGTGCAACAGAGATAAACCGCCTGACCCGCCCTTCGGCGGGCCGGGTAAGGGTGGAAAGGCGGAGATAAGCGCCCGCCCGATGACGTGTAAAAGCGCTCATCGCTGTAAACTCTATCCGGAGCAACGCCGTGGGAGAGCAAATGACCGGCCCGGTCGCTCTCAGGAGGCGGCTGGAGCGTGTCGGCAACGGCACGTCGAGATAGATGGCTGTCTTAAATGACAGAACCCGGCTTACAGGCCTGCTTGTAAAAAAGCACCGAACCATTTGGGTTCGGTGCTTTTTTATCCCTCAGGTGATGGGGCGGACGGAGAGGACCAAATTGAAGACGCAGTACAAGAGCCAGAGTAAGATCAGCGGATTGAAAAGGAATCGAATCTTGGAGTGCTCCGGCGGGGCCTCCTCGCGGGGGCGCAGATAGGCCAGAACGCTGGCCCTGTGCTTGACAAGAAGGAATACCCCAACCGCGCCGAGTGCGCTGTAGGCCAGGGGCGTCAGAAAGGCAAAGTTGGTTCTCGTCAGCCCGCCGAGTGCCTGAGGAATAATAGGGAGCGCATTGTTGAGCGCATGGAGAGAATAAGCGGTTTTGATGTTCCCGGTTCTCAAGGTAATATATCCATAGGCCAAGCCCAGCAAAAGGGGAACAAACATCTGTGAAAAATTACCGTGACCAATGGAAAAGAAGACGGCGGAAACCAGGACCGCGAAGAAATCCCCATAGGGTTTCAGCGCGGAGAGCAGCAGTCCGCGGCAAAGGAACTCCTCATAGAGCGGACCAATCAGGATCACACAGAGATACCACCCGGTGATCACGAAGGGGCTGCCGGAATTTCCGAGGATTTCAAAAACCTCATTGGTAGACTGCTGGCCAAGAGCCTGAAACAGGGCAAGCAGTGCGCTCGCCAGAGCGAACCCCACCGCCGTGAGAAAAAAACTGACGGGCATATAACGTCCCATGTTTTTCCAGTCGGCTTTGCCGTCAGACCATACAGTGCGCAGAGGGATGCCCAGAAACCTGCCCATCAGCGGCAGGATCAGGGCAAAATTGAGCGCATAGGTAAGCAGTATGTTCCAGAGGTTACGCTCCGGGAACGTAATACGGCTCCCAACAAAGAAATTGAGGAACAGGTATGGAGGGATCGACGAGAGCGCTGTCAAAAGCAAGAGCAGTCCCACGCGCGTCGCTGGGGATTTTCTGCCGGATTTTGTTTCTATCATGAGCTTACCCCCTTGGGGTACAGTATAACACATCTTCCAGAATTTTCAATGCGAAACAGCGGGCAGCCAAAGGCCGCCCGCTGTTTTTTTGCCTCTATTACTCCAGAATGGCCCGGTGGAAGACCTTTTTGCCCTTTTTGATCATGGCGCCCTCGCCGCCGAAGTCGGCGGCGGTGAGGCTGTGGGTGATCTCGCTGATCTTCTGCCCGTTGACCTCCACCCCTCCCTGCTGGACCAGGCGGCGGGCCTCGCCCCTGGAGGGGGCCAGGCCGCACCTGACCATCAGCTCCAGCAGGCCGATGGCGCCATCGGTCAGGTCGGCGGCGGTGATGGTGGTCATGGGCATGTTGGCGAGGTCGCCCCCCTTGGAGAAGAGGGCCTTGGCCGCGTCCAGGGCCTTTTGCGCCTCGGCCTCGTCGTGGACCAGCTTGGTGAGCTCAAAGGCCAGCAGCTCCTTGGCGGCGTTGAGCTGGCTTCCCTCCCATGCCGCCATGGCGTCGATCTCCTCCAGGGGCACGTCGGTGAGCATCCGCAGGCACTTGATGACGTCGGCGTCGTCGATGTTGCGCCAGTACTGGAAGAAGTCGTAGGGGCTGGTCTTGTCGGGATCCAGCCACACGGCGCCCGACTGGGTCTTGCCCATCTTCTTCCCCTCGGAGGTGAGGAGCAGCGTGATGGTCATACCGTAGGCATCCTTACCCAGCTTGCGGCGGATGAGCTCGGTGCCGCCCAGGATGTTGCTCCACTGGTCGTCGCCGCCGCACTGGAGGTTGCAGCCGTTGTGCTGGAACATGTGGTAGAAGTCGTAGCTCTGCATGATCATATAGTTGAACTCAAGGAAGGAGAGCCCCTTCTCCATGCGCTGCTTGTAGCACTCGGCCCGGAGCATATTGTTTACCGAGAAACAGGAGCCCACCTCCCGCAGGAGTTCCACGTAGTTGAGTTTCAAGAGCCAGTCGGCGTTGTTGAGCATGATGGCCTTGCCGGGGCCGAAGTCGATGAACTTGCTCATCTGCTGCCGGAAGACCTCGCAGTTGTGCTCGATGGTCTCCACTGTCATCACCTGGCGCATGTCGCTGCGGCCCGAGGGGTCGCCCACCATGCCGGTGCCGCCGCCAATGAGGGCAATGGGACGGTTGCCCACCCGCTGCATCCGGCGCATCAGATTCAGTGCCATGAAGTGGCCTACATGGAGAGAATCGGCCGTGGGGTCAAAGCCAATGTAGAAGGTGGCTTTACCGTTATTGATAAGCTCTTTAATCTCCTCCTCGTCGGTCAGCTGGGCGATCAGCCCGCGGGCCTTCAGTTCCTCAAATAAAGTCATAATGTGCTCTCCTCTTCTTCATGAAATCTGTCTGTCATGGAGCAATACTGCGGCTGAAAGCCAATGCTCCGGTAAAAATCAAAGGCACCGTCCGGCATCAGCCATACTTGAAACTCGATGAGGCGCACGCCGTGCCGCCGCGCCTGTGCCCGTACCGCGTCGACCAGCGCCTTGCCAACGCCGCGCCGCCGATATTCCTCAGGCACATAGAGTGCCTCCAGGTAGATCAGGTCCCGGTCGTGCCATCTGGGGTCCTGCGAGGGCTTGCTCCGCCGCACCGCCAGACAGACGCCCTCAAGGACGCCGCCCTCCCCCTCTGCCGCGGCTGAACAGACGTCCTCCCCCTCCACATAGGAGCGAAACTCCTCTATCGGGAGTGCCTCCTCCGTGGCGCGGAAGAGGTCGGGGCGGTGCGTGACGTGGAGCGTATGGAGCTTTTGGAGCATAGGGAGGACCTGGCCGTAGTCAGTCTCCCTCAGCGGTCTGATGTTCACGCCGCACCTCCCTCCAAGCTATCTCAACCGCCCAGGCCTGATAGCGCAAAAACATCTTTTCGGCGCAGGTCTCCGGGTCTTCCCATACGAGGACGTGGTCCGCCTCGATGGGTTCTTGGAGCTTTTCATCCAAAACCGTGCGATAGCAGTGGCCGGTCACGTGAAGATAGCAGCGGTCGGCGGTGACGCGGGGCGAGAGGTATTCGTCCCCGGTGCAGAGGTACTCCCCCACCCGGGCGGAGAGGCCGGTCTCCTCCAGACACTCCCGGCGGACGCAATCCTCCCGGCTCTCCTCAGGCTCAATGCCGCCGCCGGGGAGAAAGAGCCGGCGCTCCTTGGTGCGAGCTGCCGGAGCCTCCACCAAAGCCACCCGGCCCAGGCCGTCAAAGGCCACCGCGTAGGCCCCCTTCCTATGGCGGTATTCTTTACCGCTCTCTCTTGTTCCAAACGTGCGCCGCATATAAAAACGCCCCCTGTCCCTATGGACAGAGGGCGTAAAAAACGCGGTACCACCTCTGGTTCGCCCTCTCCTCGCGGAAAAGAGCCTCGTCGAGTGCCAACACACTCCCACGCGCTAACGGGCGTACCCGGCCTGCCCTACTGCTCCTTCAGGCGGCTGCTCCGAGGGGTATTCACAAGTCGGTCCCGTCCCCCTTCCACTCAAGCAGGGGCTCTCTGTGCGCGGACGCTGTCTTGCTACTCTTCCTCGTCATCACAATTTCATTATGGCAATTATTATAAAGGTTTCGCCACCGTTTGTCAACAGGGGTTTTTGGCGCTCTTGTACCGTCCGGCGGCGTCCAGCAGCTCTCCGGCCCCCTCCAGCATGGCGCTGGTGATGTGCGCGCCGCCGGTGAGCCGGGCAAGCTCCTCCTTGCGGCGGTCCCAGGAGAGGGTCTCCACATGGGTAAAGGTCCTCCCCTTGCTCTCTCCCTTTTCCACGGAGAAATGTACGTCGGCCATAGCGGCGATCTGGGGCAGGTGGGTGACGCAGAGGACTTGCTTGTGGGTCGCCACGTCGGCCATCTTCTCAGCCACCTTCTGGGCCGCCCGGCCCGAGACGCCGGTGTCCACCTCGTCGAAGACCAAGGTGGTCACGTCGTCATTCTCGGCCAGTACGTTTTTGAGGGCCAGCATGATACGGGCCAGCTCGCCGCCGGAGGCGATCTTCTGAATGGGTTTCAGGGCCTCGCCCACGTTGGCCGACATGAGGAACTGCACCTCGTCCATGCCGGTGCCGTCCAGCCCCAGCTCTCCGGCCTTGGGGCCAAACTCCGCCCTGAATTGTACCTTCGGCATATCGAGCTGGGCAAGCTCGGCCTGGATGCGTTTCTCCAGGGCCTCCGCGGCCTTGTGCCGGGCAGCGGAAAGGGACTTTGCCTTCGCCCCCGCCCGCTCCAGCGCCGCGGCGTATTTCTTCTCCAGGCGGAGAATCGTGTCGTCGGCGTCCTCAATGCTGCTGAGCTCTGTTTTACAGCGGTCTAAATACTCCAGCATCTCCTCCACGCTGCTGCCGTACTTTTTTTTGAGGCGGAAGATGGCCTCCAGGCGGTTCTCCAACTCGTCCAGCTCGCCGGGCTCAAAGTCAAAGCTGCCGCGCAGGTCCCGCAGGAGCTCGGCCGCGTCGTCGGCGGCGCAGCGCAGCTCGGTCAGTTTCTCCAGCAGCTCGGCGGCCTGGGTACTCATGCGCCCGGCGGGAGTAAGGGAGCGTTCGGCCTCCGCGATGAGGGAGGCGGCCCCTTGGGTATCCTCGTCGCCCGAGAGGGCGGCGTGGGCGCCCTCCACCGCGTCCATCAGCTTGCCCGCGTTGCGCAGGAGGTTGCGCCGCTCGGTCAGCTCCTCCTCCTCCTCTGCCTTCAGAGCCGCCCGCTCCAGCTCGTTGATCTGAAAGTTCAAGCTGTCGATGCGGCGCCCCTTCTCGGCCTCGTCCATCCGCAGGGCGGATATCTCGTGCCGGATGGCGGACAGGGCCTCGAAGGAGGCCTGATAGTCGGACAAAAGGCCCTCCGTGCCGCCGAACCGGTCTAAATACGAGAGGTGGCAGCGCTCGTCCAGAAGCTGCTGGCCGTCGTGCTGGCCGTGGATGTTGACCAGCTGGGCACCCAGCGCCTTGAGCTGGGAGACCGTGATGAGCCGCCCGCCCAGGCGGCAGACGTTCTTTCCGTCGGGCTGTATCTCCCGCTGGAGGATCAGGTTCCCGTCCCCGTCGGGGCCCATGCCGTTCTCCTCAAACCAGGGCAGCTTGGGCAGAACGCAGAAGACAGCCTCTACCAAGGCGGATTTGGCCCCGGTGCGGATGAGGTCCCGGCTGGTGCGCTCGCCGATGACGGCCCCGATGGCGTCCACCACGATGGATTTGCCCGCGCCGGTCTCGCCGGTGAGGGCGTTAAAACCGCCGCCGAACTGGATGTCCGCCGATTCGATCACCGCGATATTTTCTATATGCAGCAGAGATAACACGGCAAAACTCCTCCTCAGAGCTCCCAAATAGGCGCGTCTACTTCAGCAGCTTGTGGATCTCGGCGCAGAACTCGGCGGCCGATTCGTTGGTGCGCATAATGAGAATGACGGTGTCGTCCCCGGCCAGGGAGCCCACCATGTCGGGGATATCCATGCCGTCCAGAGCCGCGCCGGCGGCCGCGGCCAAACCGGGCATGGTCTTTACCACCACGATGTTCTGGGCCACGTCAAAGGAGGTGACTCCCTCGCGGAAGATGGTGAGCAGACGACCGGCGAAGTTGAGAGAGGTCTTCCGCTCGGAGACCACATACTTGTAGGCGCCGTATTTGGTGAGCTCCTTGATCAGATGAAGCTCCTTGATGTCACGGGAGATGGTGGCCTGGGTAGAGGTGATGCCCCGGGACTTGAGCTGCTCAAGGAGCTGGTCCTGCGTCTCCACGTCCATCTCCGCAACGATACGCAGTATCTCTTCCTGTCGCCTGTTCTTCATTTCCTCACCCGTTTCCAAGTTTTTGATTCATAATCTCATAAAAGCTGCGGCTGGAGAGACGCACCAAACGCGTGGCAGTCTGGGATTTACGGATCTCCACGATGTCCCCGCCGGAGAGCTTGAAGGCCTTCCCGCCGTCCACCGTGAGGTAGGCCGTCTTGCGGGTCAGCTTGCCCAGCCGGGCGGCTACCACCCGCTCCTGGCTCAGCACGATGGGCCGGGCATGGAGCGCGTGGGCACAGATGGGGGTGACGATGATGTTCTCCGCCGTGGGCTCCACGATGGGCCCCCCAGCAGACAGGGAGTAGGCCGTGGAGCCGGTGGGAGTGCAGACGATGAGGCCGTCTCCCCCAAAGTCGGAGAGGAGCATCTTGTCCCCATAAACCGACAGGTCGATGATGCGGGCCACAGACCCCTTGGTGATGACCGCGTCGTTGAGGGCCAGGTCCTCATATACCGTCTTGCCCTCATGGATCACGCACACGTCCAGCATCATGCGGGACTCCAGCGTATAATTCTGCTCGGCCAGCTTGGAGAGGAGACTGAGCTCGCTCTGCTCCAGCTCGGCCATGTAGCCGACGCTGCCCATGTTGACGCCCATGATGGGCACGCCGCAGGCGTTGGCGTCCTTTGCCGCGTGCAGGATGGTACCGTCCCCGCCGAAGCAGATGAGCATATCCGCACTCTTCAGCTCGGTCTGCATGTCCAGGAAACGCACGTTCTTGGGCAGCTCCAGACGGCTCCCCTTCTCCGGCGTGAAGGGGAGGCACATGGCGGTCTGTACGCCGGCGGCCTTCAAGATGCGCTCGGCCGCCAGGGCGGAGCGCAAAAGCTTATCCCGGTAGGGATTGGGACTCAAAACCACCTTCATGTTATTCCCCCTCCAGCGTCTCGTGGGACGCGCGTACCAGAGCCGCCAGATCGCCCTCATAGGGACTCCCTGCGGCTGCCGTCAGGTAGCCCAGATATTCAATATTGCCCTCCGGCCCGCGGATAGGTGAAAAGGTAATTCCCTTTACAGAAAATCCGGCCTCAGACGCGTGGCTGAGGAATTGCTCCAGTACCTCCAGATGGACGGCGCTGTCGCGGACGACCCCCTTTTTCCCCACCTTCTCCCTGCCCGCCTCGAACTGGGGCTTGACCAGGCAGGCCACCGTACCCGTCTCCTTCAAGAGCGCGCGGACGGCGGGGAGGATCAGCTTGAGCGAGATGAAGGACACGTCGATACTGGCGAAGTCCAGCGCTTCGGGAATCTGCTCGGCGGTGAGATAGCGGGCGTTGGTCCGCTCCATGCAGACCACCCTGGGGTCGCTGCGCAGGCTCCAGGCCAGCTGCCCATAGCCCACGTCCACGGCGTAGACCTTTTTTGCCCCATTTTGGAGCATACAGTCGGTGAAACCGCCGGTGGAGGCCCCGATGTCGGCGCAGACGGCGCCGTGGAGGTCGACGAGAAAGGTCCCCATGGCCTTCTCCAGCTTGAGTCCGCCCCGGCTCACATAGGCCAGGGTCTTGCCCCGGACCTCGATCTCAGCGGTCTCCTCGGTGGGTGCGCCCGCCTTGTCAATCCTCTGCCCCGCCACATAGACCTGGCCCGCCATGATGACGGCCTGGGCGCGGGGACGGCTCTCGGCCAGACCGCGCTCACACAGGAGGAGGTCCAGTCTCTTTTTAGCCACGGCCGCATACCTCCAGCGCTTTCTTAAACAGGCTCTTATCATCCAGGCCGCAAAGCCTGTAAAGCTCTCTCATCGTACCGTGAGTAACCAATCCATCCCCCAGGTTGCACAGGGCCAAGCTCTGGGGAACGACGCTGTTTTGGAGGAGAGCGGAGCAGAGCCGCTGTCCCACCGAGCCGGGGGACGCCACGTCCTCGGCGACTAGGAGCCGCCCGGTCTTTTTTACAGACGCCAAGATCAGCGGCAATTCAAGTGGCGTAATGGAGTTCAGCTTTACAACCTCGGCCGAGACGCCCCGCTCCGCCAGCGCCTCGGCGGCGGCCAAGAGCTGGTTGATGAGGATGCCGTACCCCACGAGGGTAATGTCACTCCCCGCCCTTAGCAGGACCGAGCCCGCACCGCCTGAGTCGTCCTGATAGGCACCCTCCTCGCCGCGGGGATAACGCAGGGCTACCGGGCCCCTGCAGTCGAGGACCGCGCGGCGCAGCATGGAGCGCAGCTCGGCGTAGCTGGAGGGGCAGAGCACGGTCATGCCGGGCACGGTGTCGAGAAAGGCGGCGTCAAAGACGCCATGGTGGGTCTCCCCGTCCTCCCCCACCGGTCCGGCCCGGTCCACCGCCAACACCACGTGGAGCTTCTGGATGGCCACGTCGTGGATGAGCATATCATACGCCCGCTGTAAGAACGTTGAGTATACGGCGAAGACCGGGACCATCCCCTGTTTCGCCATACCCGCCGACATGGTGACGGCGTGGCCCTCGGCGATACCCACGTCGAAAAACCGCTCCGGAAAGCGCCGGGAGAACTCCTCCAGCCCCGTACCAGAGACCATGGCAGCCGTGACGGCGCAGAGGCGCCTGTTCTCCTCGGCCAACTGGCAAAGGGCAGCTCCAAACGTGCAGGAAAAAGTGGGGCCGCCCTTTTGGAGCGGCTCGCCGCTGCGTATGCAGAAACGGCCCACACCGTGGAAGAGGTCCGGGTTCTCCTCCGCTGGTGTATAGCCTTTGCCCTTTACGGTCCTGACATGGAGAAGGACTGGAGTCTCAATGTCCTTGCTGTAACGCAGGAGCTGAGTCAGCCCCCGGACGTCGTGCCCGTCCACCGGACCCAGATAGGTAAAGCCCATGTCCTCAAACAGGCTGCACGGCAGCAGGGTCTCCTTGACCGCCTTTTTGATCTTGTGGGTAATGCGGTAGACGGCCTTGCCGCCGGGAAGGATCCCCATGGCCCTGCGGTAGCCCTTTTTAAACTGGAGGTACTGAGGCCGAAGCCGCTGGCGGGCCAGATGCTCGGCCACGCCGCCCACGCTCTTGGTGATGGACATGCCGTTGTCGTTGAGGATGACGATCATCCTCTCGCCGCTGTCTCCAGCGTCGGATAGACCCTCGTAGGAGAGCCCGCCGGAGAGGGCTCCGTCCCCCAGCAGGGCTACGACGCTGTAGTCCTCCCCCAGCAGGGTGCGGGATCTGGCCATCCCCACGGCCACCGACACCGAGGTGGAGGCGTGGCCCGCGATGAAGGCGTCGCAGGCGCTCTCGGAGGGCTTGGGGAACCCGGCGACGCCGCCGAAGGTGCGCAGGGTATCCATGAGGCCGGCGCGGCCGGTCAGTATTTTATGGGTGTAGCACTGATGGCCCACGTCGAAGACCAGCCGGTCCTCAGAGAAATCAAAGACCCTATGGAGGGCTACGGTGAGCTCCACGGCGCCCAGGTTGGAGGCCAGGTGTCCCCCGGTGCGGGAGATGCTGTCGACCAGCGAGGCGCGGAGCCTGGCGCAGAGCGCCTCGGCCTCGCCATCCGATACGGCGTGGAGGTCGGGGATATCTTCGGGTAGTATCATACACACCTCCGGGTATGGTTACATGCGGAATATCAGGACGCCCACCAGGCCGACCAGGACGCCCAGCAGACCTCCCATGATGACCTGGAGCGGCGTATGTCCCAAGAGCTCCTTCAGCTCCTTGCCGAAGAGCTCGGGTTTCATCTCGTTCCAGTGATCCATGATATAATTAAGAATTTTAGCCTGCTCTCCCGCCGCCTTGCGGACATTGGCGGCGTCGTACATGACCACAATGGCCAGCACCGTTGAGATGGCGAAGAGAGCCGAGGAGAATCCGTACAGGCTGCCCGTGGAGGCGGCGCAGGCGCAGACGAAGGCGGAATGGGAGCTGGGCATGCCTCCGCTGGCCCAGATATAGCGCCAGTCCAGCCGCCGCTTGGTGAGCAGGACCACAACCACCTTTAGTACCTGGGCCAGCGCCCAGGCGGTGGCGGACAGTATCAAAATCAGGTTGCCCAGGTGGTAATTGGGCAGATTATACTCCAGCTGCGGCATGGGCCACGTCCCCTCCCGTGTCGGTATCAGTTTTCCCGGCCAACCAAATGGTCGGCCAGCCAGCAGAGAAATTCGGTCTCACGGAAGTTCCCCAGCAGGGCCGCCTTGGCGTGGTTGGTCTTCTCCTCCACGAGCTGCCGGCAGGCGGCGATACCCTTCAGGGTGACGAAGGTGGTCTTCTCGCTCTGGGCGTCGGAGCCGACGGGCTTGCCCAGGGTGGCCTGGTTGCCGACCACGTCGAGGATGTCGTCCTGAATCTGGAAGGCGAGGCCCAGATTCTGTGCGTAACGGCAGACGATGGCCCGTTCGGCCTCTCCCCCTCCGGCGACGATGCAGCCGATCTCGGCGGCGGCGGTAATGAGCGCCCCTGTTTTAAGCGTTTGAAGCTCCTCCACCTCGGACAGGGACAGGGCGTGTCCCTCCCCCGCCATGTCCAGCACCTGTCCGCCCACCATGCCCCGCGCGCCCGCGGCGGCGCCCAGGCAGGCGGAGACGGCCAGGGCACGGTCGGCGGGCAGGGCGGTGCCGTGCTCGGCAATGCTCTCAAAGGCGGCGGTGAGCAGAGCGTCTCCCGCCAGCACCGCCGTGGCCTGACCGTAGACCTTGTGATTGGTGGGGCGGCCCCGGCGCAGGTCGTCGTCGTCCATACAGGGCAGGTCGTCGTGGATGAGAGAGTAGGTATGCACCATCTCCACCGCGCAGGCAAAGGGCAGCGCGGCCTCGGCGTCACCGCCGCACATACGGCAGACAGCCAGGGTCAGCACCGGGCGGAGGCGTTTCCCGCCGGACAGAAGGCTGTAATTCATCGCGTCGTAGAGGTCTGCCCTGGGGTCTCTCTGTGCAAAATGGCCCTTCAAATAGTCCTCTACCCGCGCCACGTCGGCGCGGAGCTGCTGCTCATAGTCCATGCGGCCGCTCACTCCTCGCCATCCAGGGGCTGCTCAGCAGGGGTGCCGTCGGCCCGGGCCGTCAGCTTGACCACCTGCTGCTCGGCCTTGTCCAGAAGGGCGGAACACTTTTTCATGAGGGCGGTCCCCTCCTCAAAGAGTGCCAGCGCACTCTCCATAGGGGCGTCCCCCTGCTCCAGCTTGGTGACGATCTCCTCCAGGCGGGCCATGGCCTCCTCAAAGGTCAGTTTTTTCTCTGCCATCGGTATTTCTCCTTACAAGGCGGGGATTGCCCCGCCGTTTTAGGTCTGCGGCCGCCGGCCCGGATGGGAAAGCGCCCGCCCTATGTCTCCGTGTCTGCCGTTACCCTTATTTTCCCGTCAGAGAGACGGAGGGTGAGCCGCTCGCCCGGCGTGATCTCCTTGACCGAGCGCACCACGCCGCCATCGTCCTTTTGGGCGATGGCGTAGCCACGGCCCAGGACCTTGAGGGGACTCATGGCGTCCAGCGCGGCGGCCAGACGGGCGAAACGGGAGCGCTCCCGTCCCAGGGCGAAGGTCAGGCCGTGGACCAGCCGGTCCCGCTGGTAGTCCAGCAGTACGCGCCGGTCCTGGATGTAGTTGAGGGGATTCTGTAAGGCGCGGCTCCTTGCCAGATACTCCAGCCGCTGGCGTTCCCGGGTCAGGCGGCGCGTCATGGCCTGAGAGAGCCGGTGGCTGAGACGGTAGAGCCTCTCGTAGATATCGTTCTGGTCGGGCACCGCCAGCTCGGCGGCGTTGGAGGGGGTGGCGGCCCGCAGGTCGGCCACGAAGTCGGAGATGGTCACGTCGGGCTCGTGCCCCACGGCCGAGATGACGGGTATCTCCGAGGCGTAGACGGCCTTTGCCACCACCTCCTCATTGAAGGCCCACAGGTCCTCCATGGAGCCGCCGCCCCGCCCGGTGATGATGACGTCTGCGCGGCGGTGCCGGTTGACCCAGGCAATGGCGGCGGCGATCTCGTCCGGCGCCTCGGCCCCCTGGACCCGTACGGGCACCACCGCCACCCTGGACATGGGCCAGCGGGCGGCCAGGATACGCAGCATATCCCGCACCGCTGCGCCTGCCGGTGAGGTGATCAGGGCGATGCGGTCCGGAAACTTGGGGATGGGCTTTTTATGGTCCTCATCGAAGAGCCCCTCAGCCTGGAGCTTTGCCTTGAGCTGCTCGAAGGCCACGTGCAGGTCCCCCGCCCCGTCCGGCGTCATGCCGCCGCAGTAGAGCTGGTACTGTCCGTCCCGGGGAAAGACGGTCACCCGCCCGTAAGCGATGACCTTCATGCCGTTTTCAGGCCGGAAACGCATCCCGGCGGCCTCCCGGCGGAACATGACGCAGCGCAGTGCGCCCTCCGCGTCCTTAAGGGAGAAGTAGTGGTGACCCGAGGGGTAGACCTTGTAGTTGGAGAGCTCGCCGCGGACGGCTACCTCGGCCAGCACCGCATCCCTGTCCATGAGGGTTTTGATATAGCCGTTGAGCTGGGAGACGCTGAGAACGGCCTCTTCTCTTCTCATTGCTCCCCCTCCCCCCTGTGCAGGCCTCTCCAGGCCAGAATCGCCGTACCCATGGCGTTGTCGGTAGAGTAACGTGGCTCGGCAAAGATACCGCCGCAGAACTCCGTCAGCTGATCGCGCAGCATCCGGTTGGAGGCCACGCCCCCGGAGCAGAGCACCGGGAGCCCCGGGTATTGCTCCCGGGCTGTCGCCGTGGCGCGGCGCACCGCGGAGGTCACGGTGGCGAGGGTAAACCGGGCGATGTTCTCCGGCCGTTCCCCCTGCTCCGCCAGGGCTTTGACCTTATTTTCCACACCGGAAAGAGAAAACGTAAGGCCATTTACCTTTACGTTAAAATTCAAGTCCTTGTCCGCCTCCCGGCTTAGGCCGTCCACCGCCCTCCCCGCCGGGAAGGGCAGTCCCAGCAGGACGCCGGCGCGGTCGATGAGCTGCCCGGCGGAGATGTCGCTGGTGCCGCCGATGCGCTCGGCGTGGACGCTGCACCCCTCCGGCTCCGCCAATAAAAGCTCCGTGGTGCCCCCGGAGAGGTGCCAGGCCAGAAAGGGGCCGTCCAGCAGGTCGGGCCGCCCTGCCGACCACGCGGCGGCGGCCAGATGCCCCTGCTGGTGGGAGACCGCGAAATAAGGGACATTCAGGCTGGCCGACAGCGCGCGGCCAAAGCCCTCCCCCGCCAGAAAGCAGGGCATGTAGGAGCCCTCCACCGCCCGCGGGCGGGTGCTGGCCCCCACGGCCTCGATATCATGCAGCAGTTCCCTCTCCCGCAGTGCGTCGAAAAGCTCGGGCAGGCGCTTGACATGCTGAAAGAGAGCGTCCGACTGGCGCAGGCCCAGGGTTCCGGCGGGGACGTCCAGGAGCCTGCCCGCATTCTCCCCTGCCACTCCGTCAAAGAGGGCCACGGAGGTGGTATAGTTGCTGGTGTCCAGCCCCAGACAGACCGGGCCGGTCATTGCTCGCCCTGCTCCGGTTCGGCGTCAAAGATGCCCTCGGCCATGACGGGGGTCCGCTCCGGGATACTCTCCCTGCGGACAAAGGAGCCCAGGATGCCGTTGATAAAGGAGACCATGTCCTGGTCCTCGTAGTGCTTGGCGAGCTCCACGGCCTCGTTGATGGCGGCGGCGTTGGGCACGTCCTGCATATAGAGGATCTCGTACATGGCGATGCGCATGATGGCAATGGATACCCGGGGCAAGCGGGAGAAATCCCAGCCGATGGCGTAGCGGGAGATATACTCGTCCAACTCCGCGCAGTGGAGGTACACACCCCGGACCAAAGTCTCGATATACCCGCGCTGTTTCTCATTCGGGAATTCGGCATACAGGGGCGCTTCCTCGCCAAGGAGCGCGAAGATGGAGCGGGTCATAGCGGTCTCCAGGAGCTGGTCTGCGGTCTCGTTGGAGAAACTGAACTCAAAGGCGAGGTGTACGGCGATCTCTCTGGCGTTGCTTCTGGTCATAAACTATCCTCCGTATACGGGGCAAATGTATACTCCCCATTATATACAATCCCATCCAAAAGATAAACCCCTATTTTCGCATAAAAGCGCATAAAAAACCTTGAGCGTCGGCAGCGCACGCTCAAGGTTTTTATAGTGCGGTATGGGCGGGAGGTCAGGGACGCTTGGGCTCCTTCTCGAAGATGACGCCTGTGACATTGACGTTGACGCTGGCGGCGGTGAGCCCGCTCATGTTCTCAATGCCGGACTGGACAGCGTCCTGCACATGACGGGCCACGTCCAGAATGGTGTAGCCGTACTTGATGAGGATGGAGACGTCCACATTCAGGCTGCCGTCCTCATTGGAGGACACATGCACGCCCTTGGCAATGTTCTTCTTGCCGCCCAGCATCTCCACGATGTCGTTGCCCAGGTTGGCGGACAGGCTGCCCACGCCCTCCACCTCCAGCGTGGCGGCGGCGGCCATGACACTCAACACGTCCTCGGAGATATGGATGTTCCCCATCTCGTCGGTACGGGAGATGTAATCCTTGTTTTCACTCATAAAGGGGTCACGCTCCTCTTTGTCGTTACTCTTTTTGATATTGTATCACGGGCGGCGGAAAATAACAATTGATTTTTCGCGTTCCTTTATAAACAGCAAGGAGGACGGGATTCTCCCGCCCTCCAGTATGGAACGATTTACGGTTCGGCCTCGATGATCTTGATCTGGCTGGCCGGGAAACCGGTCTGCTCGGTGACGATCTCGGAGATCTTGGCCACGTCGGCGTCGGTGATACCTTCGTCCCCGTTGGCCGCCACCACCACGGAAACGCTCTTGTCCCCGATGAAGGCCACGCAGTCAGCGTAGCCCTTGGCTGTCACCAGGTTTTCGATCTGAGCCTCGCTGACGGTGAGGTTGGCCATAGCCTGGATGGAACCGTTGGCCTCATCCTTCATGGCCTGGTCCGCGTCCTGGGCGCTGGCCGCCTGCTGGAGGAGGGAGAGCGCGTTATCCCGGGACTGCTGGCGATTGAGCCGGGCAGCATCGAAATAGCCGGTGGTGGTGATGGGATCGTCGGCGTTGGTGGGTGTGCCGTCCCCCTTGATACCGCCGAGGAGCGGGTCGTCGGTGTTGCCCCCTACCAGGGCGGCTTGACCCAACGTCTTGCCCGCGTCCGCCGTATCTCCGGCGTCCTTATGGTATGACCAGTTGAGATAGACCGCCACGCACACGAACAGGACGATGGCGGCCACCACCGCGTTTCTTTTCCAGAGCTTCATTTCCAAACCAATCCTTTCATTATGGTTTTAATTTCCCTTGCAGACCGAGATCCTGGCCGCACCCAGTCCGGTGACCGCTGAGACAGCCTCGGTTATTTTCAGCTTGACCGCCGCCTCCCCCCCGCCTGGGCAGATGATAAGCGCCCCCTGATACTGGGGATAGACCTGCTGGAGCACCACCGCGTCCTGAGTGCCGGAGCCCTTGGAGACCACCACCGTCGTGGAGGAGTTTTCGCGGTCCGACGCGCTCTCGTCCACCGCGACCACCTGCCGCGGGCCGCCCTTCAAGGTGAGAACCACCCGCGCCTTTCCCGCTCCGGAGATCTCCGAGATGGCGGCGGCCAGTTTTTCCTCCATGGCGGCGAGATCGAACTCCACCGAACTGCTTGACGGGGTAGGCGCCGGGGTCTCTTTCTTCCCGCCGGTGACGGTTGGCAGAAGCAACAGGATGATACCGACCAGAATGACGAGAAGCACATATCGATACTGGCCGAGAAAATTGATAATTTTTCCGCCCCATTTTTTGAAGTCCAAATTCTCTTTCATTTCACGTCCTCCCTGTGATAGGTCTGCCGCTCCGCGCCGATGGCGAGGTCGGCCTCGATCTGTCTGGACAGGGCCTTTTGCTGGCTCTCTGTGAGGTTGCCCATGACGGTCACGGCTTCAGGCACGGGTCTCTCCCCGTCCGCCACCGTCACCGTTACGGTGCAATCCTGGATGCCGATAGAGGCCGCCTTGTCCAGAATATATGCGCCTGTCTCCTCCTCTATGATTGCTTTCATGAGTCTTTCGTTCTCATCGTCCAAAAGGGTGCCGTATCCGGCGGCCTCCACCCGGTATTGGGCCAGGATACCGGACAGGTCTCCCGGGTCCAGCGCGGCGACGGGCCGCAGGATGGCCAGCAAAAGCACCAGCCCGCCGGTGAGGCGCCCCACCTTACGCGCCGCGCCGGCCGGAGAGAGACTCTCGGCCAGGGCCACGATCATGGCGGCGCAGGTGATGCCTACCAGCCAGGAGCGAATCAATTCTATCATACCGTCACCACCGAAATGGCCGAGACCATGGAGATGAGCAGGAGGAGGGCGCTGGCCCCCGTCATGCCCAGCACCAGGCCGAAGGCCCCGCCGATATTGTCGATGAGCCCCGCCACCCGGCCGCCGGACACCGTAGCCGTGAGGGCCGCGGCTGCCTTATAGGTCAGGTAGTGGATGCCCAGATAGAGGAACGGGACGACGCACATGCCCAGCACCGTCAGCATGCCGAACACCCCTACGGCGTTGCGCAGGATGCCCGCGCCGGCAAGGACGGTCTCTGCCGCGTCGGACAGAATGCTCCCCACCACCGGCACCACGCTGGATACCGTGAATTTGGCCGCCTTGATGGTAGCCGCGTCGGCGGTGCCGGAGATGACGCCGCTCACCGTCAGGTAGCCTACAAAGACCAAAAGCACGGTGGTCAGCAGCAGAGTCACGCCCCATTTGAGCGTGGCGCTGATGCGCTTGAGCCCCTCGTTCCCCAGGGCGGCGTAGGCGGTGCAGGCGGCCACATAGACGTAGACCAGGGGCAGGAGCAGCCGGCTGATGAGGGTGAGGAGCAAATCGGAGAAGAGCATGGTGGCAAGCTGACGGGCCACCGCGCCGCCCGGCGAGCCGCTTGCGGCTGCCGCCGCCGTGATGGTGGGCAGGAGGACCTTGGAGAAGGTCTCCATATCCTCCAGCACCTCGCGGCCTAGGCCGATGAGTGAGTTCACGTCGGCCACCGCCACCGCCGCCACCGCCAGCGCGCCCGCCACCGCCACCACGTCCAGCCCCGTCTTGCCCAGCGCGCCGTACATGCCGTCCGCCAGGCCGCAGAGCAGCACGATGACAAGGAGGATCACCCCGCTGTGCACCGCTTTGCGCACCGCGCCGGGGAAACGGTCGCTGCCGGTGCTCAAAATATTCTGGATCCCCGCGTCCAGGTCGATATCGGGGGCAAAACCCTGGCCGGGGGCGTATTCCCCCGCCGCCTGCTCCAGGCCTGCGCCGTCCAGCGCGTCGGCCTGGGAGGAGGCCACATCCTGTAGATCGGACGCCGAGGCCGCCCCCGCTAGGAGGAGGGCCAGGGCGAGAAAAAGCAAAAAATACCGTATTTTTTTCATAAGTACCTCACAGCAGTCCCATTACCATGTCCAACACCGCCCGTACCAGCGGCAGCGCCACGAAGAGGGCGCAGGCCGCTCCCGCCGTCTCCAGAAAGGAGGCGATGCCTCCCTCCTTCGCGTCCCGGCACACCTCCGCCGACACGTGGGTGACGATGGCGATCCCCACCGTCTTGATGACGGGGGCCAGTACCGCGGGCTCCAGTCCCGCCGTATCCGCCAGCATATCCAGCAGGTCCCGGGCACTCTCGATGGCCCCCAGCGCGTAGGAGAGCAGGAGAACCCCCGCCGTCAGCGCCAACACCAGTCCCAGCTCCTGCACGTTTTTCTTCACCACCACCGCGCAGATGGCCGAGATGATGGCTATCGCAGCCAGTTTCAGGATGTCCGTCATAGCCCAAAGAGGTTCTTCACCAGGACGAACAGGTCGCTGATCTCCTGCACCACCATCATGAGTACCACGACCAGCCCGGCGAGGGTGGTCATGGTGGCCTGTTCCTCCCGGCCCGAGCGGGTGAGCACCTGGTTGAGCACCGAGACGAGGATACCGATAGCAGCTATTTTAAAAATCAAATCCACATTCATAACGATTCCCTTTCCCTCTCTGGAGCTGTCCGCCGCCCGGCGGCCAAGGGGGTTAGTTTCACAGCAGTAAAATTACGAGGAGCGCTCCGACGGACAGGCCCAGCGCGCCGTAGACCCGGCCCAGCCGGGTCCGCTCCTCGGCGGCGGAGGTAAGGCACTGACCGAGCCGGGCCTGGGCCAGTGCCAGAGCCTCGCCCTGCCCCTCGCCGTCGTACCGGCCCAGTATCCCGCCCAGCTCCCTGAGGATCAGCAGGTCCTCCTGGCCCAGGTCCATGGGGACGGACTCAAGCGCCTCGTTCCAGAGGTCGGACAGGGTCCGCTCGCCCAGGTCGGAGAGACCGTCCAAACAGCGGGCGAAAAAGGCGCTGACCGGCGGCTGGGTCTGCTTTGCCAGCCGCTCCAGCAGGGCGGGCATGGGAGTCAGGCGAAAGGCGAGCTCCCGCTCCAAAAGCTCCAACGCCCCCAGTAAGGTACGCAGAGTCCTGACCCGCCGCTCCAGCCGGGCGGTGGCCGAAAAGCCCAGGTAGGCCGCGCCGCCCGCCAGCAGGAAGGACCCCATCAGCTTGAGCATAGCGCCGCCTCCAGTCTTGCCACCCGATAGCGCCGCGCCGCGCCCTGCCAACCGATGGTGATCACCCGGCGGAAGATGTTTTGCTCCAGAAGTCTGCGGTACAGGGGGCGTTCCCGCAGGTCGTCCAGATTCTCCCCGTGGGCGGTGGCCAGGAGAATGACGCCGCAGTTGGCCGCCATCTCCAGCGCCGCGCAGTCGGCCGGGGCAGTGATCTCGTCGGCGGCCAGCACCTGGGGATTCATCCCCCGCAGGAGCATAAGGAGCCCCGCGTCCTTTGGGCAGCCGTCCATCACGTCGGTATGCCGCCCCACATCGAACTGCGGCAGGCCCTCGTACATGGCGGCCAGCTCGCCCCGCTCATCGGCCACGCCCACCCGCAGAGGGGGCGTCCCCTCCCCGTCCGAGATCACGCGGATGAGGTCGCGAAGGAGGGTGGTCTTGCCCCAGCCGGGGGGCGAGAGGATCAAAGTGCTTTGAAGGGCCCCCCTGTCGGAGAGCTCGTCCAGCACCTGGGCCGCCGCCCCCTTGGCCGGGTGGGCGATGCGGATGGACAGGGAGGAGAACTGCCGCAGATTGGTCACTACGCCCTCCTTCACCACGCCGCTGCCGCAGATGCCGATGCGGTGCCCGCCCCGGACGGTGAAGTAGCCGCCCCGCACCCGGTCCAGGGCGGTATGGGCCGAGGCCTGGGTGGCGATCTCAAGGACCTGGCCCAAGTCGGCGGAGGTCACTATAGCCTCCCCGCCCCCGGGAGGGGCCTCTTCCCCCTCCGGGTACGCCACGGTCATAGGCTTGCCGCAGCGCAGACGGAGCTCCTCCGCCGCCCTCTGCCGTTCCGGCGGAAGCCGCTCCGCCGCACGGCGCAGCGGCGGAGGCAGCAGCGCCGCCGCCTGCAAAAACCGCCCTGCGCCGTCCATTGTCGTTATCACGCATCTCACGCTCCTCATTGGTGTAGGTTGCTTTCTGGGACAATCCTATGAGGGCATGTCCGGGAATATGAACCCTTGTCCCATTTTCCCGGAATAAAACTTTGACGGCCCCGTCCATTTGGACGGGGCCGTCAATTTCAGTAACTTCTATTCCTGTTCCCAGTTGTGCCAGACGTTCTGCACGTCGTCGTTCTCCTCCAGGATGTCGATGAGCTTCTCCATGTTCTTGATATCCTCGGGATCGGTGAGTTTCACATAGGTCTGGGGCACCATCTCCACCTGGGCGGAAATGAATTCATAGCCCTTGTTCTCCAGCGCCTCCAGGACGGAGCCGAAGTCGTCCGGGGCGGTGGTGATCTCAAAGACCTCGTCGTCGGCCTTCATGTCCTCCGCGCCGGCGTCCAGAGCGTCCATCATGACGGTATCCTCGTCCAGGTCCTCTCTCTCAATGGCGATGACGCCCTTGCGGTCGAAGGACCAGGACACGCAGCCGGTGGCGCCCAGACCCTTGCCGTACTTATCCAGGTGATGGCGGACCTCGGGGGCGGTGCGGTTGCGGTTATCGGTCAGCGCCTCGACAATGACGGCCACGCCGGAGGGGCCGTACCCCTCGTAGACCACATTCTCAAAGCTGTCGGAATTGCCCGAACCCAGGGCCTTTTCAATGGTGCGCTTGATGTTGTCGTTGGGCATGTTGGCCGCCTTGGCCTTGGCGACGACGGTGGCCAGGCGGGAGTTATTGGCGGGGTCTCCGCTGCCGCCGGCCTTGACCGCCACAATCATCTCGCGGGCAATTTTGGTAAACATCTGGGAGCGCTTGGCATCGGCCGCGCCCTTGGTTTTCTGTATGTTATGCCACTTGGAATGTCCAGACATATGTTCTCGTTCCTCTCTCAAAAAGTCGCAACCCAAAGTGTAGCACAATTAACGGCAGGTTTCAACCCCTTAGAGGTAGGAAAATACCTCGTGATGCCGGTTTGAAAGCACAATTTTCACATCCGGGAACCCTTTTTCAAGCCAGTCGGCCAGCACGGGGCAAACCACGTTCTCGGTGGGAAAATGCCCGGCGTCGATGAGGCTGAGGCCCATGGCCTTGGCCTCCAAAAACTCGTGATAACGCACGTCTGAGGTGACGAAGGCATCGCAGCCCTTCGCCAGCGCGTCCCCCATCAGGTCGGCGCAGGCGCCGCCGCCCACAGCCACCCGGCGCACAGGCCTGCCGCCGTCTACGTAGCGCACGCCGCCCGCGTCCAACGCCTCCTTGACAAAGGTGGCAAACTCTGCCGCGCTCCTCTCCCCCGCCGTGTTTCCTACCCGGCCGACGCCGTAGGGTACGCCAGCCGAATCCACGCCGTCCTGATGGAGCTGCTCAATGCCGGCAAGATTCAGCCGCCGGGCCAGCGCGTCGTTGACGCCGTCCTTCACCGCATCTAAGTTGGTGTGGGCGCAGATGGCTGCGATGCGGTGCTCCGCCAGGGCCAGAAGAATCCGGCCTGCGGGCGTGCCGTCGGTGAGGGCCTTGGCCGGATGGAAGATGACCGGGTGGTGGGCAATGATTAGCTCCGCGCCAACCCCGGCGGCCTCCCGGACCACCTCCTCGGTGATATCCAGCGCGACCAGGATCCCGGTCACGGTCTGGCCCCCGCGACCAACCAGAAAGCCCGCGTTGTCGAAGGACATCTGAAGGCCGAAGGGGGCAAGCTCGTCCAGATACGCGTAGACCTCCGCTACCGTTGCCATGTCTCCCACTCCTCTCTCATTTTCTTCAGCCCCGCGGCGGCGCGCTCCAGCTCCTCACGCCGGGCGGCGTCCTCGGGCCTTGCGGAGCGGCGTATCCCCGCCACGGCGCGCTCCGCCCGGCGAACCAGCTTTTCGAGGTACTGCCCGCGGAGAGGGGCATCTATGCCCGGTTCCTGCCGCCCGGCCCAGGCCTCGGCCGGGGTGAGGGGCTCGTCCCTGCCAGGTGCGACCAGGAAGGTGCTGTAGATGGTTGTTCCCTCACAGGAGAGAAACTCGCGTTCAATGCGAAAGTTGTGGCTGTTGAGCCAGGCGCGCAGCTCCGGGTGGGCCGTCATGGGCTGAAGGAGAAAGCGGCGCTCCCCCTCCGCCGTCCAGGGGGCGGCGGCGAGGATTTGGGCAATGGTCTCCCCGCCCATGCCCGCGATGGCGATGGTGTCCGCCTCGTCCGGGCCGATGCGGTCGAGTCCGTCGCACAGGCGAAAGGACATCCGCTCGGCCGCGCCATAGCGCTGCGCCGTCTGCCGCGCCCGGTCCAAGGGGCCCTCCCGCAGATCGGAGGCGATGGCGCGGCGGATGACACCCTTGAGAATCAGCCAGACCGGCAGATAGGCGTGGTCGGTGCCCACGTCTGCAAAGCGGGCCCCCGGCGGTACCAGATCGGCCACCGACTGGAGCCGGGGCGAGAGCGCAAAAATCCGCACGGCAGGTCCACCTCCTTTTTGCGTTGATACGCTGCTATAAGAAGAGAGAGCGGCGCGGGCCGCTCTCAGGCTGTCGATCAATCCACCATCCGAAGGGTTCGGATGGTGGAATAGCGTGAAAGGGAACCGTCAGGGTTCCCTTTCATATGCTGCAAAAGTGCCTTTTGCGCGGCGCCAATTACTTCCTGACGGGGATCAGGGCGTTCAGGGACTCAAGCAGCTCTTCTACCTCAACGCCGTGGACCATGCAGGCCTGCTCAACGGTCTCACCGCGGGAAGAGGGACAACCCAGGCAGTGCATCCCGATGGCGAGGAAAGCGGGCGCCGTCTCAGGGGCTACATCGAGGATGTCGCCGATAATGGTGTCCTTTGTGATCTGAACCATAATGGTAAACCTCCAAAATATCTAGGATAAGAGTAGTATATCCCAACTTGTCCGATTTTTCAAGAGGCATCCTCTTTTTATTTCCTACTATTTTATAGGAGAATAGAAAAGGAGACGTTCCGAAGAACGCCTCCTTCTGTCCGGCTTTGTCGTGCTTTGCGCCCTCCGCAACGGGCTCTAGACCCTCTGCGCTCAGACGCCCAGCGTTTCCAATTAGCCCTGCTCCTCGCGCATGCGAGCAAAGCACTCGCTGCAGTACACGGGGCGGTCGGACTTGGGCTCGAAGGGAACCTTCGCCTCACTGCCGCAAGCGGCGCAGGTGGCGGTGAAGTACTCGCGGGGACCACGGGCGCTGTTCTTGCGGGCATCGCGGCAGCCCTTGCAGCGCTGGGGCTCATTCTGGAAACCGCGCTCTGCATAGAACTCCTGCTCACCAGCGGTGAACACGAACTCCTGGCCACATTCCTTGCATGTAAGTGTCTTGTCTTCGAACATAGTTTTTTCCCTCTCTTTGACTCGTTTGCCCAGGCCCGGAAATATCCGACTTTGCTGGGACGGTGTAATATTGCGCTCAGCTTACGCTGATGTCGCCAGATTGGAAGTGCTGCGCCAACTTACGCCTGATGCGCTGGACAGCGTTGTCCACCGATTTCGGGGACCTGTTTACCTCGGCTGCAATCTCGGCATAGGACAGTCCATTCAGATACAGCTCAAGGATTTTCGTTTCGAAACCGGACAAGTGGCCCTTGAGCACATCCACGCGCTCCTGAAATTCTTCCCTGCCGATCATGATGGCCTCGGGGTCTTCCAGGTGCTGTTGGTCTGTGCTGTAAGCGCAGCGGTCGGCGTTTCCGTCAAGAGAAGGGGCTGCGAATGAGACATAGGTGTTCAGCGGAGCGTGCTTATCTCTGGATGCCGCCTTGACGGCGGAGCGTACACGATTTTTGATGCAGACCTCCGCATAGGTGCGAAAAGCGGCGCCCCGCTCCGGCGTGAACATCCGGATTGCGGAGAGTAGCCCCACCATCCCCTCCTGAATCAGATCCTCGCTGTCCCCTCCCGCAAGGAAGTAGGGACGGGCGCAGATGCGTACCAAGCGGCGGTAGCGCGTCACGAGCGTCTCTTCTGCGATGCGGTCGCCTAGCGCGGCCTGCTGACACAGGACTTCGTCCGTGAGGTCGTCCATCAAGGATTTGGAATTTGGTCTCATTCCCGAATCTCCTCTAATATTAAAGCAGAAAACAGAAAAAATGTCAATAGTTTATGCAAATTAATTTATTCCTGCCGAAAATTCTAAAGAAGTTTAATCACATTCACCAAAGTTTCGGCACAGGCTTTGGCAGTTTCTTCTTCCCTGGCCTCCACCATCACGCGGACCAGCGCCTCGGTACCCGAGGGGCGCACCAGCACCCGCCCGTCGCCGCCCAAGAGGTCCTCCTGCGCGGCCACGGCATGGCGCAGTGCCTCGGAGGACATGATCTCGGTCTTCTTCGCGCTGTCGGCCACGCTCACGTTGATCAGCACCTGTGGAAAACGCCTGCAATCCCCGGCCAGGTCGCTGGCCTTCCGGCCCGAGCGGTACAGGAGCCGGAGGAGCTGGAGCGCGGTGAGCTGTCCGTCCCCGGTGGTGGCATGAGCGCGGAAGATCATGTGGCCCGACTGCTCCCCGCCCAGCCGGTAGCCGCACTCCTCCATCTTCTCCAGCACGTTGCGGTCCCCCACGTCGGTGCAGAAAAGCTTGAGGCCGTTCTCCCGGCAGAAGACGTGGAGACCCAGATTTGACATGACGGTGGCAACCACCGTGTCGCCGGGGAGCTCTCCCCTGCTCTTCAGGTCCCGGCCGCACAGAGCCATGACCTGGTCGCCGTCGATGAGATTGCCCTCCTCGTCGCAGGCGAGGCAGCGGTCGGCGTCCCCGTCAAAGGCCAGCCCCAGGTCATACCCGCCCGCCTTCACCATGGTGCACAGCCCCTCCATGTGGGTGGAGCCGCACAGCGCGTTGATGTTCACCCCGTCGGGGTCGGCATTCAGGATGTCGGTGTGGAGCTTTGGAAAACGGTCGAAGAGCCGGGCGGCGGTGGCCGCCGCCGCGCCGTTGGCGCAGTCCACCAGAATGCGCATCCCGGTGAAGTTGTCCTCCGCCACTGAGGAGACCAGGTGGTCGATGTACTCCTCGGACTGCCGCTGGTCGGCATAGGTCACTTTGCCGATGTCCCCATGGGTCTTGAGGGGAATAGGGGCGTCGGAGAGGAGAATGGACTCGATCTCCTCCTCCAGCGCGTCGGACAGCTTAAAGCCCTGGCCGTTGAAGATTTTGATGCCGTTGTGCTCGAAGGGGTTGTGGGACGCGGAGATGACCACGCCCGCCTGGGCGCCCGAATGGACGGTGAGATAGGCCACGGCGGGGGTGGGGATGACGCCCAGATGCAGCACGTCTGCCCCGGCGGAGCACAGCCCCGCGATGAGGGCGCCCTCCAGCAGGTCGGAGGAGATGCGGGTATCCTTGCCGATGGTGACCAGAGGACGGGTCCCGTGGCTCTCCTCCGCCAGGACAATGGCGGCCGCCTGGCCCACCCTGAAAGCAAGCTGCGCGTCCAGCGTTACGTTGACGACCCCTCGGATGCCGTCGGTACCAAAAAGTTTTCCCATAAAGTTAGCTCCATTCCTATGTCAAAATTCCATCTGTTCCTGGCCCAAAAAGGGGATGTGCAGGTGTTCATACGCCTTTCGGGTGACGCAGCGGCCCCGGGGCGTGCGGGTGAGAAAGCCCATCTGCATGAGATAGGGCTCGTACACGTCCTCCAGGGTCACGGCCTCCTCATTGATGGTGGCGGCCAGGGTCTCCAGCCCAACGGGGCCGCCGGCGTAGTTCTCGATGATGCTGGCGAGCATGCGGCGGTCCACCGCGTCCAGGCCCAGGAAATCCACCTCCAGGGCCGAGAGGGCCAGGTCCGCCACGCCCCGGGTGATGACGCCCCCCGCCCTGACCTGGGCGAAGTCCCGCACCCGGCGGAGCATCCGGTTGGCGATACGGGGCGTCCCCCGGCTCCGCTTGGCGATCTCTACCGCCCCCTCGTCCTCGATGGGCACGTTCAGGATGCCCGCGCTGCGCCTGACGATAAGTGCCAGCTCCTCGGCGGTATAGAGCTCCAGCCGGAGCGTAACGCCAAAGCGGTCCCGCAGGGGGGCCGAGAGCTGCCCGGCCCGGGTGGTGGCGCCGATCAAGGTGAACTTGGGCAGGTCCAGCCGGATTGAGTTGGCCGAGGGGCCCTTGCCGATGATGATGTCGATGACGTAGTCCTCCATGGCGGGGTACAAAATCTCCTCCACCGCCCGGTTCAGGCGGTGGATCTCGTCCACAAAGAGGATGTCGTTCTCATTGAGGTTGGTGAGCAGGGCCGCCAGATCTCCCGGCTTTTCAATGGCAGGGCCGGAGGTGATGCGGATATTGACCCCCATCTCATTGGCGATGATGCCGGAGAGGGTGGTCTTGCCCAGCCCGGGAGGGCCGTGGAGGAGCACGTGGTCCAGAGACTCGCCCCGCATCTTGGCGGCCTCGATGAAGATGGACAGGTTCCCCTTGGCCTTCTCCTGGCCGATGTACTCCGACAGGGCCTTGGGGCGGAGGGAGTACTCGCTGTCGTCCTCCCGCAGGAGGGTGGTGGCGACGAGAGGCTCCTCGGTCTCAAACCCGTCGGCGGAAAAATCGATACTCAAAAGTCTTCTCCCCTCCCGGAGCAGTAGTCCTCCGCGATCTCACGCAGGCAATCCAAAAAGGATTCCTCGCCAAAGGTGTTGATTTTGAAGAGGACGGCCTGACTGCCGCCCGAGGTGATGGCGGACAGGAAGAGCCGGTCTCCGTTTCCGACCAAAGTGACGTTCAGGCTGACCCGGTTGCCGCCCAGCATGCTGTACCGCTCGTAGACCCGCACGGCACAGCGGACGCTGCCCTCCGTGAGGTCGCTGCCGTCCTCATAGCTGGCGGAGAGGCTTCCGCGCAGGATACCGTCCTCGATCCGGTACAGCAGCGCGTCAAAATCCCCGCTGAGGGAACACTCGTATTTTGCCATATCGCTTACGCCCTCCTATCCCTTCACCATCTTCTTGAGCGCCTGGCGGACGATCTCCTCCAGGGAGAGGGCCTCCACGTCGATGCCCTTGAGGGCGAGGGATACCTCGGCCTGGCTGTACCCCAGCACAGCCAGGGCGGCGGAGGCCTCGCTCCCCTTGTTCTGGGGGATGACGGTGACGCCCGTGCCGCCGTAGCTCTCCCCTGCCGCCGTGCCGAGCTGTCCCTTGGCCAGCTTGTCCTTCAGTTCCAGGATCACGCGCTGGGCGATCTTTTTGCCGATGCCAGGGGCTACGGTGAGGCTCTTCTCGTCCCCGGTGATGATGCTCATTGCCAGCCCCTCCGGCGTGGTGGACGAGAGGATGGAGATGGCGGCCTTGGGGCCCACGCCCGACACGCTGATGAGCATCTGAAAGCAGTTGAGCTCGTTCTCGGTGGCGAAACCGTAGAGTTCCATGGCATCCTCCCGCACGTTGAGGTGGGTGAAGAGCTTGCCGGGCTCCCCCTTCTTCAGGTGGGAGAGGGTGGTGCTGGTGGTGCGGCAGGCGTAGCCGACGCCGCCGCAGTCGATGACCGCCAGATAGGGCGCGATGTGGGCCACAGTGCCCTTCAGATAGTAGAACAAAGCAAATCCATCCTTTTTCAGTCGTTGCGCACGGCGTACCGGCCTGAGCCGGGGCGGGCGGCGTCGGGCGTGGTCAGGCGGGAGGTATAGGACCTGGCGTGGCAGAGCGCGATGGCCACCGCGTCGGCGGCGTCGTCCGGCTTTGGGGCCGCCTTCAGGCCCAAAAGCCGTTTGGTCATGTCCATGACCTGCCGTTTCTCCGCCTTGCCGTACCCGGTGACGGCCAGCTTGACGGCGGAGGGCGAGTACTCAAAGATGGGGACCCCCCTGCGCTCGGCGGCCAGCAGGAGAATGCCCCGGGCCTGGGCTACTCCGATGCCGGTGGTGATATTATTGGTGAAGAAGAGCTCCTCAATCGCCATGGCGTCGGGCTGAAAGGCCGCCAGCAGCTCGTCCATATCGTCGGCGATCTGCCGCAGACGGGTAGGGAGCGGCAGCCCGGCCGGGGTAGTGATGGACCCGCACTGCAGGAGGTTTTGCCTCCCCTGCCCTGCCCGGACCACCCCAAAGCCCACGATGGCAAAGCCGGGGTCAATGCCCAAGATGACCATAGCCGCCCCTCCCTGTCGTCACTAAACGTATGTTTCATTTTACCACGCGGCGGATGTGTGCGCAAGGGAAGACCGCCAAAAACCCTCGCAGGGATTTTCGACGCGTCAGGCCGCCAAAGGAGGTCCGCGCCCTCCGGGGGCGATCGGATAGCGGCTGATTCCATAAAACAAATTTAGAGACATGGATGTCCCAGTCCGCGCATATCCTTTTGACAGGAAGGTAAGAGGAGGGGTATCTCTATGAGGAAGAACGAGGAGGAGCAGGGCGCGCGGCTGATCCGCTATATGCTGGACGTCCTGCTGGGCGGCGCTGTGGCGCTGCTGGCCTGTTTCCTGTTTCTGCTGCTGGCCTCGGTGGCCATCTCCCGCGGCTGGCTGGGCGAGGACCTCATGTATCAGCTCACCATCGTGGGCTGCGTGCTGGGCGGCTTTGTGGGCGGCGCTGTGGCCGTAGGCCGCTCCCGCTCCCGCACGCTCATCGTGGGCCTGCTGGTGGGCGTGGTGTTCTTCCTGCTTTTGCTGACGGTGGGCCTGCTGGCTTACGGCTCCGCCATCCCCGAGGAGGGCGGGCTGGGACTTTTGTGCGGCGCCCTCTGCGGCGGCGCGGCGGCCGGTATCCTTGGCAGCAAGCCGAAGAAAAAGCGCAGAAAATAATTGAAAAGAAAAAAGAGGTATGGTATAATGGCCGCAAAGCGGCTATTATACTTTTATTTGGACTGCTTTTCTCATCCGCCTGTGCGGATAACCGAAAAGCGTGGCCCATTATACCGTGAATAAGATTCATAGTATAATGCCAGCAAACACCTGCATGGGAGGGAAAACCAGTGGAACATATCAAGACGCTCAACGGCGCGACTTTGAAGAAGAGCGCGGCCCACGGCGGCTGCGGCGAGTGCCAGACCTCCTGCCAGTCTGCCTGTAAGACCTCTTGCACCGTCGCCAACCAGAAGTGTGAGAATCAGAACAACAAGTAAGCAGCGTGTAGAGGAAAGGGTGGGTCTTCGACCCGCCCTTTCTTATTGGTGCAGACAGTCCCTAAACTTATGATTGGAGCAGACGATATTATGGTACATACCTTTACCGCCCTCGGCGTATTTGTGGCCGTGGACGTGAACAGCGGCGCGGTCCACGTACTGGACAAGGCCGCCTATGACACCCTCAACGATCTCCTCGCCCTCCAGGGCCAGCACCCCGATTTTACCACCCGCCGCCCCGAGGGCCTGGGCGACGCGTGGGAGGAGCTGAAGGAGCTGTACAGCCAGGGCCTCCTCTTCTCGGAGGACGACTACATCGACCCCGCGGCGGCCGTCGCCATGCAGCAGGAGGCCCCCGTCAAGGCCCTGTGTCTCCATGTCTCCCACGACTGCAACCTCCGCTGCAGATACTGCTTTGCCTCCACCGGTGACTTCGGCACCGGCAAACGCATGACTATGAGCCCGGAGACGGCGAGAAAGGCCATCGACTTTGTCATCGAGAAGTCGGGCACCCGGCGCAACATCGAGGTGGACTTCTTCGGCGGGGAGCCTATGATGGCCATGGACACCGTGAAAAAGACGGTGGAGTATGCCCGCTCCATTGAGGAGCGTTTCGGCAAGCAGTTCCGTTTTACCATTACCACCAACGGCGTCCTGCTGGACGACGAGAACATCGAGTACATCAACCGCGAGATGTCCAACGCCGTCCTCTCCCTGGACGGCAGGCCCGAGGTCAACGACCGCATGCGTCCCACGGTGAATGCCAAAGGGAGCTACGACGTTATTGTGCCCAAGTTCAAAAAGCTGGTGGAGGGCAGAGGCACCAAGGACTACTATCTCCGGGGCACCTTCACCCGGGACAACCTGGACTTTAGCAAAGACGTAATGCACATCGCGTCCGAGGGGTTTCGCAACGTCTCGGTGGAGCCCGTGGTAGGCAGCCCCGACGACCCCTACACCCTCCGGGAGGAGGACCTCCCCACCCTTCTGGCCGAGTACGAGCGCCTGGCGGAAGAGCTGCGGCGGCACCCGGAGATCAACTTCTTCCACTTCAACGTGGACCTGGCCCAGGGCCCCTGCGTCATCAAGCGGCTGCGGGGCTGCGGCGCTGGCTGCGAATATGTCGCTATCACCCCTGATGGGGATATCTACCCCTGCCACCAGTTTGTGGGGAACGAGGAATACCGCCTGGGCAATCTCTTCGACGGCACCTTCGACATGGAGGTCTCCGGTCGGTTCGCGGGGCTGAACATCTACACCCGCGAGGACTGCAGAGACTGCTGGGCCCGTTTCTACTGCAGCGGGGGCTGCAGCGCCTCCAACCTGCTTGTCAACGGTGACATAAAAAAACCGCACCACGTGGGCTGCGAGCTGGAGCGCAAGCGTCTGGAGTGCGCCATCTCCCTGCGGGCCATCGCGGCCGGTATGGCCGACTAGGGTATACGGATTGTAATTATACAGAATGTAATCGCCCTTTTCGCAATCAAAACCGTATATATTGCGTGCACGCAAAGCCCTCCCTACCAAATATTGACCCTCTGTGGGCGCCGCAGCCAGCGGCGCCCACCTCTTTGGAGACATAGTTTACATAACGGGGTTTACATAATCTTTTGGCATAATGAACAAAAATGAGTTTTTTATCTCGGATTCCTTGCGTTGCCAGCCACTTGGGGCTATATTATACTTTACCAATATTAAGGGGGTGTACGGCTTGGAGGGTACGCTGGGTTTCATCGGCGCAGGCAATATGTCCAGCGCGATCATAAGCGGTATCCTTCAGACCAGGCTCCTCCCCCCTGCCCGCATCCTCGTGTCGAACCGGCACGAGGGCAAGCTGGAGGTCCCCGCCCGGCGCGGGGTCTTCACCACCACGGACAACAAAGACGTGGCGAAGAGTGCGGACATGGTCATACTGAGCGTCAAGCCTCAGATGTTCCCCGAGGTGCTGCCAGAGCTTGCTCCCCTGCTCTGGGACAAGTGCGTCATCTCCATCGCGCCGGGGCGCTCCATGGCCTGGCTCTCGCTCCAGCTCCCCGGCGCCCACATCGTGCGCGCCATGCCCAACACTCCCCTTTTGGTGGGTAAGGGGGTCACGGCGGTGGCCGAGGCTCCTCAGGTTCCCAGGCCGCTTTTTGACGCTGTGGTGGAGATATTCTCCTCGGTCGGCGAGGTCTCTATTGTACCGGAATCCATGCTGGATGCCGTGACCGCGGTGTCCGGCTCCTCCCCCGCCTACTTCTTCCGCATGGCCGACGCCATGGTGAAGGGGGCCGGGCGGCTGGGGATGGACCCGGAGGAGGCGCTGCGTCTCATCGCCCTCACCATGGAGGGGGCGGCCAAAATGCTGCTGGAGAGCGGCGGCGGCGCGGGCGAGCTCACCCGCCAGGTCTGTTCCCCCGGAGGGACTACTCTGGCGGCGCTGACCGCCTTTGACGAGTACCGGTTTGAAGAGATGATCTCCCAGGCCATGGAGCGCTGTGTCCGGCGCTCCAGAGAGCTGGGGCAATAATATTCTTGTATTATCCGGGGCGAGGGGCGCATAAGCTGTCACCGAGGTGATGTCAATATGCGCAGAGCGGTCGCGGGTGTTTGGGACGTGCCGTTTGAGGGCGGGGGCTCCGCTTTGGTGGTGACGGCGGCGGCCTTTTTTCTGGGCGGTGTCGCCGGCTGCCTGCTGGCCGCCAGCGTGGGCGGGGGCGGGAGCGAGAGTCTCGCGTCCTATATCGAGGGTTTTTGGGCCGTGGCACGGGCGGACAGTATGACGCCGCCCGACCTTCTCCCACTTGTCTGGGAGATCCTGCGCTGGCCCCTCTTTACCGTGGTATTCAGCTTTACCGCTCTGGGACTCGTGGGGATCCCGGTCCTGTTTTTCATCCGTGGTTTTCTCCTCTCCTTTGCGATCGCCTCCTTTTCCCGCATTTTTGGCGGGGCGGGCGGGCTGATGGCGGTGGTGGTGTTTGGGGTTTCCGGCCTCTTCTCGGTTCCTGCGCTCTTTGCGCTGGGCGTCCACGGCTTTGCCGCCGCACGCAGCCTGGCGGGCCGGGCGCTGGGAGAGGGGAAACGCTCCTCACCCTTTGGAAGAGCTTATTTTCTGCGCTGCGGTGTGTGTGCCGGGGCGTTCTGTGTGTGTATTCTGTTGGAGTATCTCGCGGTGCCGGCCATGGTGTCCGGCATGGCGGGGCTGATTCCTGCGTGAGTGCCGCGCGGAAATTACATAGGATGGAGACGCGGCAGGTTTATGGAGTATTTGAAAGAGTACGAGGCGTATCTCACAACTGAAAAGAAGGCCTCGCCCAACACCCTCAGCTCCTACCTGCGGGATATTGGCCAGTACCTCCGCTGGGCGGAGGGCGAGGGGTTCACCCCCTACCAGGCGGAGCAGGAGGATATTGAGCACTATGTAAAGCACCTCTCCGCGGTGGGCAAGTCGGTGGCGACCGTCACACGGGGCCTTGCGTCCATCAAGTCGTTTTATACCTTCCTGATCGGCGCGGGCGCGGTGGGCGTGAACCCGGCCAAGGGCATTGTCCCCGCCAAGGTGGAGCGCAAGCTGCCCCAGATTTTGACGAGCAAGGAGGTAGACCTCTTTCTGGAGCAGCCGGACCACAGCGATGCCAAGGGCTGCCGGGACAAGGCCATGCTGGAGCTCCTCTACGCCACGGGTATCCGGGTCTCCGAGCTCATCGGGCTGAACATGGAGCATTTAAACCTCTCGGCGGGCTTTGTCCGCTGCCCGGGAAAGTCAAAGGAGCGCATCATCCCCCTCTACCCTGCCGCCGTCCGCGCCCTCACCGAGTATGTAAACCGGGTGCGGCCCCAGATGCTGGAGCGGGTGGGAGATAACGCCCTCTTTGTCAACATGAGCGGAGAGCGCATGAGCCGCCAGGGCTTTTGGAAGATCATCAAGCACTACCAGGAGAAGGCCGGCATCAAAAAGGAGATCACCCCCCATACGCTGCGCCACTCCTTTGCAGCCCATCTGCTGGAAAATGGAGCCGATCTGCGCTCCATCCAGGAGATGCTGGGCCATGCCGATATCTCCTCCACCCAAATCTATGCCCAGCTTGTGAACCAAAAGCTCAAGGATGTGTACAACAAAGCGCACCCCCGCGCATAAAATACGGCAGGGTCAGTGTGCCGACGATTCTCCTTCTAAAAGCAAGTATGGCCGGAACGACTTCGTTCCGGCCATACTTGCTTTTTTTGAGCGATGTTATCTAAAAAACCAAAAGGCTGACGAGACACTCGTCAGCCTTTTCTGATGCTGTGGGAGGAAATGCGCAGGCGCTTTACTT
>DATMXU010000212.1:0-3032 GCA_035562355.1 Pseudoflavonifractor sp.
ATATCCCCTTATTTGGTGTATACTTTTACCATCCAAACGAATCATTTACAAGAAGGAGATACGCCTCCATGACAAAAGTAGACGTCAATAGCTCCCTTCCCTTTCTGCCCGCCGACTGGCTCACGGGCCGCGAGGCCGATCTAACCGAGGCCCACGCCATGCTCCAGGAGGGCCGCGGCCCCGGCAGCGACTTCCTGGGCTGGGTCAACCTGCCCGCAGGCTATGATAAGGCCGAGTACCGGCGCATCCAGGCCGCCGCCGAGCGCATCCAGCGCGACTCGGAGGCCCTGGTGGTCATCGGCATCGGCGGGTCCTACCTGGGCGCCCGGGCCGTTATCGAGCTGCTGGGCGGTTCTAACTACAACCTCAGGCGCAGTGGTACCCCGGCCATCTACTTTGCGGGCAACGGCCTCTCTACCGACGCGATGCTTGAGACCATCGAGCTTGTAAAGGATAAAGACTTCTCAGTCAACGTCATCTCCAAGTCGGGCACCACCACCGAGCCCGCCGTGGCCTTCCGCATCTTCAAGCGCCTGCTGGAGGAGAAGTACGGCAAGGAGGGGGCGAAGAGCCGCATCTACGCCACCACCGACGCCAGCCGGGGCGCGCTCAAGGGTCTTGCCGACGCGGAGGGGTACGAGGAGTTCGTAGTACCCGACGACATCGGCGGGCGGTATAGCGTACTCACCGCCGTGGGCCTGCTCCCCATCGCCGCAGCGGGCATCGACATCGACGGTCTCATGGCGGGCGCTGCCGAGGCCATGGAGGCCTTGGCAAAGCCCGGCCTTGAAAACCCCGCCTGGCAGTACGCCGCCGCCCGAAACGGCCTCTACGGCCTGGGCAAGAAGATCGAGATTCTGGCCTGCTATGAGCCCTCCTTCCGTTTCTTTGCCGAGTGGTGGAAACAGCTCTACGGCGAGAGCGAGGGCAAGGAGAACAAGGGTATCTTCCCCGCCAGCGTGGAGTTCACCGCCGACCTCCACTCCATGGGCCAGTATATCCAGCAGGGCGAGCGCCACATCTTCGAGACCGTGGTCCGCTTTGCCGAGAGCGGCGGGACCATCTCCATCCCCGACGATCCCGCCAACGTGGACGGCCTCAACTTCCTGTCAGGGAAAAGCCTGTCCTTCGTCAATGACCGGGCCGTTGAAGCTGTCACCCTGGCCCACGTGGACGGCGGCGTGCCCAACCTGACCGTCGCTCTCCCCCGGAGAGATGCCCGCGCCGCCGGTCAACTCATCTACTTCTTCGAGTATGCCTGCGGCCTGTCCGGCCACCTGCTGAAGGTCAACCCCTTCAATCAGCCCGGCGTGGAGGACTACAAGGTCAACATGTACGCCCTCCTGGGCAAGCCCGGCTACGAGGAGAAAAAGGCGGAATTAGAAAAGCGGCTGTGAGCAGCTATGCCCAGGGACCGAGGCGCGGCCCCTGGGCGTTATTCTCTCCTTTTTTCAAAAGCGCCCGAATCGTTAAGATTTTCATTATGAATTTTTAGTGAACTTGTTCAAATCGGTTGCAATCCAGACGGAGAAATGGTAACATATACGCACAAGCCGGAGACGCTCCGGCGGACAATGAAGGAGTTGATTTACTATGGTGAGAGTGATCATGGGGGTCAAGGGTACCGGCAAAACCAAGCAGATGATCGAGCTCATTAATTCCGCTGTCCACAGCGAGAATGGGAATGTGGTCTGTATTGAGCGCGGCCCCAAGCTGACCTATGACATCCATTATAAAATTCGGCTGGTCGAGTCCAGCCACTATGATATGTCCAACTATGACTTCCTGCGCGGCTTTATCAGCGGCCTGTACGCCAGCAACTTCGACCTCTCCCACGTGTTCATCGACAGCCTGACCAAGATTGTCCCCTCCGATCCCAGCGACCCTGCGGTGGAGAACTTCCTGGACTGGCTCAGTTCCTTCAGCGAGAAAAACAACATCAAGTTCACCGTCACCATCAGTTCCGACAGCTCTCTCGCCACTGACGGCGTAAAAAAGTACTTCTAAAGCCCTGTAAAAAAGAGCTCAGGCCCCGCGGCGCGGGGCCTGAGCTCTTTTACTTTTTCAAAGCTGTTTTTTCCTGTACTCCCTGGGCGTGCAGGCATAAAACCTCCTGAACACCTGGGAGAAATGACTGGGACTGTCAAATCCGCACCGGTTTGAGATCTCCGCGACGCTGCTGCTCCGGTCCCTCAGCAGCAGGGACGCCCCCTGGACGGCCCGGTATTTCAGGAGGTACTGCACCGGCGAGATCTGCATCACCCGCCCAAAGCAGCGCAGGCACTCCCGCTCCCCGATGTCTGCAGCCCGGGCAATCTGGGAAAGCTCCAGCCGCTCGGAAAAATGCCCGTGGATATAGTCCAGCATCCTGCGCAGACGGAGACTGTCCTGGTCAAGCCGGGCGTCCTCCGGCCCCAACTCCTCTTCATACCTCCGGCAGAGGGCGAGGCAGATGCGGGCCATCCCCTCCCTGACGGCAAACTCATAGCCCGGCTCGTCCCGGCACAGAGGCTCAAACGCCGCCTCAAACCAGTCCGCCGCCCCCTCTTCCTCCAGCAGGCAGCCGTCAAAGGCGGCGCAGCGGCACAGCGGCGTGAGATACTTGGCCGCGAAGACCGAGTCGGCGGTTCCCGTGACCAACAGGGGACTGAACACCAGAGAGCGGAGCTCGCACTCCGGCTCGGCGGCAGCAAAGTGGAGTACGTTGGAGTTGAAGACGATTACCTCTCCCCGCGCCAGGTGAAAGGTCTTCCCCGGGACCTGCACCCTCAGTCCGCCAGCCGCCACGAGGATGACCTCGATCTCCTCGTGCCAATGCCAGGGGATCACGTCCTCCAGACGGTCGGCGTACCGCCCCCGGTACCCCGCGCAGGGGAACTCTGGGGTGCCGTGAGGCTGGAGCTCCCGGTACGCCTGGTTCAGGTTCAGTCCGCAGGTCTGCAGGCCCATCCGTTTCCCTCGTTTCCACTCGTCGTTTTTCTTATATTATAGGTCTATTTTCAGATTGCATCAAGAGAAAAAAGGCGGTATTC
>DATMXU010000213.1:0-8011 GCA_035562355.1 Pseudoflavonifractor sp.
GGGGACGGTGTTCCTGGACGAGGTGGGAGACCTCCCGCTGGAGATGCAGGTGCATCTCCTCCGCGTCCTCCAGGAGATGCAGGTCAAGCGGATCGGCGGGGTGCGCAGCATCCCCGTGGACGTGAGGATCATTGCAGCCACAAACCGAGATCTGATGGACATGGTACATGAAAAAACCTTCCGAGAGGATCTCTACTACCGACTTAACGTGGTGCCCATCTCCATCCCCCCGCTGTGGGAGCGCAGGGGGGACATTCTCCCTCTCATCCAGGCATTCCTGGCTGAGATGAACAAAAAATACCGATATCATAAGATTTTTACCCCCGCTGCCCTGGAGCTCCTCCAGAATTACCATTGGCCCGGCAACGTCCGTGAGCTGAAAAACGTGGTGGAGCAGGCGGTCATCATGAGCACCCAGGAGCAGATCCAGCCCGCCGACCTGCCCATTGCCAGCCGCCGCGCGGAGGGGATGCCGGCCGAGGAGGGCTCTCTCAAGCTGGCGGTGGCCCATCTGGAGTACGACTATATCTCCCGAGCCTACGCCCAATTTGGCAACGTCCGCGCCGCCGCGGCCAGCTTGGGGATGGATAGCTCCACCTTCGTGCGAAAACGGAGGAAATATGAGGAGTTGCTGCAAAAATGAAACGCGCGATGCAAAAATGCATCGCTTGTCAAAAATGCGCAATCCCAGCTGTTACCTTTGACCGGGCCTGTTTCTCTCCTTCCCGCCTGCTGTAAAAGTGCAGCGACCAGAGAAACCGCCAATATTCTTGAAATCCGTGTATCCATTACAGTACAATGGATACACGGATTTTTTGGAAGTTGGCACAGCTTTTGCAATAATAGTAAGAGGCGTCAAGAGCGGTTGGCCAACTGCACCCTTGTACTGTGCACTATGCACCATGCGAAAAATTTTGGGACGAGAAAGAGGGAACGTACATGGCAAACGAGAACTTCGTGAACCGTTACCGGAAGTATGGTGAGGAGCAGCCATACTGGAAGGCGGGCATCTTCAAGATTCGCCTCCCCTTTATTCACTACGCTTGGTCGATTCCCGAGATGGTACAGGCGCTGTTCATGTGTGCTACCTGTCTGGGGGCCATCCCGGTGCTCACCGAGGTGCTGGGTGTCAGCTATGACGTAGCCCTGTCCATGGTCATCATAAACGGCTTTTTCTACACCATCCATGTCCTCCTGGGCGATCCGGTGGTCCCTGGATGGATCACTCCCGCCATCCCCATCATCACGGCCTTTTTGACCACCGGTTATGAGATCGGCCCCGCCCGGACCCAGGCCCTCATCGCCCTCCAGATGATCCTTGGCATCATCTTCCTGGTCTTCGGCATCACCGGATTGGGCGCTAAGATGGTGGAGGTCGTCCCCAACTCTGTCAAAGCCGGAGTCCTGATGGGCGGCGGCCTCTCTGCCGTCATCGGTGAGTTTAAAGACGGCGGCCGTTTCGGCATCTACCCCATCTCCATTGCTATCGGCATTCTGGTGGCCTACTTCTGCCTGTTCAGTCCTATCTGGACCAATCTTCGCAAGAAGTATAAAGTCATTGATGCCATCGGTAAATTCGGCATGCTGCCCGCTATCATCATCGGTGTCATCATTGGGCCTATCGTGGGGGAGCTTGCGGTTCCCAACGTCCAGTTCTGGCCGCTGATCAAGATACCGGAGTTCGCTAATATCTGGAACCAGCTCTCCCCGTTTGCCATTGGCTGGCCCAGTGCCGCTACCTGGATTGCCGCTATCCCCACCGCCATCGTGACGTACATCATCGCCTTCGGCGACTTTGTCACCTCCGAGGCCCTCATTACCGAGGCCGATGAGGTCCGCCAGGACGAGAAGATCGACTTCAACGCCAACCGCTCCAATATCATCAGCGGTATCCGCAATGTCGCCATGGCGATGGTCTCTCCCTACACCCAGACCTGCGGCCCCCTGTGGGCGGCCGTTACCGCTGCCGTATCCCAGCGCTATAAGGAGGGTCCTCAAGCTATGGAGTCCATCTACAGTGGCTGCGGCACCTTCCGAATCAGCACCTTTATCGCTGTGGCCCTGCTGCCCATCTCCTCGCTGCTTCAGCCTGTGCTCCCTGTGGCTCTTGCCCTGACGCTGATTGTCCAGGGCTACATCTGCACGCAGCTTGCCATGAATATGTGCAAGAGCGATATCGAGCGCGGCATCTGCGGCGTAATGGGTGCGATCCTGGCCATCCGGGGCGCCGCCTGGGGACTGGCCGTGGGCCTCATCCTCTTCTTCATTCTGCTGGAGCGCCGCAACAAGGCTGCGCAAGAATCTTCCCCCGCCGCCACCCGCAGCGCCGACGGCGGCTGCTGGTAAGTCCGATCCAAATCAAGTCTGAAATAACAGTGTGTAAAGAAAGGAAGTCCTTATCATGGCGCTTATGACCGGTGAACAGTACATTGAGAGCATCCGGAAGATCCCTATGGAGGTCTATATGTTTGGCAAGCGGGTGGAACATCCCGTGGATGATCCCATTCTCCGCCCCTCGCTTAACTCGGTGCGCATGACCTACGACCTGGCCCAGATGCCCGAGTATCAGGACCTGATGACCGTTGTCTCTCCCGAGACGGGCGAGGTCATCAACCGCTTTACCCACATTCACCGCTCCACCGAGGACCTGCGCAACAAGGTGAAGATGCAGCGCCTTCTGGGTCAGAAGACCGCCGCCTGTTTTCAGCGCTGCGTAGGCATGGACGCCTTCAACGCGGTGTACTCCACCACCTATGAGACCGACAAGAAGTACGGTACCAGCTACCATGAGAACTTTAAAAAGTTCATGCTCTACTGTCAGGAGAACGACCTCACCGTGGACGGCGCTATGACCGACACCAAGGGTGACCGCTCCAAGGCTCCCCATGAGCAGGCCGATCCCGACCTCTTCCTGCGGGTGGTAGAGCGCCGCGAAGACGGCGTAGTGGTCTGCGGTGCCAAAGCTCATCAGACAGGCGTGCTCAACTCCCATGAGGTTATTGTCATGCCCACCCAGTCCATGGGCCCTCTGGATAAGGACTATGCCATCTCCTTCGCCGTGCCGCTGGACACCAAGGGCCTGTTTATGATCATCGGTCGTCAGAGCTGCGACACCCGCAAGCTGGAGGGCAGCGAGATGGATGTGGGCAACAGCGAGTTTGGCGGTGTGGAGGCGCTGACCGTATTCGACCACGTCTTCGTGCCCAACGACCGCATCTTCCTCAACGGTGAGCACGAGTTTGCCGGGATGTTGGTAGAGCGTTTCGCCGGCTACCACCGCCAGAGCTACGGCGGTTGTAAGGTGGGCGTGGGCGATGTGCTGATTGGTGCCGCCGCCGTGGCCGCCGACTATAACGGCGCGGCCAAGGCCAGCCACATCAAGGACAAACTCATTGAGATGACCCACCTGAACGAGACCCTCTACTGCTGTGGTATCGCCTGCTCCTCCGAGGGGCACCCCACGGAGAGCGGCAGCTATATGATCGACCTGCTGCTGGCCAACGTCTGTAAGCAGAACGTCACCCGGTTCCCCTATGAGATCGTCCGCCTGGCCGAGGATATTGCCGGCGGCCTGATGGTCACCGCACCCGGCGAGTCCGACTTCCGCGATCCCAAGCTGGGCCCTGTCATCGACAAGTATCTCCGGGGCGTAAACGCCGTTTCCACCGAGAACCGCCTGCGCATCCTGCGCCTCATCGAGAACCTCTCTCTGGGCACCGCCGCGGTGGGCTACCGTACCGAGAGCATGCACGGGGCCGGTTCTCCCCAGGCTCAGCGCATCATGATCGCCCGCCAGGGCAATCTGGCCATGAAGAAGGAGCTGGCCAAGGCCATCGCCCACATCAAGGAGTAATCCGTCTCCGGGCATCCCCGGAACAAAACAACGCGGATTCGGGGCGGCGGTGTACCGCCGCCCTGATCTTACCCAAAGGAGGTATTCGCCATGTATGAGGAGATTGAGGCCGTACTGGACGAGCACGTCCGCCCCCTGCTGTACACCCATGGCGGGGATATGGAGATAGTATCGGTGGAGGACGGAATCCTCCGTTTCCGCCTGAAGGGACGGTGCTCCGGCTGTCCGGCGGCCGACCTGACCACCGAGGAACTGATCCAGACCGCGGTGATGGAGCACATTCCCTCCATCCGCCGCGCCGTACTGGTTCAGGAGGTAAGCGAGACGTTGCTGGCTGAAGCCCGGGCAATTCTCCAGATAAGGCATGGCGGATAGGGATAAAATCGGAGTCCGATACTGCGGCGGGTGCAATTCCCGCTATGACCGGGTGGCTCTGGTCAGGCGCCTGGAGGCCCAATTCCCCGGATGGGGCTTTGTACCTGCCCGTCCGCAGGCCGAGTACGCCGCCCTTGTGGTGGTGTGCGGCTGCCCGGCCCGCTGTGTCAACATAAGCAGCCTGACCGCTCCGGCTGAGAAATGCGTCTATATCACGGACGAGGCTGAGTTCGACGCGGCCTGCCGCCGCCTCTCTCAGGCCATCCAGCCGCAGGAGGAGTAGGCGCCGTTGGGAGCCTGCCCGGGCTAGTCCTGTCACCGCACACTGAAGGGAAAGGGTGATTCTATGAACTGGAAGACTTACTATGAGGAGCATTTGACCACGGCGCAGGAGGCCGTCTCCCGCATTAAATCGGGCGACCGGGTGGTTGTTGCCCACGCCTGCGGCGAGCCCTCCTATCTGATGGATGCCATGGTGTCCAACGCCGCTGCCTATCGGGATGTGGAGATCATCCACATGGTGGCCATGGGAAAAAGCGAATACTGCAAGAGAGAGTACGCCGAAAACTTTCGCCACAACTCCCTCTTCCTGGGCGCCTCCACCCGGGAGGCCATATGTGACGGCCGGGGGGACTTCACCCCCATCTTTTTCTCTGAGGTTCCCCGTCAGTTTCGGGAGCGGGGCACGCTGCCCGTTGACGTGGCACTGGTCATGGTGACTCCGCCCGACGAAAATGGCATGTGCTCTCTGGGTGTATCGGTGGACTACACGCTGGAGGCTGTAAAGCAGGCCAAGGTGGTCCTGGCCCAGGTCAATGCACATATGCCCTGGACCGGTCCCCACAGCCTGGTCTCTGTCAAGGACCTGGACTGCATCGTGGAGCATGACGCCCCTCTCATTGAGCTTAAGCCCCCCAAGATTGGCGAGATCGAACGGGCCATTGGCGAGCACTGCGCCTCCCTGGTGCCCGATGGGGCCACCCTCCAGCTTGGCATCGGAGCCATCCCCGACGCCGTCCTCCTCTTTCTGAAAGGTAAAAAGGACCTGGGTATCCATTCCGAGATGTTTTCCGACGGAGTGGTAGAGCTGGCCGAGGCGGGCGTGATTACGAACACCCAAAAGACCCTGAATCCCGGCAAGTTTGTGGTGGCCTTTCTCATGGGGACCCGCCGCCTGTACGACTTCGTGGACCATAATCCGGACGTGGAGCTATGGCCCGTGGACTATGTCAACAACCCCTTCATCATAGCCCAGAACGACAATTTGGTCTCCATCAACTCCTGCGTCCAGGTGGATCTGATGGGCCAAGTGGCCTCTGAGAGCATTGGTCTTCGGCAGATTTCCGGCACCGGCGGCCAGGTAGACTTCGTCCGGGGCGCGTCCGCCAGCAAAGGCGGGATTTCCATCATGGCGCTGCCCTCCACCGTCAAGGGAAGTATCTCAAAAATCGTCCCTCTCCTGGACGAGGGAGCCGTTGTGACCACCTGCCGTAACGACGTGGATTATATTGTCACCGAGTATGGCGTGGCGCCCCTCAAAGGGCTGACTCTGCGCCAAAGAGCCCGCAATCTGATCGAGATCGCCCACCCTGACTTCCGGGTTTCCCTGAAGGAAGAATACGAGAAACGGTTTCACTGCAAGTATTAATATGTGCTGACCGCTCTCTATGCAGTCTTCTCCCTCCCTCATCAGACTGTCAAAAAACACCCAGGCGGAACATCACGGAGGGAGGGATAGTGTGAAAGGGTACCGTCAGGGTTCCCTTTCACGTGTAGGAAAACCACTTTTTGAAACTTCTTACGGTGTTTCAAAAAGTGTAACAGCCTGTCAAAGAGGTCCCGTAGGGCTTCTTTGACAGGCTAGTGAGGGAGGGAGAAGAGATAAATCTCTTCTCCCTCCCTCATAACAATTATATGTCATCTTCGCCCTGCAAAGCAGCATAGCCCCGTTCGCCCGTACTTACTTTTATCACGTCCTCTACATCATATACAAATATTTTTCCGTCGCCGATATGGCCTGTGTGAAGCACCTTGGTGGCCGCTTTGATAACCGTTTCTACCGGTACGGAGCTCACGACGATTTCCATATGTATTTTGGGCAAAAGCTCAACACTTTCCACCTTGATCCCGCGATAATAGTCGGTGCGGCCTTTTTGAGCGCCACACCCCATTACATTGGAAACCGTCATTCCGGTTACCCCAATGTCGTTCATGGCTTTTTTCATTTCATCAAATTTGGCGGCATTAAACAGGAGGGAAACCTTGGTGAACTTGGCGCCTTCCTTGCTTTCTAAAGACGGCTTGGCTTTGGCGAGAGGTAGCGCAGCCGAGCTGCCGGTAGCCGGGGCAATTTCTGTAGAAACAAGGGCAGGCATAAAATCCGCATAGGAGGAAACAAGACCATGCTCGGTAATATCGAGGCCACGTATCTCTTCTTCCTTATCGGCGCGCAAGCCGACTGTTTTCTTAATCAATGAGAATACAATTATCATGGCAATGGAGACATAGGCCATTACACTCACAACGCCAAGTGCCTGCACGCCAAGCTGACCAAATCCATGTCCATACAAAAGCCCATCGCTCACAGAGAACAAACCAACGAGAATAGTACCAAGCGCGCCACAGACGCCATGAACGCCGACAGCGCCCACCGGGTCATCTACTTTTAATACCTTGTCGATAAACTCGATGCCAAAGACGACGGCAAACCCCGCAATGAGGCCAATGAAAAAAGCCCCGAAAGGATTTACTGCATCACAGCCGGCGGTAATCGCAACAAGGCCGGCGAGCGACCCGTTCAGAGTCATGGAGATGTCAGGCTTTTTGTAACGAATCCATGTGATAATCATAACCGTTACGGTGGAAACCGCAGCGGCGAGATTGGTCGTTACAAAGATATTGCCTGCGGCAACAATGCTGTCGCCTTCCATAGAAACAGTAGATCCGCCATTGAAACCAAACCAGCAGAACCAGAGAATGAACACACCCAGAGCGCCTAACGTTAGGCTGTGTCCCGGAATTGCATTGGCAGAGCCGTCTTTGTTATACTTTCCAATGCGCGGCCCCAATATCTTGGCGCCCACAAAGGCGGCTACGCCACCTACCATATGAACGGCGGTAGACCCCGCAAAATCATGAAAGCCCAACTGGGAAAGCCAACCGCCGCCCCAAATCCAGTGGCCGGAAACCGGATATATCAGCAAACTGATTACGGCACTGTAAATACAATAGGAAATAAATTTCGTTCGCTCTGCCATAGCTCCTGAAACAATGGTAGCAGCGGTAGCGCAAAAAACAGTCTGGAAGATGAAAAAAGCCCCGAGAGGTACGCCTGCGGGCAGGATAGAAGAATAGTCCCCCCTGGCAAACAAATCGAATCCTCCAACCAAAAGGCCGGAGCCGCCAAACATGATGCCGAAACCCAGTAACCAATAGAGCGGTGTGCCGATAGCGAAGTCCATCAGGTTTTTCATAATGATATTGCCGGCGTTTTTAGCGCGAGTAAATCCGGTTTCCACCATAGCAAAGCCTGCCTGCATGAAAAATACCAATGCTGTGGCAACAAGAACCCACATTGTGTTTAGTCCCGAATACATATTGAATTCCCCCTTACACCAATTGCTTGCATATTATTTACACAGTGGCCACTGCATAACACAATAAAAAAGGCAGAAAACGCAATCAAATCCTAAGGCCTTCCCCCCTGAAAGCCTACAATGACTTGAAAGCAGTTTCCTACCCAACCGAAAAACGATATTAAATTAAAAGGTAAAGCAAAGGAGC
>DATMXU010000214.1:0-29921 GCA_035562355.1 Pseudoflavonifractor sp.
GGATACTTAAGCCCGATAGAACATTGTGCACCCATTGCTGGAGGTACAGTTATAATGTTTGTGTAAGTATGGTCGATGTCAACATACTTTCCACCTTCTCCACCGCTAACCGTATTGCCACTAAAAGCTGAGCTGCCACCAGAGTTGCCATTAATAAAAAGAGATGTAGACATGGCAGCAGCAGCTCCACCAGCCCCAACAACAAGATTATATGAATTGCCAGGAGTTACAGTCATTTTAAAGCACCTTGCTCTTCCAGATCCACCACCAGCAGCCATATGCACATCCGATGTTCTGTTCTGAGCCAATAATGCTCCACCAGCTCCACCCCCGCCGCACATCCAAACGCCGATCTCATAGGCTTTTCCATCGCCGAACAGGTCCGGCGCGATCCAGGTATATGCTCCTGCGGTCTCATAGGTGGCAATACGGGGCCAGCTGCCTCTCTCTATCAGTCCAATTCTTGTCTGATTGTAGATCGCCATCAGACTGGGGTTGCTCACCACAGCCGCTTTTTGCTGAGCCGTCATTGGGTAGCCCAAGGTGTAGAGCCAGAAAATATAGGGCAGGTTGCTATCTTCAGGCGGGTAATAGGGAGGCTGTCCAGTGAGAGCGGCATAGCCGCAATAGTCGGGATCGTTGCGCGTGTCCTGGACCCAGGATATAGTCCCGTCTGGCTCAACGTCCATTATGGCGAGGCACATGTCGTATATATCGCCCTCACGGACGGGGAACGGATAATCATCCGTCGCGCCGATGGCGACCAGCTCGAACCCTCTCACATCCGATGCGTTATTGCGCCTGCACATAATGCTGGTGAAGGCCGTACCGAGGGGGTTGGGCTTGACGATCACCCGGTCCGTGCTCTCGATGTGGCACTGGCCTCCATCCACAAGCACAACCCCTGGGCGGAATGAGATCCCGTCGGCAGGTGGCTTTGCACCCGGGGTGGCGATCACCTTGCAGGCGTCCGGATCATCGCGGACAAATACGCCGCTGGTAAAGAACAGGCCCATGTAGCGATTGAAGTCGTCCGCGTCGTACTCCCGGTCGAATCCGGAGGGGTGCACCACGATATCCGTCGTGGCCTGCGCGTTGAAAAAGTATCCCTTCATCTTCTATCCTCCTTGTCTTATCTGCCGCCGGAGCCGCCCGAAGACGTTGAGCGGTGCTTTACCAAACGTGGCGGTATGAGTAATGCCGTTCTCGCCGTACTCGGTGGTCATGGCCGTCACCATGGGATGCATGGTCACGCCCCATTCCCGATTCTGGGCGGTCACCGTGTCACCTAGAAAGTAATCCCGGCCGTACTGAAAGCGTCCGTCCAGGATGGTGCAGGTAAAGCTTTCGGTGGGGCGGTAGTTTTCGGCCTCCTGGAGAGCCGCTCTCTGGAGCTCAGCGTACTCCTGGCCCGCCTCCGGGGTGCTGGCGGACAAGCTCAGGTGCTGTTCCCGCCGATATAGGCCGCCCTGCGTCTCCTCGCCCTCCCTGACGTACATCATGGTAAGGGCCTCGTCCTCAAACTCAGCGCCGCTCCGGGTGGCATAAAAGATGTTGCGGGCGTCGGCCCGGCTATCCGTGTAGGTCTGTGCCTGGGCAGTCCTGCGGGAGATGTCAAAGACGATGCGGGGCCGGTCGCTCTGGGTGCCGCTGCGGTCTACCCCCTGCACCACGTCAAAGACATAGGCCCCGCTGTCCAGGTCTGGGATGATGTCATAGCCCAGACTCGCCGCCTCACCGAGGGCCTGCAGTACGCCGCTCAGGCCGTCATGACGGGACATGTACTTATCGTCCTGCATGCCCCTCCCCTGATCCAGCGCGATCAGCAGGCCGAATATATTGCGCAGCGGGTCCGTCGATCGCACCATGTTGGCGTCCACAAAGTGTTTCATGCAGGCCTCCGTGGTGCCAGTCACCACGTCGTAGCCCTGGGTGCCGGCCACACCTGAGACGAGAGGCGGCAGCGTGATACGGTCCATGGTCAGACCCTTTAAGTCTCGTCCAGATGCGGTGATTTGCTGTCCCTGCTCCCCTGCCTCCAGCACCCGTCCGTCGACGATGCCCCAAAATGTCCGGTCGATCAGCACCAATCTGCCAGGCTGGAGCGTATCAGCATACCGTGCCCCCAAAGGGATGGTGATGGTAAAATCACCGGGGGCCGCCAGATTGGACGTGGTGGAGATGCCAGTGGCGGCGGTGGTCAGCCCCACCCGGCCAAACGAGGGGTGGGCGGCGTCCACCGGATCAAAGATACGGATCTCAATTCCCACGATCACACCCCCAAAAATGGAATACGGTACTTGATGTAAGTCAGCGGCGTCTCTGCTGGTATCTCGTTGGAGATGGTGATGACGTTCTCCCCCGGCATCATGCCCCAGGGCTCACTATCCAGCGTCAGCCAATGGCTTACGTCCTCTGTCTCCTGGTAGACGCCTTCGCCGTCCATGGTCCAAATGGCAGCGCTGGCGTCCTCCATCCGGATCACCATCTTCTGCCCCTCGCCAATCGGACGATTGATGGAGATATGCGCACCCACCGTCTCATTGGTTACCGTGACGAGCTGGGCCGTGCTGGTCACCTCAATGGTGGGATAGATGATCTCGCTTGTGGGATTGTCTATGATGCCGCGGGGAGCCAGGGAGCCGAAGACCAACGGGAGGCGCATCGGGAAATGCCAACGCTTGACCCGGACGCCTACCGGGTAGACATACAGGTCCGCAGACTCCCAAAATGGGCTGTCTGTCGTGAACTCAATATCCAGGGTGCAGGTGTAGGCTTTCCGCTCCCCGAAGGTAGGCGTGGCGATCGGTCGGCAGCGCACCTGCCGGGGGCCGTCCTCAGTGTGGTAGGTCAGCAGTCCCCAGCGGTGGGGCGCGAACGACTGGCACAGCGCCGCGTGGTGGCGGTCAAAGGCCGCCTGCGCGTCGAGCGTGGGGCTGCCATAGGCCACCAGGGAGCCGGTAATATTGATGGTGCGCACATTCAGCGCCGTATAGTGGGTGGTGTGTCCGTGCTGTCTGGGGGCTTTTGAGACCTCCGCGGTTGCTCCGAGATCGTCCGTAAGCGACCGGAAAAGATACGGCGCGACGCCGCCCATGTGGACGGTGTGCCCGGCGTCGCTCTCCCATGTGATGGACCGCATTTTGCTCCCTCCTTACTTCGCCAGCTTTTCCAGCGCCTTTTCCACCAGCCGGGCCGCCTGCCCGGAGGTCAGCAGACTTGCCCCCGTTGTGATGCTCACGCTGTTGCGATTGGTCACCAGATTGGTGGTGGCGTTCGTCACCTGTTTCACAGCCTGGCCAACGGTGGCCAGCATGCCGGCGGCGGCCTTCTGAGCGGCCGCCATCTCGGCGTACTCCTTTTCTATCCGGGCGTCATCCTCCCGCTGGCGCGCCCGCTCTTCCGCCACCCGGTCAGCCGCCCAAGAGGAGGCGTTGTCAATTCTGGTTTGGTACTTGTCCTTTGCGGCGTCGAGCTGATCCTGCAGAGCGGCCTTCTCCTGCTCCTTGGCATAATACCAGTCGTTGTCCGCCTTGTCCTGGACGGCCTTGTCTAAATCGTCCTGGGCGCGGGCCACTTCTTTCTCAAGCTCCCGGCGGGTATTCTCATCGCGGGCAAAAGCAAGCTGGGCCTTGGCGGCCTCCAGGGTCTTCTGAGCCTTGGCAATGGCGTCCTCATCGCCCTCCACTTCGCGCAAGCGTTTGCGGGCGGCGATCTCTTCATCAATGCCGTCGATGAGGGCGTTGATGCGGTCCTCCTCCGCCTTCTGCTCGGCTTTGATGGCGGCAATGCGCTCATCGGTGTACTGTTTCACCAGGTCCGTGCGCTGCTTTTGCGCGGCCTCCTGCGCAGTCTTCTCGGCGGCAAGCGCGGCGTCCCGCTGTTTCTGCTGCCAGTTGTACAGCTCCACGGTGGCCTTCCGCCACGCCTCCGAGTCCTCCTCCAGGTATTTATCCCGGAGCTCTTCAAGGTGCTGATAGTAATAGCTGTCCGATGTTAGGCCCACATCGTGGTAATAGTCCTGATCGGCCCGCTCCTTGTCATAGGCATCCTGTTTGGCTTTGGCGGCCTGCTCGGCGGCCTCCTTTTCGGCTTTGGCCTCCTCCTCCCGGCTTTTTTCCCGCCAGTCATGGAGCTTTACCGTGGCGCTGCGCCACTCGTCGCTGTTCTCAGTGAGGTACTTGTCACGCAGCTGCTCCAGCCGGGCGTAGTAGTCGGCCTCGCTGATCTTATCCATATCCCGGAGATAGTCCAGGTCCTGCATGGCGGACTTATAGTCCTCCACCCGGAGCTCCTCTGCGGTCTTGGCTTTGGACTTGGACTTGGAGGTCGTGGGGGCCTTGCTGCTCCACTTCCCGGTGACCACAGTATCAAGCCCATCTCTGAGCTTTGTCAGCTGGGCGATCATAGCGTCACCGCTAACCAACTCGCCCTGGATCGCCTTGGCTGTTTCCTGGTAGGACAGGGCTAGGGCTGTATGGCCCATCGCGGCGGCTAGAGCGGCGTCACCTTCTGCCTGCAGCAGTCGCGTCTTGGTTTCCCGCTGGCTATCCTGAATGCCGGAGATCTGCTCATCAATTTTCTTTTGGGCGAGAGTCGCATAGGCCTCCGCATTCAACCGGACAGAGCCGGTCTCCTCGTCCACCGCAAGGGCCGCGCCATAGCCCGCCTCAATGAGCTTGAGGGTAGTATCAAGAGACAGCCCACCGTTCTCGGTCTGCTCGGCAAACGCAGCGCTCAAGGTCTCGGTCTCCGAGGTCAGGGTGCGTGTGGACTTGGCCAGCTCCTCTTCGGTGACAACTGCAGAGTCCAAGCTATTCGCCAAGTCAGTGACAGCGGAATCCGTTTTGTCTGTAGCTGCAGATAGGTCATTGTACTGCGCCTGCAACGCGGCGCTTTCGGTTTCATTGTCCTGCTGGGCCTTTGTGAGATTGTTCACCACACCCTGGAGCCGCCCCACCGTCACCTGAGCGACGGCATACGCTGTGTCATAATCGTCCATGACCGCGGTGCCGTTCTCCGTGACCCGGTTATACTCCTCTTGGGCAAGATACAGATCCGCCTGGGCCTTCTCAAGATCCTCCGCAATTTGGATGCGCTCTTTCTCTAACTCAATCAGGCGGTCAGTGCTCTCCTGCTGGAGCTGCCGGCGGGCCTCCGTCTCTATGTACCGCTCCAGAGCGTCAGAGGTCATGTTGAGGGAATCGGCCTGCTCATTGTAGGCCAGGGACAGCTGCGGGACCGCCTCATTGAGTTGGTCCACAAGGCCCTTTATGACAGCTTTCTGTGCGGCACTCTTATCCTCTACCGCCATCAGCTGCTCCAGGGACTGCATCATCCCCAGCGTACTGGTGCGACTCTCCTCAATATCATCTACGGCTCCCTGATAAGCCGCACGGGATTTCTCTATCGATTCCGTCAGTTTATTCTGGTTTTCCGTTGTCAGGGCCGTTACCGCTATCCATGCCCCCAGTACCGCCACCAAGGCCCCTACGGCAGTCACAACGGCCCCGATAGGGTTGGCGCTCATGGCTACATTCAGGCCCGTCTGGGCGGCGGTGGCGGTGGTCGTCGCAGCCGTTTGGGCGGCGGTAACTGCGGTATCCGCAGCCTTTGCCGCGGTGAGCGCAGTGTATGCGGCCACACCGGCAGAGATCGCCGTGGTTACCCCGCCAGTCAGCTTGAGCATGGGGCCAAGTCCGGCCACAAACAGTGCTGTTTGCACCACGGCCTTTCTGGTCCCCTCGTCCAGATCGCCAAAGGACTGGATCAAATCGCTGAGTTTTCCAACGATAGGTGTGATAATGGGTAGCAGTTGGTCCCCAGCCAGCGACGCCGCCTCTTTCAACGACTCCTGCAAAACGCGGAGCTGGTTGGCGGTATTGTCCGAGGTCCGGGCAAAGTCGCCCTGGGCGTTAGATGTCTGAGCCAATACATACTGGTACCGCACAGCTACCTGCTGGGCCTGGTTCATGTCCTTGTAGGCTGTTTTAAATCCCTGGGCCATAGCGTAGGCCTGGAGGTTCGCCTGGGTCATAACTACACCCAAGCCCTTCAAGCTTTCCGTCTCGCCGGTGAAGATGGATTTGAGGGCGGTGTTGGCCACGTCAATGGAGATATTCTTGTAGGACGCAAGGTCGGCTCCCAGATTGACAAGGGACTTGGCCATATCAGCGGCCTGGGATTTGGCGAATCCCATGGAGGTCGCCATGTCCCCGTAGAGGGCTGCCATATCCAAAGCGGTGCCCTTAGCAAGGCCGATGGAGGTCAGCGTGGAGTCCGACCACTTCTTAATGCCCTCGGCAGCGTAGCCAAAGGCCACCTCTACCTTACCTACAGATTCGACGGTATCGCTGGCGAAGTTGGACGACGCGACGCCGGCGGCCACCAGTGGAGCAGTAAGCCCCAACGTGAGCTTGTTACCCATCTTATCCAGGCTGTCGGCAGTGGCGGACAACTCCGCTTTCAGCTTATCCAGAGGCAGGCTATTGAGTTTCTTTAGTTCCTCCGCTGCTTTACGGGCGGACCCTTCCACATAGCTCAGTTCACGCCGAATAGCCTCATAGCGCTCCGTATCTTTCCCGGCACCCTGGCTGTCAATCTCAGCCAGAGCCTTTCGCAGGATGTCAGCCTTATCCCTGGTCTGCTGGAGCGACCGTTGGGCCAGTTCCTGAGCACGTTTAAAACTAGCCGGATTCCACTCCAGTTCAAGATTTTTTTGCAGCGTTTTAAGCTCACTTTGTGAGGAGCGGATTGAGCGGTTGGCGTCATCAAGAGCGGTCTTTAGCTTTGTGGTCTTGCCACTGATTTCAATCTCAATACCCTTTGTGAACTTAGAGCCCAAAGCCATGGTTTAACCTCCCGCCATTGCTACTTCAACTCGTCATTTATTTCTTCTATCGTCTCTGTCAGCGCCAAACGGATATGAGGCCGTGCGGGCTGTCCCTCCCGACCATATTCCAAAATGGTCGTTAGATACGGTTTTGCAGCATTTCGGATGACCCGCACTCGCTCCACACCGCGCAGCTCTGAGTGTTCTTCCCAACCCTCTGCGTACTCCCCAGTATCCTCCGGCGTTTTGCCGCCGTGTTTCTTGCCTCTCCGCAGTTTGGCAAGCACACGTTGGCTGGCGTCGGCCATGACCTCATCCAGCATACTCTCCGCATCCTCGCCGACTTCGGACAGGGTTTTACGCAATTCCTTCTCCAGGTCGCCTAAGTTGATCTCAACCATGGGCTACTCCTTCCTCGGCCTTGGGTACAGCCTCGTCATTTCCTCATCGGTCATGGGGCGCAGATCTGTCCCGTCAGAGTTCTGCTCTTCAAAATAGCGCCCGACAATTGCCACCAGGTGCATAATAGGCAGCTCATAGACAAGGCCCGTATCAAGGTGCGCGGCTGCCATCAGTGCAAGCACCTGGTACTCATCAAAGGGTTCGCCGTCGGCCTCTTTGCCGCCGTCCCAGCGGGGGTCTCCGCCTAAAAGCGCGTTGCGGGCAGCCAGGGCCTTTTGAAAAAAGTCCTTATCCTGCCTTGCCTGCCCGGCGAAGTCAAGCAGCTCCGGCCTATCCGCCTCTGGTATCATGCAGTGGCACATACGCAGCAACCGCCCTTCAACCTCTTGCGCCGAACTGCAGGCCGCCAGGTGATTATGTATGCTGTCCCCATACTCCGCCCGGTACCGGATCGCGGAGATGGCGGCGGGGTCCAGCTCATAGCTGGCCCCGCCCAGGTCCATCTTCATCCGCATATCAGCCGCCGCTCGGGCTGGCTACCTTTGGGGTAGGGACGGCCTTGTCAAAATTGTCATACTCCTCATCGTCAGGCCTGGCCGTATACATAAACGCTTTGCGGCCCATCCCCTTGGCATCCCGGAAGGGCGCGGTGCCGGCGGCGTCCATCAGCGTGTCGCCGTAGACGGTGAAGGGGTAAGTATACTCGCCGAACTCCAAGCTCCTTGTATTCGTGGCGTGAGAGGCGCTGCCCTTGCCGATCTCGGCGTTAAACAGCCATACCTTGACCACAGAGGCCGCGCCGTGTTCGTCACGCTCAATAAACTCATAGTACAGAGCGCCGCGGAGATACTGCGTCACGTCCGTAGTGATCAGGCCGTTGTCGGACTCGATGGAATATCCGATAGCCTTTTCCAGTTCCGGATCTGCGCCTGTGGTGCCGATCTGGCCCTCATAGCCGGTATCGCTGGGGATGCGGAAAATAAGACGGTTGTCGCCATACTGCTCCACCGCCTCCAGCAGGGCCGTGGGGTTAAGATTCTTCGCGTAGAGCAGTTTGAGCGGCGTGGCCGCATATCCGGTCTCGGTCGCCGGTGCAAACTGCATGTTCTGGATACCGTGGTACCCAGCGGCTTTCAGTCGAATCTTGGGGTTAGCCATTTTCTTCCTCGCTTTCTGGGCCAATAATGGCCTCACACTCAAAAACGTAATGCTGCATATCGCGGTCTGAGACATCAATCGTCTCAGGATAGCCGAGCCCCGCCTCGGTCAACGCTTTTCGGGTTTCGTACCTCCGCCGTACACTGTCAAACTTCAACGGGGCAAAGAAATGTACCTGGATAAGCGCCCGCTCAAACAGGGGGTGGTTCTCCGCATAGTTGGTGGGCAGGAGGTCATAGTTAAACGTGTAATACCTTGTGGCCTTGCCGGTATAGAGGCCCGGTACAACAGGGTCGCCAAAGCCCTCCAGCGCCCGGATGATGATCTCATTTATCGTCACTGCTTAGACTCCACCTTTCGCTGCACCTTGACCTCCAGCCATGCGTGCCGGTCCTCCACGTCGTTGACGCTTATGACCTCATATGGCCTCGGGTCGCTGCCCTTATAGATCGTGCTGGTGGGTGTGACCAGGGGTGTATAGCGCATTGTCAGTGTTGCAGGTTCTGTTACGCCCGCCTGCTTGGCCGTGTAAATCTCCACGCCGTAGGCGTTGACCCACTTGCACATCCGGCTCCCGCCCTCGCCGAAGACGTTGATCGGCTCCTGGACAGGATAGCCATTTTCATTCAAAGCCTCGCCATCAAGCACGTCAAATACCTTTATGCGGGTTTTCAACTCCCCCGCGGATGCACTGCGGGCCATAACTACACCTCCGGCTCTGTCAACTTCAGCTGCACGATCATCCGCTTAAGCTGCGGATTCTCCGCCACGATGGTGCCGGTGATTACCGGGTCGCGGAGATCATAGCTCCCTAGCGCCATGGCGTGGCACACGAGGTCGTACAGCGGCCTCCGGGAGCTCTTCAGTCCAGGAGTGGAAATCCCTGCCTGGTCCAGGTATTCCCGTGCCGCAAGCACGCAAGCGGTCACCACGTCGTCGTCATCCTCCGCCCGCAGGTAAGCCTTGGCCGCAGACAGCTCGTCAGACGTTAGCATCGGGGCGGCCATCACACCACCAGGGTAGTGCCGCCGGTATCCTCCGGGTTGGTGACGGAGTCCGCCAGCAGCACGGCGGAGGCCAGCAGCGCGGCGGTTCCGTTGTTGGTCACCCGCAGGGCCAGGTAGCGGCCGCGCAGGGCCGTCACGTGGCCAGAGACGGTCACCACATGGCCGTCAACCCCGCCAGCCGGTGCCGTGTAGGTTACCTCGCCAACGGGCGCGGCGTCGGTACCTTCCGCCGCGTCGGAGGCCAACAGCTCCACCTTGGCGCTCTTTCCCGCCGTTACCGCACCCAGGAGGGCCGAGAAACTGAAGGTCTTGCGGGTCTGGGTATCGAAGAATTTGCCGGTGGCGGCACCCGCCGCCGCGATGCTCTGGGGCTCCATGGCCTCCAGGATTGCATATCTCTCGTTAATAAGATGCATCTGATCGTTCCTCCCTTACTTTCGGGCCGCCAGCGCCACGAAGGGGCTGCGCTTGACGGTGCTGTTTTTGATCTGGACGGGGGCGTCTACCTTGGGCGCACCGTTGCAGCGGAAGATCACGCGGAAACACATCTGGTCGGTGAGGAACTCCACGTGCATGCTCCAGTCCTGCCGAACGGTGCCCTTCTTCAGGAACAGGTACTGCTTGGGATCGATGAGGGAGATATCGCCCTTGTCGCCAATGGCGGAGCAGTTGTCGTCAAAGATCACCCGCTTGTTGAGCACCCGCTGGCTGTCGAAGTTGCCAAGCCCGCCCTCCGGGTTCCAAAGGAACTTTGTGGCATCACCCTGGGTGATGACGAGATAGGGGAGTTGCTCCTCCAGATCGGGGTGCATCAGCCAAACCAAGTTCTGACGGGACTTGGGGAGAGCGCGGGCCTGCATTTTGATAATGTTCTCGCCGGTGAGGGTTCCCGCCGCCTGGCCGGTGGCCTTATCCACCGTGATCAGCGCGGGGGAGTTAAGATAGCCCAGGGGCTTGCCCACACCGTCGCCGGAGATGCAGCCGCCAGTGATAAGGCGGTCGCTTGCCAGGGAGAACGCCGTGCCGAAGAACCCGGTCATGAAGGGGGCGTCGGAGAGGATCTCCTCGGTGGCATAGGCAAAGCCCATCATCTTCTCCATATCCATCTTCATTTCCTTGAACTTGGGCTTACTGGTCCCAACAGTGGCACCCTCGGCGGCCCAGTACATCTGGACGCCGCCGAACACGGAGGCGGAGACGTCGGTCTCGGACACCATCAGCCAGCGCATGGCGTTGGCCGCGGCGCTCATAGTGTAGGAATCCAACAGGGGCAGGAGCTCACTCTCCTGCACGCAGCTCTCCAGGATCGCCCCGGCAAAGTCCTCCTGGAGTGCAAAGCCGCCATCAGCCCCAACGCCTTCGTTGGCACCCAGCACGGCGTTGTTCACCTCAGTCAGGCGCTTATCCATAATGCCGAGCTTGACATTGCGGATGGCCATGAGCTGCTCACCCAGGCTCCGGAAGGGCGTTACCTTCGCGGCGTCTTTAGGCTTGCCGCCGGGCTCCGTGACATCTTTAGGGTCCGTCGGCTCGGCCCTCTCCTGGGAGAGCGCCGCAACGTTTTCGACCGCCGCAATCTGATCGCTGATGTCTTTGATCTTTTCGTTCTGCGCTTTGAGCTCTTCCAGCTTGCCGGACTTCACCAGTTCGTCGGCGGTCTTTACCAGACCAACCTTCTTCACGCGGAGCTCGTCCAGGACCTTTCCATAGTCAGCCATTTTCTTTTCCTCCTAAATTATCTTAATTTCATTAGCTCCAGCTCTGCCGCAAGCAGATCCAGAGCCCTATCCTTATCCGGCTCCGCCGGAGGGGGAACTTTGCCATTGACGGCATCCCGCGCCGCCTTGCGCTCACGCAGCTCCGCCGCGCCGGGCAGACCGCCCGCGGCGGCCAGGGTGCGGATACCGGTTGCCACGCTGTTTACCACCTGGGAGGCGATAACGCCCGCGTCGTCGTAGAGCACCTCGTCCACCAGCCCCGCCGCCATGGCGTCCTGCACGGTAAGCCAGGTCTCCGCAGCCATCATGCTGGCCAACTCCTGCCGGGTCTTTTTGCCCCCGGATTTCAACTCATAGGCGTTTAAGATGCTCTCCTTAAAGCTGTTCAGCGCCGCCGCGGCTCTTACGTGGTCAGATGCGTTCCCATCAGCGTTTACGCTGGGGAGGTGGATCATCACCTGCGCCACCGGCGAGGCCTTCACCACATCCACCCCAAGCATGGCGGTGGAGGATGCCGAGGCGGACAGGGACTGGATCTCCGCCTCGGTTGGGATATCCGCCGCCTTGAGCACTGAATACATCTCGTAGCCGGCAAACATATCCCCGCCCGGGCTATTGATCTCAAGCACCAGAGTCTCGCCCTCCGGGTTGCTCTGGATGGCGTCGCGCACATCCGCGGGTGACACCACCCTATAACCATACAGGCGGTAGATCTCCGCGTCCGCGTCCGCAACGATGTACCCATTCATTTGAGATCTCATTTCACACTTCCTTTAACAATGTGTTCCAGGGTGTCCAGGTTTTTTGTCAAGAAATAGTTTTGTCCCAGACCGCCGGGGATGGGATTCATCTCCTCAAAGGCCCGGCACTCGTCCTGGTTGTAGATACCTGTGTACACCATGAGCTGATAAAACTTCGCCCTCGCCTCGTCGTCCCCGCGCAGGAGGGCGGCCAGGTTGAACCGAGCATAGTACCCATCGGTGAGCTGGGCGGTGGTCAGCAGTTTGTATCCAAACTCCTGCTCCCAATGGACCACATGAGCCATCAAGGTATTGGTCACAAAGGAGAGCTGCTGCTGTTGGTTGGAGTTGTAGGCCTGTTTCCCGGCCTGCAGCATAAACTCCGGCACGCCGGTGAATCGCGAGGCCTCCGACACAGAGAAGTTCCGGCTCTCGATGAACTGGGCGTCAGACTGGTTCAAGCCCATGGGGGTGTACTTCATGCCCCGGTCCAGCACCGCCACCCGAAACTCATTGTCTCCCCCCGAGGCGTACTGCTTGAACTCACCTTTGATTCTATCCCGCCCCGGCTTGCCCAGGTCGCCATCCACTTCCACGACGCCGCTCATCTTAGCTCCGTTGGCATAGAACTTTTTTGCAAACCGCTGGCTGGCCCCGTCGGTGGCGATCAGCTCCCGCGCCATGTCCAGTACGCCCCGGCCGTGGATGCCGTCGTAGGTCTCAAAAAACAGGATGATCAGCTCATATGGGGCGAAGGTTTTAGAGACGCCGTCCACCGTGCAGCCATACCAGATCTGTCCGCCAGCCGGGTCCTTCCGGCGGGTGACCTCCTTGCTCGGCAGCGGGATGAGTTCCACCAACCGGCCACGGGCGTCCCGCCGTTTCCATATGTAGCTCACCCCGTGCCAAAAGCCCTGGCTCATGGCCACCTTCCGCATAAGGGAGGGAGACATGGCCTCATTGGCCCGCACCTTGAGCGCATAGTCCACGTCGTCCACATTGACCGGGGTCCGCGCACCGTCCTTTTTCTGATAGAGCCCGATGGGCAGCACGCTCATGGCGTTGGTCAGGATGCGGTGGGAGGCAGCAATCGGGGAGAGCCGCTCCGCGGCGGTTTGATTGGTCGGGACCTCTTCGCCGGCAAAGAAGACCTTCTGGAACCAAGCCTGTAGGGCGCTGTAGTCCAGCTCGGTCACCTCGACGGCATTGCGGGGGCGCAGCGCACTACCCAGCATCATCGGCGGTCACCTGCCTTTCTTGCCCTGGCAATCACGACGGCGTAGGCAAGCAGGCACACCCCCGCCGTCAGCAACGCCGCCGGCCGGCCGCCCAGATACCCCGCGCCGCGCACAAAGCAAACGCCGGCGGCTACCATCAGGAGATCGTCCAGATAGGTGCCGACTAAGCCGCCAAGCGCCACCAGCACGGGCCGGGCCCGTACCCAGAGCGCGGCCAGCACCGCCCTCCACCCGCTCGTTCTTTCATCCATACTCAAATCCCCCAATCGTCGTCGTTGATATGCTCGTTGATGTCGTTTTCAATATCAAACTTCACGATGACCCGCGCCAGGGCGTTCATCATGGCAGCTACCGGGTCAATGCGCTGAGAGTCATCCTTGTGCCTTTTGTTCAGCTTGATGTCCCCAAAGTTGTTGGTCACCTCTATTGCATTGCCAAGGCACCACATAAGGAGAGGGCTTTCCTCCAGCACCAGCCGTCCCTGAAGGAGAAGTTCACGGAATCGCTTGACCGCCAGATTCTGCCCCGCGCAGGTCTGCGGTATTTCCACGCAAAAATCGTCGTTATTTCTGTCCCTGCACATCTGAATCGCAAGGTCGGTGGCGTTGTGACCGTCGTAGTCAGTTTCCTCCACCTTCCAGCGGTGGAGTCGTTCACCCTCGCATATCCAGTTGTTGACGTAGCTGTTGTCGGTCACTGCGCCTGGTGTCAGCGTACAGTATCCGCCAGCCGCCCAAGCCTTGTACTCTACGCGGTCCGTGTGCTCATGCCTCGTGGCCGCATCCTCCGGTAGAAAGCCATGCACCTTGATAGCAATCCTTCCGTCCTCCAAATTGAAGACGGCGGCAGTCCCGGACAGATCCACCCGCTTGCCTAGGTCGAACGCACAATTGCACTTCTTTCCATCGGTCAGCTTGGCAAATTCCTCACGGCTCACCTGTGCGGCTCTTGCCAGAGACATCTGCTGTTCTGTAAGGTAGCTGTTTACGCTGGCCGCTTGCCATAAGCAACAGCGGCGCGTGAGAAAGTCGTTGATCTTCCCTGGATCGCCCGAGCCATAAGCGTCATCGTGTTCCGCAATGATCTCGTCCAGCAGGTATTTGGTGTACTCATTTGGGAATCTAAGCATAGGGTTTGCTTTGACCCACGCAGAGTGATCATGTGGGTTGTCATTTGGCTCAAGCTCCCGAATCATGATGAAAGTCCGATCAATTTCCTTTGATGGATTTTCCAACATCCGTTTGTAGTAGAGCTCGTCCTTATAGCAGGGCTTGTTTTCCGCATTGTCGCCGGCCGTCGTAATTGCGTCCAGGAGACACTGCACCCTTTTACCAAAGCCAGACCGCCCACGGTCATAGACCTCACGTGTTTCATGGGCATGCCATTCATCCACACAAAAGTAGGACGGAGCACCAGAGTCTTTGTTTTTGGTATCCTTGGAGAGCGCCTGCATTTTCCCTCCCCTTGTGCGGTGCGACACGGGGTTGCTCTTGGGAATAAAGAGCCGTCTTTCAATGTTAGGGCTCGCCTCTGCGATTTTCTTCGCGTCTCCATACACACGCATGGCCTGGCCACGGTCTACCGCCGCACAGTCAACCTCCGGCTCCTGCTCGTAGACGGCCAGCTCAGGATGATAGGGCGGGTAAATAGCGTCGCCACACATATGGTAGAGGCATTTAGCCGAATTCTCCGTGCTCTTGACGTTGCCGCGGGCTCTCTTGTTATAGGAAAGCATGAAACGCCGCGCGCCAGTATCTTTGTGGACCCAACCATAAAGGCAACCTTGGTCAAATATTTGCCAGGGCTGCGGCTCAATTGGTTTGCCTGCAAATACGCCGCGCACCTGGATGCACTGGCCGAACCATCGGATGATGCGGTCTGCGCGGGTGGTATCAAAGACGTATGGGAACTCCTCGGTCCCCTGCCTTTTCAGATCATCCAAATGGCGCTGACAAGCCAGTATCTCATATTTATTGCATTGGCTCCTCAGCTTGCCCTCGGTGACCTGCTTAGCGTAGATGCTCACGGGGTGGTGTAGACCGCTCTGACGCCGGACCGTTTTCGTGTTAGTCGCCAAAGAGGTCACCCTCCCCGTCCTCGCCCTCCACCGTAACGCCTTCCGGCAGAACCAGCCTGCACCGGCCGGACACGGTCAGGCCAAGATCGGAGCCAGCGGCCCGACACTGTTTGAAGAAACGGTCCTGCATGGCTGACCATTTATCGGCGTCCTGTAGGTTTCCGGTGTTCAGCGCAGAGGTCAGACGGCTGGTCACACGCAGATAGTTGCTCTCGGCAATCAGGTACCGGGCCAGGCAATCCCCATCGACTTCGGAGAGAACGCCCATGTGGATCAGTACCGGAGCCAACTTGCGGAACTTCTCGGCCAGGGAGGCAGGCAAATAGCTGGGCGGATCTAAGGACGTAACAGGCGGGGCCTTGACCTCCTGGGCCTCCCGCTCGGCCAGCTTGGCCTTGCTGTAATGGCGGCTGCCACCGGCCCGCAGGGCCGCCACTGATTTCTTAGGCGCACTCATGCGGCCACCAGCTCCGCTTTCTGCCCGGTAAACGCCTCCCACCTGGCGATGATCACATCAATGTAGCTCGGGTCAAGCTCCATCAGATACGCCGTCCGTCCAGTCTGCTCGGCCGCCACGAGAGTGCTGCCGCTCCCGCCGAAAAAGTCCGCCACACGGGCCCCCGGGCGTGTAGAGTTGCATATCTGATATGCCATCATCTTGACGGGTTTCATGGTGGGGTGTTTCTCGCTGCGGGTGGGGCGGTCAAACATCAGCACCGTGGTCTGCTTGCGGTCGGCATTCCAGAGATGGGCACGGCCGTCCGCCCAGCCATACAGGTATGCCTCATGGTCAAAGTCCTCCCCTTCCCCACGGTCCATCTCCGGGAGATCCTCCAGCTTGGCCTGGCCGTGGAGACAGGGCTCATGCTGCCAGTGGTAGTCCTGTCGGCTCAAAGTCGCCGCCTGCTTGATCCATACCAGGCACTGGCGGATCTTAAGGCCAACGGCTCGGCACGCCTGCCGGAACGCCCAGCCGGGGGCCCCGTCCGGGTGCCAGATGTAGAAAGGGGCTCCGGGCTCCAGCACCGGCAGTGCGGCCGAAAAAGCACGCTGAAGGAAGTGGCAAAACTCATCATCATCCTTGAAGTCGTCATTGAGGATGGTCAAAGCGTCCTCGGTCTGGCCGACAATGCCTACATTGTAAGGCGGATCTGTCAGGAGGAGATCGGCGGTCGCACCATCCATGAGCGCAGCCACGTCTTCCGGCTCGGTAGCGTCGCCGCACATCAAGCGGTGGCGGCCCAACTGGTAGATCTGGCCGCGTCGGGCCCTTGGTTCGTTGGGCGGAGTTGGGTCAAACTCATCATCCTCAAACACGTCCGTGGACTCTTCTAGGATGATGTCGCTCTCGTCAAAGCCGGTGAGATCAATATCAAAACCAGCCTCATGCAGTCCCTGCAGCTCCAGGCTCACCAGCTCGGCGTCCCAGCTGGCCTGCTCAGCCAGGCGGTTGTCGACAAGGATATATGCCCGGCGCTGGATCTCGGTCAGGTGCTCCACCAGTACGCACGGCACGTCGGGCATGCCCTCTGCAATGGCGGCCAGGAGCCGCCCATGGCCGGCCAGAACATTGTCCTGGGTGTCAATCAGCAACGGAGCCACGAACCCAAACGCCCGAAGGCTGGCCCGGAGCTGAAGAATTTGCTCCGGACTATGCTGCCTGGCGTTCTGGGCATAGGGCACCAGGACACCCACCGGCCGTATTACCAAAGTTGTCGTTGTGTTCATAGGCTCCTCCTAGTCACCAAATAGATCGTCGTCGTCAGCTACCACGCGCTCCTCGGCCCGTTTTCTGGCCAGCCGAACCCGGCCCGAAGGGGTCAGGCCCAGTTTGTCCGCAAACTGCAGCAGCGTCTTCTCCTGCCCTTGCAGCTTTGTCATGAGGCTGTCCAGTTTACCAATCGACTCCAACAGCACATCCGGCTCCGGGTTGTCCTTGTTGGCCTCGTCAAGGACCCTCCGGCAGAGCCTGTTCATGTCGTCACGGCGGGCCAGCATGGTGCAGTAGACCGCCAGCATCTCCGTATCCAGGTCATCCAGAAGGGTAATGCCCTCCATGCGCTTGATGGTCTGCCGCCAGTATTTTGCGGCGGCCTTGTCGTTTCTGATATAGGCCGGAGCCTTCAGGTTCACGCGGGTGCGGGCAGGCAGGGTCTCTGCCTCGGCCGTCTCCCGCGCCTCACGCTCGGCCTTTGTCATGTTCTTGGCCATGTTGGCCATTGGTTTGGACCTTGCCGGCATATGCGCACCTCCTCCCGGCCTACCGGCTGAAACTCGATCGGGGAATTTTTCTCACACACGAGGGGCCACGCGGTCTTCAACCCCCTCGCCCAAAACATTTTTGGGGTGGGGGGAGGGTCGGAAAACCCTATGGGTTTTCCCCTGGGCGCACGCCGCCGCACACATGTGGGCGCAAGGGCTGGCGAACGAGCGTGCGGACGTAGTTTCCGGCAAAAAACTTGTGCAAAAATCAGGGTTCTTTTCTGCGTTTTTCGTTGAGCTCCCGCATCGTTTTGGCTGAGTGGCAGCGGTGGCATAGGCTTTGCAGGTTCCACCGCGCCGTGAACAGTGCCATATCGCCACGGTGCGGCTTGACGTGATCAACCTCGGTCGCCCGCACACGCAGACGGTGCTTAGCGCACTCGCGGCAGAACGGCTCCAGCAGGAGTTGACCGGGCCGCAGGTCGTCCCTCCAGACGGGCAGATTGTACATCCAGTGCCAGTCGGCACTCTCGCCGCGCTTGGCGGCTTTGGGTTTATGATCCGGGCACCAGCCGTCGCGCGTGAGCGCCTGGCACCCAGGTTTGCGACAGGGTCGGAGCGGCTTTAGGGCCACGAGCTATCACCTCCGGGCAAAACAAAAAGCCGGCACCAACAACCTTCCCCTCGCGGGATGGTCATTGGCACCGGCTAATCACGTAGCACTGGCCTAAATCGATATTCACGACATGGACTGCCTTGCAGTTCCGGCACCAGAGCTGAAGGTTCTGGGCCGAGGTATCTGGCCTGACTGCCTGGTTCGTGGGCTGCTTGCATACCGGGCAGACGATAAAGCCTTTTCTGATTCTCAGTTTATCACATTCCACCGTACTTTGCAACTTTTCCATTAACTTTTCTCGCCTCCTTGCAGAGAATATACATGGTTTCAAGACCGAATAATATAAGAGCGGCTATTTTGTCTTGTCCACCGCGCGGGTGGTTTCTCTTTTTCTTTTACCTCCTTCTCTGGTAGCAGATATTTAATATAGGTGTACTCGCTGTACTCTCCTCGATGGGTCACAGGCGGCTTTAAGTAGATCGCGCCGGGCGGAGCTGAGAGCGTCATGTTGTCAGGAGCCTCGCCTTTTTCAACTTCCGGCTTAGTAAGCCCTAATGACGGCACCCAGGTCCTTGCCCCCACTTCTATCTTCCCGCATTCGCGCGGCTCCTTGGTCATGTACCGGGCGAGATCTTCGTACCCCCCAGACACATCCAGCGGTTCAATGTCCACCGATCCATCCTCCCATAGGCTGCGAATCTCATCGTAGTCGCCCCCGGTGCCGTTGATTACAATATGGTGGTGGAGCCGCCCGCCCTCGGAGGAAAGCTGCTCCGTGACGTATATGTATTTCAATGGCTGCCCCCGAGCCTTGCGGACGGCCCTTAGCCGGGCGAGAAACCGCTTGATCCGCTTGACCGCTACGGCCCGGTTGGCTGGGTAGCGCGCGTCGCCATAGGTGTGCGTCAGGAATAAGTCGCCTTTTCCAAAATTCCCGGCTAAAAGCAGTTCAAGCTTTTCCCACGAGTATCGCAGATTGATGGCCTCCCGGGCAGCGCTGGACATCTGCACCTTCTCCGCCCGCTCCCTCGGCCCATCCTGGAGAGTCGCTACCGAGTAGATCACCCCCGTGACCACCCGGCCGGCGCGTCTTATATGCTTATGTTTCATGGCCTACCTCCGCTACGTGGGCCTCGGCGTCTTCCGCGCAGACTGCCAACCCACAGATCAGGCAAACCCAAAAGCTAGGCAATCGGTGGCCCATCGGTTCCAGCGGGCCGCCGCATTTGGGGCATATATACTGCTTGTCCACTACTATCCCTCCACGGGCAAAAGCGGGACCATGCCCCGCCTTGCCCTGTATCTTTTTTTGTTTAGTATGGTATACTGCATTGGGTGATGTGTATGAGTGATGTACCTAAACGGGTCTATGTCAAGGTTTTAGCCGAATATGATCTTGATGGAAAGATCACGCCGCTGCGCCTGGAGCTGTCGGACGGCCGCCGCTATGAGATTGACCGTCTCGTCCGAGTGGAGCACCGGGCCTCGTCTGGAGGCGGGCAGACTCTGCGCTATGAGATCAAAGTCCGCGCTCAGACTCGCTATCTCTTCCGCGATATCTCGACAAATCAGTGGTTTGTTGAGGTGGCCGCCCCTTAGTCGGGGCGGCTTTCTTTTGCAAACGCCTCCTCTTCGGGCTGCCGCACCTCGTCAGGATATGGCACTCTGTACGGGCACTCGCTTACACCCGGACCGCCGCAGTCCACTTTGTCGGGGATGTACGTACAGTCCGTACAGGTGGCGCGTTTATAGCATTGGTTGCACTCACACAGCCTAACGCACATCACCCCTCGCCCCTTCCGTCACCTCCCAATTCCAGAGCCCTTGCATCCCCTTCGCTGGTATAGGCTCCGGCAGAATCTTGACATCTGCAAGCTCCCAGGCGTAGCGGCCCGGCGTCCAGTCGCCAAACATCAACTCTTGCTCTGACGGGAAGTAGATGCCCTTTTCGTCGTCATCAATCCACCCAGGGTCGTTACCAGATAACCCCCGTCCACCATAGCGCACGATCTTATAGCAGCCGACCAGCTCCGCAGTGGCGATGACTGCGCCGCGGGGGAGTTCATCGGGGTCTGTAATGTGGAGCAATTCCCGCACACGGTCAATGATGGGTTCTATTGCACCCCAAATGCCGCTTGGCTTTTTGGCGGCAGCGTGAATTGCTATCGGCCCTCGGTAGGACGTTGCCCAACTCCTTGTTTCAAACGCTTTTGCTCCGCAGGCCAGCAACGAGGCCCATGGCTGCCAAAGTGTGATTGCTTTCATACTAAGCTCCTTCCGGCTCCCGCTTGCGGCGGTAGAACACCCAGTCCGGCCTTTCCGCCGCATAAAACGACATTAATGACGGTGGGGTAATTATTCCGGCGCTACACAAGCACCAAAAACCGCCCTTGCCGTCAAATGTGTCACAGGCGCACCAAACAGGATCATCCATCCCCCGCAGCTCCGCCAGGGTGAGGGGCCCGTTGTCGGGCTGGGCTACCATTGCGGTGACGTCACCGATATGATCAGGCTGGCTATCCCGGTCGGCCTTTTCGCAGATTGCCGCAGCGACAAAATCAACCGTGGGCCACTCTTTTTCGGGTAAGGTCGCACGCAAGGCCGCCAGGGCGTTAAGCGCTTTTGCGTAAGTGTTTTCACTGTATTTCATTTCTCCAAGCCCCCCTCATTTTTTATCCTGCTGTCTGAAATAAAATTGAACCGCACCCACTGACCTGCCGACTGCCTCCGCGATAGCCTTTAGGCTCTTGCCTTCGGCTTTCATTGCCTCGGCCTTGGCTGTATCCCAGATCCGCACCTTGCGGCCATATGCGTTCATTCTCCCGTATGTATCCGGCTCGTCGCGGCCCACGCGTACGGTGCAGCCTTCCCCCTTTGGACATCCGCGCATATGGCCCACTATGCCGATGTAGTCGCAGATAATAGCATTACTTAAAACGCCGTGGTACTCACAGGTTTCACAAGGACTTGTGCTCATAGTTCATCCTCCCCGGCCTCCTGCACACATGCACTGCATAAGTCAGGGGCTACCCAATAGCACCCGCCCGGGCAAGCGTTATCCTGTGTGCAACCGCAGATTCGGCATTTCCTTTCCTCCACGACATTGGCGACAAAACCGCTCTTGGAACTCCACCAGGTTGCGTCTGCATGGTTAAATGCCAGCGTCGACAAGTCAATGCCCGTCACGCCGTCTTCCATGGCCTCGTCAATCTGATCTACGGTAAAACCGGCATCCAAGAGGGTTTTGATACTTGCTGCGGTCAGGTCAGCAAGGATATATTCGACCTCACCACAGGAGCAAGAGGAATCCGAAATCATTATAGAGTTTAGCGCCTCTAGTTTTGTCATTGTGGGTCTCCTTTCTCGGTCTCCGTGGGGCTGGTCATCATCGAGTTGTAAATCGTCTGCTCCGCAAACCCGCGCACCGGGTGAATGATGCCGCGCTTTATAAAGTCATCCTTTGTCATCCATTGCAGCGCGGATACAGTTACGCCGTGCCAGTAGAGGGTTACGTACTCTCCCCGGAGCCTTTCGACTGCGGCGGCGTTCTTCTTGATAAAGGACTTCGCACTGGTCGGATCAATGGCCCACCGGCCTCTTTCCTTGGTGGCCTTGATGGTTCCAGAGCGAATAAGCCCCCCCACAATGCGGGTTGATGTTTTAAGCGTCTTCGCGAACTGTGCAGCATTCACGTTTCGTCACCTCACACTCAATCACCATGACCTTGCGCCCACAGTGCCCGCACTTCCCCTTCTTGCCGACGAGACCCAGGCGCTTGACGGTGTACACGTCTTCTGCGGCCTTGGCACACCTATCACATAAAAGAATGTTCACGCGACCGACACCTCTTTCTTCTTCGGTATTCTGGGCTTGCCATCCTTGTCCCTCTTGCTACCGGCGGCGACCCAGGCAAGCCAGGGGTCTAGGATCTCCGCATAGAGCTGGCGGGCGGGTATGCACTTAGGGTTTTCCGAGCAAGTGGTCCTCTCGTTGTGGTACCCATGTACCTGCACTAACTTATTTCCACGCATCTGGATCGTGACCAGAGATTTACCGGGCCGGGCTCTATTCCGCAGGAAAAGAATGCTTACTGCCCCGCTCTCATGCCGCTCAGCATAACCGCCGACACAGTGTTTCAGGGCGGTCCCCTCGTCCACGATCTCCTTGCCATTGAATGGGGCGCGTATGAAATAGCGATCAGTATCAAAACCATACCGACGTTGGAGCGAGGGATATCGCTTGTCCTTACTTTTCCGCCCTTGTTTTAGATTCACGATCTCAAAAGATCGCACCGCATTATCATGAGCCTGCTGCAATTCGCGGGGCATCTGGATAATGGGGTTAGTAAGGTCATACCCAAGCGCCATGGCTGCATCGATGTAATCAATCCAATACTGCGTAACATAGTCCAGTGTCACCCCGCCTCCGTGGCACCTGGGGCCGGCCATGCCATCCAAATAATTCATGAGTTTGCGCACCGATATGCCCTTGATCTGCTTTACTTTAGCAGCGACCTCTTTCACCTTGGCCTCCCCTAGACTGTTGAGCATTTTCTCTACATCCAGCAAGGTGATTTTCTTATCCATCTTACACATTTTCTTGTAAACGGCCAACGTCTCCAGCTTGCGGTCACCAGACAGAAACTCCTTCAGCTCAGATCCGCTCAGACCAAAGGCTTTCCGTGGATCTGACTCGCCCCAGCGGATCACGCTGGAGTTTTTCTTCTGCCTGTAGACATAGTCAATGAGGACTTCATGCATCCCGGCTTTCATCAGCATCTCCACGTTCTCGGGGTATAGGCTGGCGATGCCGAGAAAACGCATCAGATATTTTCGTTTGCGGGTGTAGCGCCAAAGGTCGTCCTCTTCTTTGGTAAGCCGGACATCCGCGCCGGCATACCGGAGAAAGCTATCCCCCAATTCCTCGATACCAACAACCTTGTAGCCGCAGTAATGGAAGTAAAACCCACCCCCCTCTGTAAAAGGTTCTTTGGTCCATTTGCCGTCCTGCCGCACCATAGGCCAATCATCGCCTCTCGACCATTGCCGTTCCCACCGCATAGCCTCACCGTGGCGGAAACGGTAAACGCTGGTGGGCATGTAAAGCGGGTAGGACGCCGGCTCTGATAAATAGCCCTTATATGTCCAGTACCCTTGAGCATAAATCGTCTCGCCATCTTCGGAGGCGCGGAGGAACAGCACCGGGATATACTCTTTTAACTTCTGGCCCTTTCCCAACTTCTTGCGGTTCTTGGCCGTAACGTGCAAGCCGCAAAACGGGCACACCGTCCCTTCGTTGTGGTCCAGCCTGAGCACCTCCCGATGTTTAGGAGTTTCCGTACGGGTCAGGTGCTCAAAGAGGACCCCATCTCTATGGCAGCAGCTGGTCCATACCCGCCGCCCTTCTGGAACGTTTTCGAAAAACAGGTATTTGCTGAAGAAACCGTTCGCCTCGTCAAGCTCCGCCTGAGTAAGGCCGGGGAACTCAGCCAGGATTTTCTCGTCCTCCTGGACGTACTTGTATCCACCCATACCGCCCACCTCACATAAAATCCATGAGGTCGAGCACGACGCCGCGCCTGGGTGCCTGGGGCTCGGCGGCATCTCCGACAAGGTCAATGGTCATCGTCACATCGATTCGGGAGCCTGGGAAGTAGAACCGCACCGCTTTGGTATATGCCTCAATGTCTGAGATGGAGCTGCCGACGCCCTTCTCAACCGCAGCCATACACGCGGAGAACGTTCCGCCCTGCACAACAGCCTCGGCAAACTCGGCGTCCTGCCGGCAGAAGTCGCACAGCTTGTCCGCCACTGCTCCGGCCATGGCCTGGGCCTTACGGTCCATGCTCTTGGCCTCTTTCTGCTCCTTTCGGATTCTGTCAATAGCCTCTTGCATCATGCCTGAGCGCCCCCTTCCAGCCGCGCAGCGGCATCGTCACAGATCTGCAAACCCAAGGCGGCCAGTGCCGCGGTCATCTTGGCACAGAGCTCCGGATCGGAGCCCGCCAAACGGTCCAGGCAGTCCCTCAGGTTGGCGAGATCCTTTTGCACGGCGGCAAAGTACACCTTGTACTCGGTGGCGGCGGGGTTGCTCACTAGCTTGAGCTGCTTTTCAAGGGCCTCGGCCTTGGCTTTGGTGGCCTCCTGCTCGGCCCGGATGGTCAGCACCTGGGCCTCAGCGTCCGCCTTGGCCTTCTCGGCCTTTTCGATCTTGGCCTTTAGGCGCTCCTCGGCCTCTTTTTTGGCGGTCTTGGCCGCATCCGCTGCGCCTTCCTGCCGGGCTGCGTCCAGGGCTGCGGAGTCGGGGGTGTCGGAATAGGTGGAGTCAATGGGCTGCTTGCGCAGGTCCTCCAGCTCCTTACGGAGGTCGGCGATCACTCCATCCAAGTGGGTCTCGGTCTCGCGCAGGCTATCCATGGTGGCGTTTGCTATGGTCATTTCCTGGGACAGCTTGTCCCGGGACTGCTCTGCAAGCCGTTTCTCGGCCTCGGCGGCCTCCTTGGCCTCTAGGGCCTCCTTGCGCTCCCGTATGGCCTGCTCCAGCTCACGGGAGGTCATGTCCTCCACCGTTTTCTCTTCGCCATTAACTACGTGGGACTCAGCGGCGAACGCCTCCCGCTCCTCTGGTTCAAATGCCAAGAGCGCCAGGGCTTTGCTTGTCCCCAAATACGTCAGCGCTGACGTATTTGAATACTCCTTTGCCAGCCGCATAAAACGCTGGGCCTGAGAAACGGAAAACTCAACCTTTTCCTCCAGCCATGGCAGCCACTCCCCGTGGGAGAGCTGCGCCTTTGCCTCCAACAGCCGGTTGCCGATCTCAATCAGGCCGCCGCCCACCTGGGCTTTCAGGACCTGAATCTCCGCGGTGATAATCTCAATGGGCCGGGCCTCCGTGGGCGTGGTCACCGACGTCTGCATCGCATCCGCAAGCACGTTGCTCATCACAGCACCCCCCGCTCAAAGAGCGCATTGGTAAAGGCCTTATAGTCCAGGCTGGCGGAGCAATGGGGAGACGCCTCCATGATGATCCCGCCGCCCCTGGTGCGGGAGCGCACCACAGGGGACCAGCGGATGGGATCAAACATGTGGACCGTCGAGTTTTTCCGCAGCTCCTCCAGATCGGCGTCGGTATCCTTGTCGGCGCGCAGCATCGTCACCACCGCGCCGGCCACACGCACATCGGGGCGGATACTCCGGACGCTGTCGATCTGGGCCAACAAGCTGCGCATACCGCTCAGGGAGTAGCTGTCCAAATTGAGAGGGATGATAATCTCATCAGCGGCGGCCACAGTGCAGACCATAGGAGCCGCCATACCGGGGGCGCTGTCGATGATCACATAATCAAAGGCGTCGTCCTCAGCCAGTGCAATGGAGAGGTCACAGATCGCGGATGGGCGGCATTTGCCGGTGGTAAAGGCGTCGGTGCCGTACGTAGCCAGCTCCTCGTCTGCCGGGATAATCTGTAGACCCGGATAGCGAGTCTCATAGATCAGGTCATACGGATAATCTTCGATGCCCGTAATCAGGGCAGTGAGGGTGTTCCTGTTGCGCTCCGGCTCCAGGAGCAAACCCGTGGCCCCCATGTTCTGGTCGGCATCGACCACCAGGACCCGCTTGGAGTAGTGGGTGGCAAGGTCATAGCCCAGGTTTACCGACGTGGCCGTCTTTGCGACCCCGCCCTTGAGGTTTACGATAGCAATGGTTTTCATAGTGTTTACCCCTTTCTTATTTGGCCGTTTTGAATTTAAATGATTCCCGGATGATCTGTCCGTTGACCATCGCCTCGACCATGAAATACCGGTGCTTGCGATTTATGTAGCACACCCGGCCTTTCACTTGCCGCGGCACCGGTTTCTGCCCCGGCATCGCGCCCGCCGACTCCGATGCGAATGCGGACGGGGTGAAGGTAAGCTTATCGCCGATCTGCATAGGCTCTCTCTCCTTTCCAAAGCCTTGGCGGCCTCCAGCAGGGCCGCGACCACCTCCAGGTGCTCCAGACGGCGGGGCTCGTCCACCTCGGCAAAAGCGACGCGCCGCTGCGCCTCCTTTTTTACAAGCTCCACCTGCCTGCCCATAAGCACCTCCCGTTAAAATGGTAGATCATCGTCTTTCTTTCCTTCTTGCTCCAGTATGCGCATCTGCTCTTCTTCAGCAGATTCAGCCTGCTCCGCCTGCCGCTTGACACTGTTCATCCGTTTTTGGCCCCGCCCAGCGGAAGATAGCTCAGCCGCAATGTTTGTTGATTTTGATCCCTTGGCCGGTAAGCTGGCCGACAATATTTTGCTGGTGGTGAGATAAAACGCCGCTCCGCACACACCTGTTCTGCCGTGCCGGTTTTTCTCCAGGATGATCTCCATCATCGACGGATGATCCGGGTCTTCGTCCTCACGTTTCGGTTCGTAGTAGTCCTCACGGTGGAGAAACATCACGCCGTCGGCATCCTGCTCCAATGCGCCGGTCTCGCGTAGGTCTGAGAGCTGCGGCCGCTTGTTACCCCGTCCCATGTTCTCGCGGTTGAGCTGGGCTAAGCAGAGAACCGGGACCTTCAGCGCCCGGGCCAGGGATTTCAGCTCCGCCGATACTTCGGTCATTTCTTCGTTGCGTTTTTGCCTCCTGCGCGAGGGGAGAATAAACCCGAAATAGTCGACGATGATGCAGCGGAGTCCCTTGACCTTGCGGGCCATGGTGCCGATATCGGACACCGTGGCAAACGGCTTGCGGTTTATGTAGGCCGGGCTTGTACTCAGCCGCTCCGATGCCTCCGAGATCATGCCATACTCCTCATCGGTGAGCTGGTTGGTCATGATCCTGTCCGAAGGCAAGCCAGACAATCGGGAGAGACGCTTGGCGGTGATCTGCTCCATGTCCATTTCCAGGCTGACAAAGAGCGAGGGGCCGTCGATGTTGTCCAGGATGTTCAGGGCCACGGTGGTCTTACCCATGCCGGGCCGGGCGGCCATGACGTATAGACCGCTGTTAAAAAGGCCACCACCCAGGAGCGCGTCCAGTTGCCGGTACCCAGTTTTAACAAAACCGCCGCCGCCCTCTTTTAGCTTGGCGAGGTGGTCGTAGAACACCAATACCGCCTCTGAGCTGGTAGCCAACTCTTTGGCCGTGTCCTGGGCCTCGATGCGCTCCAGCTCTCGCATAGCGTCGGCGATCAGTTCCCCGGGCTCGTCCATGTCAGATGCGCGCCCATCGATACAGGCCGACAGCGCCCGCAGAGAGCGCCGCATGGACTCCTTGCGCACCAGTTTGGCATAGGCCTCCACGTTGGCCGCCGTTGGCGTTGTCTCCATCAGCTGGGCCACATATTCGCGGGACACGTTGCCCTTACACCAGTCGACAATGGTCACCGGATCGACTGGGTCACCTCGCCGTGAGAGCTCTAACGCCGCCCCATATATGGCCTTGTCTGCCTCGATGATAAAGTCATCAGCCGTGAGCAAGCCCGTGACTGCTGGAAGGCAGTCGGCGTCGATGAGGATAGAGCCGATAACGCTCTGCTCGTTATAAATCGTATCAGTCAAAGACCACGACCTCCTCACCGTCCCGGACCTCGATGTGAGACGCTCGGGGAGGTGCAGCAGGGGCTTGCCCACCAGCGGGAGCAGTGCTTAACTCGTCCTTTAGCGGGAAAACAAACTTCCACATCCGCTTTTCCGACTGCCGGAGGATGGCGATCTTCATTTCCCTCACACCGCCTGAGAGCTCGTCCAGCTCACCGAGAAATCCGTTTACAGCGCGCACGGTCTGTTTTGCCCCCAGCTCTGACCGCACAGCCATGAAGGCCAGCATGGCGGCGGCAAGCTCCTTGTCCTTGCCAACGTAGGTGTTCAGGATGTTTTTAACCTCCTGCGGTAACCCCTTTTTCCAACCGTGCTCCTCATTGGGGGGTAGGGGGGTATTACTATCTGTGTAACCATCTGTTTCCTTATTACATTTCACCGTTTGGTGCAATGCATCGTACGGTTCGGTGGTACCGTTTGGTACAATGGAGGGTGCTTTTGTGCTTGCATTTTCCTTTAGCCCTTGCGGCGCAACCATTTCACCGTTTGGTGCAATGCATTGTACCGTTTTGGTAACGTAAAACCTTTCGGCATCGTCCGTCATGGAATACCATTTGGTGCGGTCGCTCTTGTCCTCGTTGAAATTTCCGGATAGGATTGCCCCCTGGGTCTCGCAGCTGCCAATGATGCGGCCTATCTGGCGACGGCTCCAGAAGGGGAACATCTCCACGAAGGCATCTTGGGTGTTGTACGTCCAATAGCGGCCCTCGTGGAAGTGCTTTCTGTTGGCCCGGTTTTTCTCCAGCCAAAAGGACAGGGAATGAAGAAAGATGGCCTCATCTACGCCATACCGCTGGGCGGCATCGACATTAAAATGATACTCGTTCACCGCCTCACCCCCGCGCGGCGAACAACAAACCCGTCCGAAAGGTCGACGGAAATGCCACCGGAGATAAGCACCCACGCCCTCAATTTCGGCGGCTCCCCCGGTAATGCATAGTCCGTCTCCCAGCGCTCCCTAATCCTAAACCCCAGGTCACGCAGCACCCGCAACCGGGCCTCCTCCGACCCGGCGGTCTTTAGTATCTCCGGGTACCCGCCATTTAGCTGGTCGGCCTCAAAGGTGATAGAGAGTTTGTCCACAGCTCTTTGCCATGCCGCCGGTGTCCGCCGACGGTATTTTTTTATGCTCATGCAATCACCCGTTTTTTCCGGAGTGTTCCCGACAGTCCAAGGACGGAGGAAACCCCAGGGGCACGGGTCTTAATGCTGTCCATATAGCGGTCGAGATCTTCCTCCAGAAACATCATGCGGGCACCGGGCTTTTCTTGGTAATACGGAAGTTTCGCGTCGCTCGTCAGCCGCCAAAGCTGTGTATTGCTGATGCGCAGATGCTCCATGGCCTCCTCGCGCGTTAAATACTTTTTCACTGCTCTGCCTCCTCGCTGAGGCTGTAGATGGAGAGTTCCATCCCACTCCTGACGATCTCCTTCAGATCTGCCATAATGGAGTCAAACTCCCCCCGCTCTTCCGGGGAAATAACATTGTCCTCCGCAATGTCCATCAGGCGTTCAATGCTGTTCTTTTTGTCCAGCGCTTTGAGACGGTTGAATATCCGCACGGAGATCTCCAGGAGCGTCCGCTCCTCCAGGCTCGGCACAAGACGCCGGGCAAAACAGTTACTTTCCCGGAGGTGCTGATAGGCTAGATGCTGAGCGTTATAGCAGATCACCATCAACTCCACCATCTCATTGGGCGGGATTCGCTGGCACGTCTCATAGCACCGCAGGCTCTCCACACTGGTACCCAGGCGCTCCGCTGCCGATTCTTGGGTATAACCAGCCGCCAGACGTGCGGTTTTATAGATATTCCGGTATTCTTCCGACATGGTAAATTCTCCTTTTCGCTGGTACAATCCTAACAGGCTTGATAGATTTCCCGGAGGGAGACCTCTCCCTCGATATAGGTCAGGATGGCCATGCCGCCATCGCGGTCGTGGATGCGGACATGGTTGCGGTCGACGAGGTGGATCTCGGCTAAGCCTTCATCGTGGAAATTGGCTTTAATCCAAGCCATAATTTTGAATTGCTCCACCGTCTCGGCATGGTACTTAAATTTTTTCATGCACTCGTGCTCCTTTGCGGTACAGTAATCGATAGTCAGCTTGCGACCTCGGCGGGCCGAGGAGCGGGAGTCTCCCTGCCGCAGAGCTGGTCGATGGTGCAGCCCAGCACATCGGCCAGCAAGAAAAGCGTGGAGGTGCTGGGCGTAAACCCGCCCGTCTCCCACTTCGCCACCGCTGACTGGGTAACGCCAACCCGCTTTGCCAGCTCGGTCTGGGTAAGCTCTTTTCTCTCGCGGAACTCTTTAACACGTAAGGGCATAGCGCTCTCACCTCCTTCTTTGTTGGGGCTTGTCTCCCC
>DATMXU010000215.1:0-4546 GCA_035562355.1 Pseudoflavonifractor sp.
CAATTTTTACTGTCTATGATTTTCTCAGCATAGCAGACAATATAAATGGTGATTACTTTGAAATATAAAAAAGCTCTGCTAACTTTATTGCTGTCGCTTGTTGGGATAACTCAGCTTTTAATTTACTCCGCAAAGGCAACCGCGGGCATTGCGCTCGATGATCCTGTCCGATTGAATGATATGGTCAAAACACTGCTGATGCCATCCATTCAAGAGGCCGCAGATGATTTCTACGAACCGTACCTGACGATTGAACCCACAGTCGCAACCTATTACGCAACAGAGATTACAGAAATTCAAGGTGGGGAGCAAATCCGGGAAGGCATATATAACTCCCACTATACCGTCGTTGTAGAGATATTCCCATATGTAGGGCCTCACATTTCCGTGGGAAAAGGCCGAATTACTCTTAAATTCCAACCAGACGGCGTATCTGTAGAAAACTACGAGCACTTAGAAAGCTATGAACTTCCGCCACATCTTCAATCTCTGCTTAAAAAACCTCTACCGTAATCCAATAGGTATAAACATCTTGAAAGAGCAGCCTCCGGGCTGCTTTTTCATTTGGAAGAAATGAAGAAAGGAAAGAAATCACCGTGCGTAGGCGCAATTGTCACGTCAGTATCTGGCTTTCGGACAGTGAACACACCCACTTGAAAAGGCAGGCGGAGCTAGCTGGGCTGGGCATTGACCCCTTTGTGCGAACTCTCATTCAGGGTGTCGATCTTCGCCCGCGTCCGCCCGACGAGTATGCTGCCCTGCTGCGGGAACTGTCCGCCATCGGCAACAATGTGAACCAGATTGCCCACATCGCCAACGGCAGGAAAGACCTTTTTCCAGACGAGGTGGAGGAGACTGTGTGGCTCATTCGGCAGGCATGGCGACTGGTCAAGGACAGCTTTTAATGGCCTACACAAAGATCCTTGTCATCCATAACCGGCTGGACAAGTGCGTGGACTATGCGCTGGATGAGGAGAAGACCTCTCTATCCACCGCCATCGATTATGCTCTCAACCGGGATAAGACCGAGCAGACCTGTTATGAGTCCTCCATCAACTGCGAGCTGGGCAGCGCATATGCGGACATGGTGGAGACCAAGCGCCGATGGGGGAGGGGGGACCGGGCCCGCCGGGGCTACCACATAATCCAGTCCTTTGCCCCCGGTGAGGTCATGCCAGACACGGCCCACGCCGCTGGAGTGGAGCTGGCCCGCCGCCTGCTGGGTGACCGCTATGAGGTCATCATCTCTACCCATTTGAATAAAGCCCACCTGCACAACCACCTGGTATTCAACTCTGTCTCTTTCATAGACGGGAAGATGTACCGGGATAATTTCCGTGACTACTACGGCGGCGACGGTGAGGGTATTCGGGGCACCTCGGACGCCATATGCCGGACCCATGGCCTGTCTGTCATCGAACCGGAAGGGAAGGGGCGGCAGTACAGTGAGTGGGAGGCGGAAAAGTCGGGCAAGCCCACCGTCCGGGAGCTGGTGCGCCGGGACGTGGATGCCGCCATCGCGGACAGCTACACCATGAAATCCTTTTGGCAGCGGTTGGAGCAGGTGGGCTACTCCGTAAAGCGCGGCCCCAACATCAAAAACATTACCGTCCGTCCTCCCTGGGGCAAGAAAAATATCCGCCTGGACGGTCTGGGGGAGGGTTACACGGAGGAGGCCATCAAAGCACGGCTGGCCGCTGGGCGTTCAGGAGAGGAGCCAGCTTTCGCTACTGCGGAGCCACCGCCACCCTCGGCGCAATCGTGGTACACTCCCGGGCGGCGGTATCGTGTGCGGAACGGTATTCATTACCGCCCCCATAAGCTCCGCGGTTTCCGCGCCCTCTACTTCAAGTACCTCTATCTCTTGGGAGCTATACCAAAGCGCCGTCCGAGAAATCGGGCGGCGCTTTCATTACGGGAGGAAATCATACGCTTTGACCGCTACCAAGCACAATTCTGTTATCTTCAGAAAAACCGCATTGAGACAGCGGCGGAGCTTGCCATGCAGAATGACGCCATCCAAGCGAAGATAGACGCCCTGAGCAATTGTAGGCGCGAGCTCTATAAGCTCCGCCGTTCCAGAGAAAGCGATACTGTCACTGAAGATATTGAGACCATCACCACAAAACTGCGGGCGCTGCGCCGTGAACTGAAACTGTGCGCCCGCATCGAGGGCGACTTGCCAAGGGTAAGGGAGGCGGTGCGGGCCAGCGTCCAGGATAGGAGCGTGACCCATGAAAAAAATGATAAAAGCAGACCTCTGCGACATTTTGAGGCTGGTGCCGATGTACCAGCCGGTGACAGCCGGGAGCATTGACCTGGATATTGCCAAGCTCCTCCGCTGTGAGTACACGGACTATCTCTTCCTTTCCCGGCGGGAGAAGAGCTATCTGTTCGACCTGTCCGCCGTCTACACTGAGGGCAGCTATGAAAATCTGGTGTGGATGTATGGGAAGGACCTCAGTCTCTTTCCAGCGATAGCACTATTCCTCCATGTTGTCAAGACTGTGGAGGGCCGACCCTGGGGTAGCGTCACCCTGCTTGACTATCAGGAGACGGCTCAGGATGTAGAGACCTTCTCCGTGCTGTCCAAGGGTGAGCGTGAAAAGCACACCAAGGATATCGTCAAGCACTGCACCATGCATACCCGCTACTGCACGATATCAGAAGTCATCCAATACTTAAAAACAGGGAGGTGTTAAATATGGACGTAGGAGGTGAAACCGCCGACCTGATGGTCAAGGAGAGCATCCAGATCACGGAGGCGTCTATCAAGCTGCTGGCCACGGGGAGTAAAAACCTCGCGGCCTTTCTGCTGGCTCTGGCCCGCGACAGCAAAAAGCTGAAAGGAAAGACCAACATGGGCCGTCTGCTAAGAGCTGACAGGGAGTTGGCAATCTTTCGTATCAAGGAGACCGACTATAAAGCGTTCCAACAGTGTTCCAAGCAGTATGGCATTCTGTTCTCTGCTATAAAGGATAGACGGCGCGACGACGGCATCCTTGAGCTCATTTCCAACGTGGACTATATACCACAAATCAACTACACCATGGAGCGGCTGGGCTACCCTGCGCCGACCTGGGAGCAGGAGAACAGCGCACCAAAAAAAGCCGCTCCCCGCGCTCGGCCCGGCAGCTCCTCACCCGAGCGCGGGAATGGCTCGACAGCCTTCCAGATGAAGAAGACAGCGACGCCTGATGAACGGCCCTCTGTGAAAGGGAGGCTTGTCGCCCTGCGGGCGGCGTCGGAGGGCATGAAGGGGAAAGCGCCCCAGCACACCCGCACCACCCCACCCAAAACACGTTGATAAAGGAGGATATCCAGTATGGCGAATCTAGAAAACATTATTTCTCAAAAGACAGAGAACGACGCCCAGTGGAAAGAGGCGCGGCAGGCAGAGCGTGAAAATGCTATCTTCATGCAGGATGCCGGGATGGTCGAAATCACCAGTGACCCCGACGTCTACGCAAGGTATCTGGAGATGCAGGGTGACAACCCCGCATACAGCACAGGCAATATTGTTCTGGTCATGTTCCAGATGGAGGGGGCCACGGTGTTCGGCACCCGTGACCGCTGGAAAACGCTTGGCCGCACGGTGATGGAGACTGAGACTGGCAAGGGCGTGAAGATTTTTACCCGCTCCACCTTTGGCAAGGGCTATGTCTTGGCCGACGCCTATGATGTAAGCCAGACCCAGGGCCGGGCGCTCAAGGAGGTTCATCTTCACGATGACAGCAAAGAGATGGAGACTGCGCTGACCATGCTACTCAACTACTCTGTCGTACCTGTCACCATGGATAAGGCCCTGGACGGTCCGGCCCTTTATGATGAGGAGAAACTGGAGCTGGTCGTCAATCCCGACTACCCTGACAGTGAGGCTTTTGCGGCCATCGCCACGGAAATCGCGCTCTCCAGAATCCATGCCAAGGGTGCAAACGCCATGTATGACCGCTCTGACTGTGAGCAGGATGCCCAAAGCGTTTCCTACATTCTCTGCCGCAGGTTTGGCGTCAAGTGCGAGCTGCCCGGCGTGTCCCAGGTAGCAGCGCTCTATGAGGGCTGGGAGCCGCAGGAGCGGCGCGCGGCACTGGATTACATCCATGACATGAGCAAGCAGATTGGAGGCTCCATTGAACGGGGTATTTCACCCCAGCCCCGCAGCCGCGCCCCTATGAACAGGCCCGTGCGGTAAAGGCATAATTGCGGTGTTTTCCCCCCACGGGGAGGATATTCCGCCGCCCATCCCCCGTCAAGGCCGCACGATTGCTGTTCGCAATCGCGCGCGAGCCGGCCAGTGTGTGCACTGGCCGGGCCTTGACTGGGGACGTTCGACGGAATCCTGGTCATCAAGGGGAAAACATAACAAAAGTCCGCGTAAGCGGACTTTTGTTATCGTGGGGAACGTGCGATGGCACTGGCTGTACACTAACTGACAAATTGGAATTTGTCTTTGGAGTGTCTACCCACAAGAATTGATTACTTATCTTCAATGTACCTTTCTTGCCATAAAAGTTCCTTGGCCTCGCTCAGTCGTAAATCCCAATGT
>DATMXU010000216.1:0-15032 GCA_035562355.1 Pseudoflavonifractor sp.
TTATGTAAACTGTATGTATATACCCGCCCGGAATCTATGCGCCACCTGAAGGATTTGGAGGGAGGGATCGTGTGAAAGGCTGCTCCGCAGAGCGTTTCGTAGCGCAACCGAGCGCAGCGAGGCACTTAGCGCGGAGATGAACCGTCAGCCTTTCCCTTTCGCGTGCAGGAAAATCACTTTTCATCACTTTGAGAAAGTGATGAAAAGTGCAACAGCCTGGCGAAAAGTCTTTTCGACAGGCTAGGGACGGGCAGCTTTACTGCCCGTCCTTCTTGTGTTCGTCCATCATGGTGTGCAGGCATTCCAGCGCGTCGGATAAGCCGCCGATGTGGTCGATGAGGCCGATGGATACCGCCTCCTCCCCATAGATGACGCTGCCGATATCGGCGGCCAGCTCTCCGGTCTGGAGCATGAGCTCTGTAAAGGTCTCCCGCTTTATATGGCTGTTGTGGGTCACAAACTGGATGATGCGCTCCTGGATGCGCTCGAAATAGTTGAAGGTCTGGGGCACACCGATGACCAGGCCGTTGAGCCGAACCGGGTGGATGGTCATAGCCGCCGAGGGCGCGATGAAGGAGGTCTTGGCCGACACCGCCAGGGGCACGCCGATGGAGTGTCCGCCCCCCAGCACCAGGGACACCGTGGGCTTTTTCATGCTGGAGATGAGCTCCGCGATGGCCAGCCCCGCCTCGATGTCCCCGCCCACGGTATTGAGGAGGATGAGCAGGCCGTCCACCTCGTCGCTCTCCTCTATGGTGGCGAGGAGGGGCATCACATGCTCATACTTGGTGCTCTTGCTGGTGGGGGGCAGGATCTGGTGTCCCTCAATCTGGCCCACGATGGTCAGGGTGTGGATGGTGCCCCGCTGGGTCTTGATGGTGGACGAGCCCATGTCCACGATCTGCTGCTGACGGTCGCTCAGGTCGGTCTCCTTCTCCTCGTTGCCCGTCTCCAGGGTCTCTTTTTTCTCGTCGCTCATAGTGCCGCCTCCCTGCTCTCATTTGGGTTAGCTTGCGCAGGGAGCGGCAAATTTATAAAAAACCGGGGCAGGCAATTTTGCCGGCCCCGGTTTTCATCCATTACTGCTCGTAGATCGCCTTCATGCCCTTGTAGGTCATATAGCTGTCCAGCTTGGACACCGTCTCAAAGGGGGCGTGCATGCTCAGCACGGGCACGCCGGCGTCCAGAGTATCGATATCGCGCTCGGCCATATAGGCGGCCACGGTGCCGCCGCCGCCCTGGTCGGCCTTGCCCAGCTCGGCCATCTGCCACATGACGCCGGCCTCGTCCAGCACCCGGCGGACATAGGCCACCACCTCGGCGGCGGCATCCGACGCGCCCGACTTGCCCCGGCTGCCCGTGTACTTGCAAAGACCCATGCCGTAATTCACCAGGGCGCTGTTGCGTTTTTCATAGACCTCGGGGAAGTTGGGGTCAAAGGCGGCCGTCACGTCGGCCGAGAGGCAGAAGGACTTCTCATAGCAGGCCTTGAGGGGGATGCGCTGGCTGTCGCACAGGTCGCTCATAAAGGTGTCGAAAGCGGCCGACTTCATGCCGGTCACGCCCACGGAGCCGATCTCCTCCTTGTCGGCCAGCATGCACACCGCCGTGCGGCGGGGAACCTTCAGGGCCAGAAGGCCGGCCAGGGCGGCGAAGGAGCAGACCCGGTCGTCGTGCCCGTAAGCGCCGATGAGAGAGCGGTCAAAGCCCACGTCAGAGGCCCGGAAAGCGGGCACGGCGGAGAGCTCGGCCGAGATGAAGTCGGCCTCGGTGATGCCGTACTTCTGATTGAGGATGTCCATGATCGCCAGCTTGACCCGGTCGCTCCCCTCGTCGTTCTTATAGGGGCGGCTGCCCACCAGGATGTTCAGGCTCTCGGCGGGGATGGCCTCGCTCAGGGCCTTCTTGCTCTGGTCCTGGGCCAGGTGGGGCAGCAGGTCGTCGATGGTGAAGACCGGGTCCCCCGCGCCGTTGCCCACAGTGACCCGGAGGGTGGTACCATCCTTCAGGGCTACCACGCCGTGGAGCTCCAGGGGGATGGTGACCCACTGGTACTTGCGGATACCGCCGTAGTAGTGGGTCTTGAGGAAGGCCAGCTCGCTGTCCTCATAGAGAGGGCGCTGCTTGATGTCCAATCTGGGCGCGTCGATATGGGCCGCTCCGATGTTCACGCCCTCGCTGAGGGGGGAAGAGCCCACCACGGCCAGCATCAGGGACTTGCCCCGGTTGGCACGGTAGAGCCTGTCGCCGGGGTTCACCGCCATGCCGCGGGTGAACACCTTAAAGCCCTGGGCCTCGGCCAGGCGGATTGCCTCGTCCACGCACTCGCGCTCGGTCTTGCCCGTGTCGAGGAACCTCTTGTAGTCCTCGCAGTAGGTCTTCATGGCGGCCTCGTCCTCGGCGGAGAGACGGTCATAGCCGTTCTTCGGGTTGTCGAGCAGCGCCTCACGCCGCAGCTCACCAATGGTTTTTACCTTTTCTTCCATGGGTCGTTCCTCCTTTTGTTGTGTATCTTGAAGTATTGCCGTAAAGAGGGCCAGCGCCCGTTCCCCAAAGGCCTCGGGCGTGTCGTCCCCGCTGTTCTCTAAGATATGGGTACAGTTTGCCCGGAAAAAGGCGTCTTCTTTCTGGGCCACCACCCGCAGACGGGCGTACTCCTCCGAAATGCCCTCGCGGGCCATGATACGCCTGACCCGCACCTCGGCGGGGGCGAGCACCCCCACCACGGCGTGGCACAGTTTTCCCAGGCCGCTCTCAATGAGGGCGATGGCGTCGACAGCGACGGCGGCGCACCCCTCCGCCTCGGCGGCGGCGATGCGGGCGCGCACCACCCTCCCCACATAGCGGTGGGTGATGGCGTTGAGGGCAAGAAGGGCACTCTCGTCCTGAAAGACCACCTGACCCAGAAGTTTCCTGTCCAGGCATCCCTCGCCGTTTAGTATACCCCTCCCGAACCGCGCCGTCAATTCCCGTTTCATGGGCTCGCTGCGCTCCAAAAGCCCGTGATAGACCTCGTCGCAGTCGATCACGACGCCACCCAGCCGGACCAGCACGTTGAGGGCCGTCGTCTTTCCCGCTCCAGTGGGCCCGGTGATGCCGATGATCTTCATGCCGCGCTCCCCCGACCGCGCAAGCTGCGTTTTCCGGCGAGGTAGCCTGCGGTGAATAATATCAAAAACAGCAGGGCGCTCAGCCCGATCATGGCGATGTAGGCTGCCGTTCCCGCGGAGGTCGGGTCCGGCTCAAACCTGATGGCGAGGGGAGAGACAAGCGGGCTGAAAATAGAGGTGCATTGGCTCATTACCGCCAGCCCAATGCTTCGCGCCGCGTCGCTGACGAAGTGGAACTGCCAGACATAGACCGGCAGCGACAGGAGCACAAACCAATTCGCCGCCAGGAAGGACCGGCAAAAACGCAGATTGCTGTGCGCATACCTCCAGCCGACCCAAATCCAAACGGCCGCCGCGGCAAGGGGCAGCGAATAGAACAGGAACCCATTCAGGGCGAACAGTGTCATGTTATGAAACCAGGAAATCAGCAGCGGAAAAAACGCCATCAGCAATAGCCATTTCTGTTTCAATACCGTCGCCGTCCTCTCCCTCAAATCATTTGCCGCTCAGCCGGGCCACCGCGTCCTCCTCGTCGGCAAGAAACAATACCGCGCCGCCCTTGTTGCTCTCGTAGAGGAAGTCCTTGAGATTCTCGCTGGTATAGCCCGAAAAATCCCCAATGACGGCAAGGCGCATGTGGTAGTTGGTGAATTTCTGCAAAACCTCCCCCGCAAGGCCTGTGGACAGGCGGAAAAAGTCCTCGCTCAGGGCCGCCTTGGGCAGGACCATGGCCGTGCAGCCGGTCTCGTAGTACACGGTGGCGATCAGGTCCAGCGCCGACTGCCCGTCGGTAATGAGCATTCCGGCCTCACGGACGATGACTGCGTTATTTTTTACTTCAATATTCACATCTGTTCATCCTAAATCAATAATATGGAACCCCGCCGCCTTATTCAGGCGGTTAGAGATGGCGAGGCCCAGCCCCGCCTCGTCGGGGCACTGGGCCCAAATCTCAGTCACACCGGTGCCGTCAAAAAAGCGGAGCGCGTCGAAGACGTGCCTGGCCTGGGCGGACTTGTCGGCTGCGCCGCCCAGCGTCCTCACGACCCGGCCGGGAAAGAGCGCCGCAAACTCGTCAAAGCAGATGACGCCACTGCCCGCTCCCGCGCGGGCGGCGATATACTCCGCGCCCCGCAGGGCGTCTCCCTTTACAACCGTCACCGGGGCTTTGGGCGCGTAGTGCCGGTACTTCATACCGGGGGCCCGGGGTTTCTCTCCCACTGTCAGCAGGCGCCTTACCGCATCGTCCACCGCCACCTCTCCCAGCGTCTCCCGGAGCTGCTCCAGCGTGACGCCGCCCGGCCGCAAAAGTCGGGGCGGGGCCGCCGTCAGGTCGACGATGGTGGACTCCACCCCCACCGAGCAGGGGCCGCCGTCCACGATGGCGTCGATCTTTCCGCCCATATCCTCCAGCATGTGGCGGGCCGTGGTGGGGCTGGGGCGGCCCGAGGTGTTGCCCGAGGGAGCGGCCACCGGCACGCCGGCCCGGCTGATGATGGCCCGGCAGACGGCGTGGTCGGGGCAGCGCATCCCCACGGTACTAAGGCCCGCCGTCACCACGTCGGGGACGACGGGCTTTCTCTTCAAAATCAGGGTGAGGGAGCCGGGCCAAAAGCGGTCCGCCAGCAGATAGGCGGTATCGGGAATATCCTCGCAGTACCGCTCCAGCCACTCCACGGACGGAACGTGCAGGATGAGGGGGTTGTCCTGCGGCCTTCCCTTGGCCTCGAAAATACGCGCCACCGCCCTCTCGTCCAGGCCGTTGGCCCCGAGACCGTACACCGTCTCGGTGGGGATGCCCACCAGTCCCCCGGAGCGCAGGATGGCTGCAGCCTCGGCCGCAGCCTCCGGCCCCAGGAGGAGCGTTTTGACGCTACTCATAGATGCCCACCGGCGTGCCGGCCAGTTCGATGGTGGTGTCGGGGGCGAAGGCGGCGCTCTGGAGATAGTGCTTGACGGCCAGAATGCCGTGCTTGGGGTTGGCCCTCTCGTCCTCCAGCTCCAGCTCCAGGCAGCCGCCCTCCGAGCCCTCGCAGATACCGGTGAACCACCCGTCGTCCGCCAAAAGATCGGTCAGCTCCCCGTGCACGTCGTCCAGCGTCTTACCCTCGGGCAAGCTTGTAAAGTGTATCAGTAATTCCATTCGGTTTGGTTTCCCAGCTTTCCGTTCAATTTATCTCACGTTTCGTTGGCCTTCAGCCGCTCGGCCTGGTCGGCGGTGAGCAGGCCGTCGATGATCTCGTCCAGATCGCCGTTCATGACGGCGTCAAGCCTGTAAAGGGTCAGGCCTATCCGGTGGTCGGTGAGCCGCCCCTGGGGGAAATTATAGGTGCGGATGCGCTCGTTGCGCATGCCGGTGCCCACCTGACTGCGGCGCTCCGAGGTGATGGCGTCGTTCTGCTCCTGAAGCTTCTGCTCATAGAGCTTACTGCGCAGCATCATCATAGCCTTGTCCCGGTTCTGGAACTGGCTGCGCTCCTGCTGGCACTCCACCACCATGCCCGAGGGCTTGTGGAGGAGCCGCACGGCCGAGGAGGTCTTGTTGATGTGCTGTCCCCCCGCGCCGGAGGAGCGGAAGACCTGCATCTCCACGTCCTCAGGGCGGATCTCCACCTCGCCCACCTCGTCGATCTCAGGCAGGACGGCCACCGTGACGGTGGAGGTGTGGATGCGGCCCCCCGACTCGGTCTCGGGTACCCGCTGGACCCGGTGGACGCCGCTCTCAAACTTCAGCCGGGAGTAGGCGCCGTCGCCCTCGATGGTAAAGGATATCTCCTTTATCCCGCCCAGCTCAGTCTCGTTGACGCTGGCTACCTCCACCTTCCAGCGGTGGGCCTCGGCATACATGGAGTACATGCGGTAGAGGGAGGCCGCGAACAGCGCCGCCTCCTCCCCGCCCACGCCGGCGCGGATCTCCACGATGACGTTCTTGTCGTCGTTGGGGTCCCTGGGCAGGAGAAGAATTTTGATCTCCTGCTCCAGCCGCTCGATGTCGGCCTTTGCGGCGGCGAATTCCTCCTGGGCCAGCTCCTTCATGTCCGGGTCGGACATGAGCCCCTCGGCGTCGGAGAGGTCGCGGCAGCGGCGCAGATAGGTCCGGTAGGCCGTGATGAGGGGCGTAAGCTCCGACTGTTCCTTGTTCAGCTTTGCGACCAGCGCCGGGTCGGCGTAGGTCTCGGTGGCGGCCAAACGGGCCTCCAGGTCTTGATAGTGCAGTTCCAGACTCTTGAGCTTATCTTGCATACATACCTCTTATTGATCGAATAGAAAGGATTTGACGAGCGCCAGCGGCTCGCGGAAGTACATCTTGATGCGGGAGGGCGCGTGACTGGAGGGGGCGGCCAGGGTATAGGTCTCGGCCCCATTGTCCACCCGGTTTGCCAGCAGGACAGCCCGGGACAGGTGGAACCCGTTGGAGACGATGATGTAGGGCGCGGACAGGTCCTCCCCCTTTTCCCGCAGCAGATCAAAGGAGTAGACCAGGTTCTGGTGGGTGTTGTGGCTCTCATCCTCCAGCCAGATACGCTCTTCGTCAATGCCGTTTTTCACCAGGTAGTCCCGCATGGCCGCGGCCTCGGTGGTGGGCTCGTCCTTCCCCTGTCCCCCGCTGACGATGATCTGTACATCGTCCCTGCCCTCCAGGTACGCAAGCGCGGTGTCCAGCCGGTCCAGCAGCAGCTCGGAGGGACCCCAGGGCTTGACCTGGCAGCCCAGGATGATCATGACCTTGGGCTCCCCCTCGATGTGGGTACGGCTCCCCGCCAGAACGATCCCCTCCAGCGCGGCAAAGCACAAAACTCCGGCCGCCAGCAGGAGAGCCAGTCCCTTGAGCCATCGCCGACCGCCCTTGCCGCCATAGGGGCGGTAGCTCCGTCTCGCCGCCCTCATCGGGCCTCCTCCAGCTCGTGGGCCAGCTTTTCCCATGCGGTGTAGAGGCGGGCGATCTCGTCCTCCAGTGCGGTGCGCTGCTCGTAGAGCTCCTGGAGCCGCAGGTAGTTGCTGGAGGCCGCCTCGATCTCCTGGGTCAGGTCGTACATCCGCTCCTCGGCCCTGGAGACCTCGCGCTCGGCGGTGTTCACCTGTTTTTCCAGCTCCTTGGTGCCTCCGGGGCGGCGGGGCTTTTCTTTCTTCTCCTCCGGGGCGGCGGGGGCCGTGGGGACGGGAGCCGTCCCCCTTGCCCGGGCCGCCTGGAATTCCTCGTAGGTGCCCTCAAAGTCGGTGAGGCGCCCATTCTCCAGCATCCAGATGCGGGTGGCAAAGCGATTGATGAAGTAGCGGTCGTGGGAGACGAAGAGGAGATTCCCCTCGTAGTCTTCCACCGCCTCCTCGATCCACTCGCGGGAGACGATATCGAGGTGGTTGGTGGGCTCGTCCAAAATGAGGAGATTGATCTTCTCGTCCATGAGCATGCACAGCCGCAGGCGGCTCTGCTCCCCGCCCGACAGGGCGGAGACCTTCTTGAACACGTCCTCCCCCTGAAACTTGAAGGCCGCCAGGCGGTTCCGGGCGGTCTGGGTGGAGCAGTCCAGGTCGTAGATCATGGTGTCCACCAGGTTGCGCTCGGGGTGGGCAAAGCGGATGATCTGGGGCAGATACCCGATCTTTACCGTGGGTCCCAGGCGCAGCTTGCCCGCTGTGGGCTCCAACTCCCCCATGATGATCTTGATGAGGGTGGATTTGCCCGTGCCGTTATCCCCCAGGAGGGCGATGCGCTCGCCCCCCTCCACCAGCAAATTTACATCAGAGAACAAGGTGCGCTCCTCGAAGGATTTGCCCAGGCCCTTGACGACCATGACCTCGTCCCCGTGGAAGTCCTGCTCCCCAAACCGGATGTCGAGCTGCCGCTCCTTGGCGGGCCGGTCGGTCTTGTGCAGGCGCTCAATGCGCTTTTCCATGGAGAAGGCCCGCTTGTGGAGCTTGTCCGCCCCCATGAAGGCCCAGAGGTGGAGCTTGTCGGCCGCCTCCTGGAGCTGACCGATCTTGGCCTGCTCCTTCTCGTACTGCTTGAGCTGCTCCTGATAGCGGCGCTCCTTCTCTACCGCGTAAAAGCTGTAATTTCCCTCGTAGAACTGGGCCTTGCCATGCTCGATCTCAATGACCCGCCTGACCACCTTGTCGAGAAACCAGCGGTCATGTGAGATGGCGAGAACGGTGCCCTTATACCGGGAGAGGTATTCCTCCAGCCACTCGGTGGCGTGGAGGTCCAAATGGTTGGTGGGCTCGTCCAGGAGGAGGATGTCGGTGTCCTCCAGAATGAGCCGCGCCAGGTTGACCCGGGTCTTCTCCCCGCCGGAGAGGTCGGAAAAGAGCTGAACACGCATCTCGGGCGGGATATCCAGCCCGTTGCAGACCTTGCCCAGCTCGGTGTCGGCGCAGTACCCGCCCGCGGCCTCAAACTGGGCGGAGAGCTCGCCGTAGCGTTTCAGGGCCGCCGGGTCGTTTCCCTGGGCCATACGCTCGGTGAGGGCCCCCATCTCAGCCTCCATGGCGTGGAGCCTGCGAAACGCGGTATTGAGTACGTCCTCCACCGTGTACTCCGGGGGATAGACGGGGATCTGGGAGATGAGCCCCAGGGCCTTACCGGGGGCCACCATCACCTGCCCGCCGTCGTAGTCCAGCTCTCCGGTGAGGATTTTGAGGAAGGTGGTCTTCCCCGCTCCGTTCTTCCCCAGCAGGCCCACCCGCTCCCCCTGGTCGATCTGGAAGGAGAGCCCGTCCAATATCTTACTGCCTACCTCGAACTCCTTCGTCAGGTCCGAGACGGATATGTCTATCATCGTCTTTCTCCTATCGTCGGCAGGGCGGGCGGACAGTCCGGTCCGCCCGCCCCGTCATGTCTCTGTCGTGATGCTCTTCAAATACTCCACCAGCTCCTCAAACGCCATTCCGCGGGACGCCTTGACCAAAATGGTGGACCCCGGCGTCAGCACCTGGGCCAGCACGGGCAGAGACTCCTCCTTGGTCGCGCACCAGTGGACCTCGGGCACCAAGGAGTCCTTCGCGGCGGCGTAGATATTCTCCGCCAGCTCTCCCACCGCCACTAGGCAGTCCACTCCCGCCTTGCCCAGGTACGCCCCCACGCCCGCGTGGAGGGCGGGGGCCAGGGCCCCCAGCTCGAACATATCGCCCAGGACGGCGATCTTCCGCTCCCCCTGGCTCTTGGAGAGCACCTCCACCGCCGCGCGCATGGACTGGGGATTGGCGTTGTAGGTGTCGTTCAGGATCGTGATGCCGTCCCTGCGGCGGAGGATGTTCATGCGCATCTTGGTGGGGGCGAAGTGCCTCACGCCGGCGCGGATCTCCTCGCCGGTCAGGCCAAAGTGCTCCCCCACCGCCGCCGCCATGAGCGTGGGGTAGATCATGTGGCTGCCAAGGGCGGGGATATCCACGCCACAGACCATATGCGGCGTTTTCACCTTACAGCTTATCTTCTCCCGCCCGTCGCTGGTGAGCTGGTCCGCCGTGTAGTCGAGGTCGGGCCTGGCGCCTACCGTCAGCACCCTGCAGGGCAGACGGGACGCCAGGTTCGCCAGGAGCGGGTCGTCCCCGTTGAGGACGGCAAGGCAGTCCGGCTGCGCGTGGCTGAAGATCTCACACTTGGCCTTGAGGATGTTCTCCCGGCTGCCCAGAAACTCGATGTGGGAGTCTCCGATGTTGGTGATGAGGCAGACGTCGGGCTCGGCAATGGCCGACATGACCTCGATCTCGCCGGGGTGGTTCATGCCCATCTCCAGGACCAGCAGCTCGGTCTCCCGGTTCATGCGGAAAATGGTCATGCAGGTGCCGATGTCGGTATTCAGGTTCCCCTCGGTCTTGAGCACGTTGTAATGCTCCCCCAGAACGGCGGCCACCATGTCCTTGGTCGTGGTCTTTCCCACGCTGCCGGTGATGGCCACCACGGGGACCTGAAACTTTTTCTTATAATAGACGGCCAGCTCCCGGAGGGCCCGGGCGGTGCTCTCCACCTTGATGTAGCACTTGCCGGGGAGATAGCTCTCCCTCTCCCGCTGGGTGAGGCAGGCCGCGGCTCCGCCCTCCAGGGCGGCGTTAATGTAGGCGTGCCCGTCGAACTGGTCGCCGATGAGGGGCACAAAGAGGGAGCCGGGGTGGATGGTGCGGCTGTCGGTCTCTACCTTGGGGATCTCCATATCCAATGTTACAAAGTCGCCGAGAATCTTTCCTCTGACCGCGTCCAGTATTTCCCGTATCGTAATCGGCTCCATAGAAATTCTCCTCATGTCGATGGCTTTGGGGGCATATCTTCTTACCTGCCCTGTCTCCGGGCCTCCAGAGAGGCGTCTACGATGCGCTGGCAGAGCTCGGGGTAGCGGATGCCCGCCGCCGCGGCCTCCTGGGGCAGCAGGCTGGTGGGGGTCATGCCGGGCAGGGTGTTGATCTCCAGGAACCAGGGCTCGCCGTCGCTGTCCAAAATAAAGTCGGCCCGGGCGTAGACCGAGAGGCCCAGGCTCTCGTACACCCGCAGGGTGGCGGCGCGGAGCTTCTCCTCCGCCTCTGGGGGGATGTCCGCGGGCGTGACCTCGATGGCCGTGCCGGGCTGATACTTGTTCTCATAGTCGTAAAAGCCGGCCTTGGGGATGATCTCAATGGAGGGCAGGGCCCTGTCCTCCAGCACGCCCACCTGGAGCTCACGGCCCTTGATATACTGCTCCAGCACGGTCTTTCCCCCCAGGGCGAGGCCCCCGGTCAAAGCGGCGCGCAGCTCCTGGGCCGTATGGGCGATCGACACGCCGATGGAGGAGCCGCTGGCCACCGGCTTTACCACCACGGGCAGCCGGGCCGACCTCACAAGGTCCTCGATGTCGGACTCGGTATACTCCACCGTCTTCCAGCCCGGGGTGTTCACGCTGTCCTCCACCAGGCGCTTGGTCAGGTCCTTGTCCATGGCGACGGCGCTGCCCAGACAGCCCGAGCCGGTGTAGGGGATGCCCATGAGGTCGAAGGCCGCCTGCACCTTGCCGTCCTCGCCGCAGGTACCGTGGAGCGCCAGAAAGACCACGTCGGCACGCTGGCAGAGCTCCAGGACGTTGGGGCCGAACATGCTGGGGCTGTCCCCCTTTCGGCTGCGGCGAACCGCCTCCAGGTCGGGGGCCTGACGGCCCACCCGCTTGCCCGACTGGTCGATGGGCGCGCCGAAGAGGGCGTCCAGGTCCCCCGCCTGCTCCACGCCGAAGAACATATCTACCAAAGCCACCTGATGGCCCTTGCTCTCCAAGGCCTCGGCCACCATGGTGCCCGTGGACAGGGATACGTTGCGCTCCGGGGAGAGGCCCCCGGCCAGAACGACGATTTTCATATCATAAAGCTCCTCTCAAGGGCTGACTTTTTATCAGTCTACGCATTCACGGAATATTATAGCACCATTCCCTGGAATACTCAACTGAAAAAACGCCCCGGCATCCGTTGGATAGCCGGGGCGTTTGGGTATTTCTGACGAAAAGAGCCGCTACAAAATGATGCAGATCAGCCCGCCGGAGCCCTCGTTGATAATGCGCTGCAGGGTCTCCTGAAGCTTGCCCCGGGCGTCCTCCGGCATACGCATGAGCTTTGTGTGCAAGTCCTCGCTCACCAGCTCGTGGAAACTCTTGCCGAAGATGTTGGACTGCCAGATGGCCCTGGTATCCCCCTCGAACTCCTGGAGGAGGTAGTTGATCATCTCCTCCGACTGTTTCTCGTTACCCACGATGGGGGAGACCTCGGTCTCGATGTCGGCCCGGATCATGTGGATGCTGGGGGCGCTGGCTTTCAGGCGCACGCCGTACCGCCCGCCCTGGCGGACGATCTCGGGCTCTTCCAGGGTGAGCTCGTCGGTGCTGGGCACCACGATGCCGTACCCGGTCTCCCGGACCTCCTTGAGGGCATTCGCCACCTTGTCGTACTCCCGCTTGACGTGGGAGAGCTGGGTGAGGAGCTCCATCAGGTCGCCGTCGTCCTGGATACCAAAACCGGACTGCTCGGACAATGTCTCATAGAAGAGGCTGCGGGGGAGGTCCAGGGCCGCGCAGACAAGGCCCGTGCCCAGGCTCATATTCGTGACCTTGGCGCCGGAGACCCGCTCGCACTCGCCGATGTTGGCCACCGCCCGCTCCACGTCCCGGATACGGCGCATCCCGTCGGCGCTCTTGCGGATGGAGGAGTAGAGGGTGCATTTGATGGGGTGGTCATAGGGCAGGGCGTCCACCCAGGGGGGAAGGAAGAGGTCCAGCTCCTTCACGGGGAACTCGTAGAGCACGCCCTTGATGACGTTGGTCACCGCGTTCTCATCCAGCTCCAGGCAGTTGACGCACAGACAGGTCACGTCGTGGCGGTTGCTGATATCGGCCTGGATGGCCTTGGCCCGCTCCGAGTTGGGATTTGCCGAGTTGAGCACCACCAAAAAGGGCTTTCCCAGCTCCTTGAGCTCGGAGATGACCCGCTCCTCGGCCTCCAGATAGTCCTCCCGGGGGATGTCGGTGATGGTACCGTCGGTGGTGACCACGATGCCGATGGTGGAGTGCTCGGCGATCACCTTGCGGGTGCCGATCTCGGCGGCCTCGGTCATTGGGATCTCATGCTCGAACCAGGGGGTGGTGACCATGCGGGGCATATCGCTCTCAAACTGCCCGGTGGCGCCTGGGACCATATAGCCCACGCAGTCGATGAGCCGGACCGAGAAACTGGCCCCGTCGTCCATGGAGATATCCACAGCCTCCTCGGGCACGAACTTGGGCTCCGCGGTCATGACGGTGCGGCCCGAGCCGCTCTGGGGCAGCTCGTCGCGGGCCCGCTCCCTGCGGTATACGTTCTCGATGTTGGGGATGACAAGGGTCTCCATAAACCGCTTGATAAAGGTGGATTTGCCCGTGCGGACGGGGCCGACCACGCCGACGTAGATATCCCCCTCGGTGCGCTGGGCAATATCCTCATAGATTTTACGCTGTTCCATCTCTGCTCCCTCCTCCTTACCGTTTCCTGGGAATGAGGAGGAGCTTGCCTTCCAGGGCGCCGCCGGGCTCCAGCTCATTGGCCTGCATGATATCCGCCATGGTGGTGCGGTAGGTCTTGGCGATATCCCACAGCCGCTCCTGGCCGACGACCCGCAGCACGATGGAGGGCTCCTTCTCCCCGTCCCGGGCGATGTTCTCGCCCGCCTGTACCCCGGTCACCGCGGCCAAGCGCTTGCTGGACAGGGCCAGATAGCGGAAGTCCAGGTCAAAGCGGACCTCGATGCCGCCGGCGGTGGGCGTGGCGAAGACCTCGCCGGTGCCCCGGCTCCGGCAGGAGCAGGCGCAGCCCTCGGGCAGCTCCACCTGACAGGGCACGTTCATCCGGCGGTTGACCGCCCGGATCTCGTTCTCCTCATTCAGATAGAGGACTGAGACAAAGGCCTCCACCGAGAAGGTCACCCAGTTCCCCTCCCTGTTCTGGGTCACCGCGCCCAGGTTGACCGAGGCGTCGATGGCGGAGCGGGCCATCGTCTCAGTCTCGACGATCTCCCGGGTGGTCTGGCGGCGGGCGTTATTCTCCACCAGGTCGTTAAAGGTGTTGGACTGCATCTCGGCGGTGAGGTCGCAGGCCGTGCTGTAAATGTCGGTGAGCAGCTCGATGTACCTCTCCTCGCGGATCACAGCCTGAGCCAGCAGCCCCATGGAGACCGACACCGTCCGCCCGTCCCCTGCCCCCAGCGTACAGGAGAGCTCGGTGAGCAGCACGTTGAGGGAGCAATCGGCCTCCTCACCAACCCCTGATACCTCCATGATCTGGGAGAAGGGCAGCTCGAAGTCCACGGTGCATACCGTGTCGTCCACGGCGCGGTAGCAGATGCGCAGGGCGGCCTCGCCCTTGAAAATGAGCTTGTTGCCAATGATCTTGGACTCGGTGCAGTTGAGGCTGGCCCTGCACTTCAAAAGCTCGGCGGCCTCCGGGCGGCTGCCCGGAATGGACAGGTCATCGGAGAAGGTAAAGGGTTTCTCCTGTACGCAGGTCACCATGTAGGTCTTGTGGCGCTCCGTGAGCTGCTCCACACTGTTGTTGGGGGCAGCGCACTCCGCGCCGGTGCAGAGCGAGGCGGTGGCCGGGCAGAATACCCGGAAATCCACCGCCAGATTGACCCGCACCAGCACCTTACGCGGGTTGAGGACCCTGGTGTCGGCGCAGAGGACCCTGGGGGCGGCCACCACGCTGCAGGCGGGAGAGATGCCCGCGCAGTCGGCGGTGCAGGAAAACGGGATGTTCGCCTCGATACGGCGCACTCCCTTCTCCCCGTCCGGGAGGTAGAGGATGGCGCAGCGGACCGCGCCCGTCACCTCGGCCCGCCCCTCCATAGCCTCTTTGCTCTTGAGGCAGACGGTGCCCGCGGTGTCCACGATGCGCAGGATATCGGGGCATGCGTCGGAGACGATCATCTCCATGGTCTCTTCATGGAGGACGGTGGTGTCCAGTACCGTATCGTAGCAGGCCAATTGGGTGCGTGTGAGCTCGATCTCCATAGCGTTCCACTCCTTGTACATAAGTCATATGCTACAAAACTATATGTACAAGGGTGGACCGATATGACATGCCTTAGCTCAATGGAGCTTGAAAATAAAGCGCAGAATACCGCGAAGGGACTTTGGGGACTTGACCACAACGATTTTCATACGATAACCTCCTATCCGTCATGAAGATACTGCTCTACCTTGGAACGGCCCCAGTAGCCAAGGGCGGCGCCCACCACCAGTATGGGGATGCTGCCTGGGACGAAGAGAAGGGCCGCGCCGGCGGCACAGGCCACCGCCGTCCAGATCGTCTTTTTCTTAGGCCAGCGCATAAAAATGCCGCCTCCTTCCTGTTTTCCGGTGTCTAAACCAGTATACGCGGAAGGGGGCGGCGTGTGCGCGGCGCTCTTTCGAAAAGACTTTTTCGACAGCCGCGCCGTATTTTATC
>DATMXU010000217.1:0-7635 GCA_035562355.1 Pseudoflavonifractor sp.
GTATTATTTGATTGTATCTGCGTCAAAATGTCATTTGTGAAAAGGATGATACGCATGGTCTCTGCAGTGGTCGCCAAAATCGTCGCCATGCAACAGAGCCTGACCGTCAGCGAGAACGAGATTGCCCAGTACGTCATCAACAACGCCGATGCGGTGGTGACCAGCACCATCACCGCCATCGCAAAGAATACCGGAACGTCCGAGGCCAGTATCAACCGCTTTTGCAAGAAGATCGGTTTCAAGGGTTTCAACAGCTTTAAGATCGCCCTGGCACAGGAGAACTTCTATAACTCCATGAAGGACCTGTCGGAGCCGGGCGCGCGGGAGGGCTTTGTCTCCACGGTGAGCCGGGATTACCGCCACGTCCTTGCAAATACCACCGCCATGCTGGACGAGGACATGGTGATCGCGGCGGCCGACGCCCTGCGCACCGCCGAACACATCTTCATCTTCGCCCTGTCCTACACCTCTTATGTGGCCCGGGAGCTGGAGTTCAAGCTCAGCATGGTGGGACTCCACGCCAAGGCCGTGGTGGATATCGGCGATATCCGCATCTGCGCCAACAATCTCACGGAGGACGACCTGGTCGTGGTCATCGCCCCCACGCTGATGATGCGCGATCTCTACCACGCCATCGTCGCCTGCAAGGACAAGGGCGCGACCCTCCTCTCCATCACCAGCTACGATAACCCAAAGCTCAACAGCCTTGTAGACTATAAGTTCATCATCAGCGACAAGATCACTACCCGGAACTCGGTCTCCATTTCCAATAACCTCATGTTCCTCTTCGTGACCGACGTGCTCTACTGCGGTCTGTTGGAGCGGGACAAGACCCTCAAGCAGCGCCGTCTGAGCAACGACGCCATCCTCAATACCGCACAGAGCACCGACAACTATTTCTTCGAGTTTTAACAAAAAAATACCGGGACGCGGGCCTCTGCCTGCGTCCCGGTATTTTTTTCGGTCATGTGGTCCAGGCCCGGCCGCATATCCATCTGCGGGAGGGATGGACATGGAGCGGACCAAGCTGAGCGTGACGGAGACCTTCCGCTATCAGGGCGAGGAAGCGCGGCGGGAGGCGCTGCGGCATATCCTCGATGCCTATCTCCGGGAGCGGCTGGGGAAGCGGGAGGGGTGAGGAAACATGCTGTGCGCCATCTACTGCAGGCTGAGCAAGGAGGACGAGGAGAAGGGGGGCGAGTCCGAGAGCATCCAAAACCAGAAGTCCATGCTGCTCAAGTACGCGCTGGAGCAGGGCTGGGAGGTCTACGGGCTCTATTGCGATGAGGACTTCTCCGGCATAGACCGCCGGCGGCCCGACTTCAACCGCCTGCTGGCCGACGCTGAGGCGGGGCGGTTTCAGGTGGTGCTGTGCAAAACCCAGTCCCGTTTCACCAGGGACATGGAGCTGGTGGAAAAATATCTCCACAGCCTGTTCCCGGCGTGGGGAGTCCGGTTCGTGGCGGTGGTGGACAACGCGGACACCGCCGTGAAGGGCAACAAAAAGGCCCGTCAGATCAACGGGCTGGTAAACGAGTGGTATCTGGAGGACCTGTCGGAGAACATTCGCATGGTACTGGACCACAAACGCCGCCAGGGCCAGTACATCGGCGGCTTTCCCATCTACGGCTACCGGAAGGACCCCCTGGATAAAAACCGCCTGGTGGTGGACCCGGAGGCCGCCGGGGTGGTGCGGCGCATCTTCGCCCTCTGCCTGGAGGGGCTGGGCAAGGGTGCCATCGCCGGTTGCCTCAATGAGGAGGGAGTACCCAACCCCACCCGATATAAGGGCGAACAGGGCCTTACCTATGTCAACGGCGGCGCCCCCGCCCCCTCCGGCCTGTGGAGCCGGGCCACAGTGGGAAAGGTTCTGCACAACGAGATGTACGCCGGCGTGATGGTGCAAGGGCGGAGGCGAAAGCTAAGCTATAAGTCCAAGACTCTGGTGGACGTGCCCCGGGAGGACTGGTTCCGGGTGGAGGGCACCCACGAGGCCATCATTGAGCCGGAGCGATTCCGTCAGGCCCAGGCGCTGATGGCGCCGCGGACCAAGACCGACGGGCGGGGGGAGGTCCACCCCCTGGCGGGGCTGGTGCGGTGCATGGGCTGCGGCGCGGCCATGAGCAAGACCTCCAACGGCCAGACCGGGGCAGACGGAAAACCGCGGACCTACCTGCGCTGCAGGCAGTGCGAGGGGCACTCGGTGCGGCTGGACCGGCTCTTATCCGCCGTGACCGAACGGCTCCGGGGGCAGATCGAGGCCTACTATGTCCTGGGAGACGTGTCCCTGTTGGCCGCTGAGGGCCCTCGGCGGGGCGAAACAGAGCAGGAGCTGCGGGCCCTGGACTGCCAGCTCACACGGCGCGACACGGCCCTCAAGCGCCTCTACCTGGACCGGGCGGCGGGTACGCTAAGCGAGGAGGAGTTTTTGTCTCTGCGTCTCTCGCTCCGGGAGGAGCGGGCGCGGCTGGTCCGCCGCCGGGAGGAGCTCTCCGCCCTGTCTGTCCCGGCGCCCGTGGGCCCGGAGGCCCTCTCCGCCCGTGCGGAAGCCCTCCTGCGTCCGGAGGACGCGCCCCGCGCCCTCCTTCTCCTCACCGTAGAGCGCATCGAGGTAGGCAGACAGGACCGGGAGCATAGGCGGCAGGAGGTCCGCATCTTCTGGAAATTTTAAAGGTGCTCCGCCCGGCGAAATCCGGGCGGAGCACCTTTTTTTGCAGCTCTGTCTTATAATTACTCCGCAAAGAGGGGGGTGGAGAGATAGCGCTCCCCGGTGTCAGGCAGAACGGCGACGATGGTCTTACCCTTATTCTCAGGCCGCCTGGCCAGCTGAATAGCGGCCCAGACCGCCGCGCCGGAGGAGATGCCCACCAGCACGCCCTCGGTGCGGCCCACCAGTTTCCCGGTCGCAAAGGCGTCGTCGTTGGTCACGGCGATGATCTCATCGTAGATCCCGGTGTTGAGCACCTCGGGTACGAAACCCGCGCCGATGCCCTGGATCTTGTGGGAGCCGGGGGTCCCTTTGCTGAGCACGGGCGAGTCGGCGGGCTCCACCGCCACCACCTTGACGTCGGGGTTCTGGCTCTTCAGATATTCGCCCGCGCCGGTGACGGTGCCGCCGGTGCCAACGCCCGCCACAAGGATATCCACCTTGCCCTCGGTGTCCTCCCAGATCTCAGGTCCCGTGGTGGCGCGGTGTACGGCGGGGTTGGCGGGGTTCACGAACTGGCCGGGGATAAAGCTGCCGGGGATCTCCTTTGCCAACTCATCCGCCTTGGCGATGGCGCCCTTCATGCCCTTGGCCCCCTCGGTGAGGACCAGCTCGGCACCGTAGGCCTTCATCAGCTGGCGGCGCTCCACGCTCATGGTCTCGGGCATGACGATAATAATGCGGTAGCCCCTGGCTGCCGCCACTGAGGACAGGCCAATGCCCGTATTGCCCGAGGTGGGCTCGATAATGACGGAGCCGGGTTTCAGCAACCCCTTGGCCTCCGCGTCGTCGATCATGGCCTTGGCAATGCGGTCTTTCACCGATCCGGCCACGTTAAAGCTCTCCAGCTTGCCCAGGATGCGAGCCTCCAGGCCCTCCAGCCGCTCCACGCGGGCCAGCTCCAAAAGCGGGGTTTTGCCGATCAGCTGGTCGGCCGATGTATAAATGTTACTCATGTTTCATTACCTCCACTATGTTGTTTATTTGGTCGGTCGCTCCATGATATGGCGCGGGCGGCAACATCGGCAGGTGAATTTTATTTCGCGTCTCATTTTATTACCAACCTTTCGGATAGGTATATAGGGATTATACTCCTTACTCGACCTTTTGTCAAGAGACCGGCAGAAAAATTTTTACAGTTTACATTTGTTCCCCGCGCCCATGTGGTGGAACCTAAATTCCCCGGCGCGGTGGAGCGGTATGTCAACCTGGGGGACTGCTACGATAAAAAGGCCCTCTCCGCCATCAAAGGGGAGCTGATGATCTGTATGGCGGGGTACAAGGGGTGCTATAACCGGGCGTACCGCTGTCTCGCGGCGGCAGCCCAGATCGGCGAGGATATGCGCGCCCTCCTCCTCACCCCCGCGCTGGAGGCCAGAATGGCGAAACGGGCCAAGGGTATTCTCTCGCGGGAGATCAAAAAAACCGGACGGGAGCCGGGACGGAGCATCCAGCGGTTCCTGGGCGGCATCACCTGGCGCGGGGTGCTCTGCAATTTCGACACGGTGGACGCCCAGTGCGGCAAAGTCTACGAGCTGTGCGACAGCTATGGGCTGGGAAGCGGCCTGCTCACCTGTCTGGCCGCCGGAGCCGTAGCTGCGGGGCACGACGTGGTGGCCTGCCCCTCCCCCCTCTTCCCCGGCCGGATGGAGCACCTGCTGATCCCCGACCTGGGGTTGGCCTTTGTCACCAGCACCCCCGCTCTCCCCTATCCCGGGCGGCCCTTCCGGCGCATCCGGCTGGACGCCATGGCCGACGTGGAGCTTCTGCGCCGCAATCGGCCCCGGCTGCGTTTCTCCCGCAAAGTGGCCTCGGCCCTGCTGGACGAGGCGGTGGACTCCCTCGGCCAGGCCAAGGCCATGCACGACACGCTGGAGGCCCTCTATAACCCCCACGTGGATTTCCCCCGCGTCTACGCCATCGCGGAGAGCATCATTGGGGAGCTGCTGGAGCGCAGCGTCTGAATTTTATTTCCAGGAGAGACGGAGGGCAGGCCCCTCCGTCTTTTCGTTTGACTTTAGGCCTGTTATCCTCTACAATAAGGTCTACTGATTCCAGCGAAAGGCGGTGGTATGCTTGAGCTTTCTCTCTCCCCAGTTCTTCGGCTTTTTCCTTGTGACGGCCCTGGTCTTTCTCCTGCTGCCCCGCCGTATGCAAAACCCCTGGCTCCTGCTGGCGAGCTGGTTTTTCTATCTGTGCGCCCGGCCCGTTTATCTCCTCTTCCTCCTCTTTGCCATCCTCTCCACCTACCTCACCGCCCTCCTGCTGGAGCGGCGCAAGAGCCGGGGGGCCCTGGCCGGCTGCCTTGTCCTCAACGGCGGCCTGCTCTTCCTCTTCAAGTACCTGAACTTCGCGCTGGAGCTGGCCGGGCGTGGGCTGGGCGCGCTGGGCTTTCAGTTCTCCGCCCCGGCGCTGGACCTGATCCTCCCCCTGGGCATCTCCTTTTACACCTTCCAGGCTATGGGGTACGTCGTCGACGTGTACCGGGGTAAGGTGGCGGCCGAGCGAAATTTCCTGCTCCACGCCCTGTTCCTCTCCTTCTTCCCCCAGCTGGCCTCAGGGCCCATTGGGCGGGCCGGGGACCTTCTGCCCCAATTCAAGGCGGAGCACCGCTTTGACTACGACGACTTCCGCTCCGGGCTGCTGCGCTTTCTCTGGGGCGCGTTCAAGAAGATGGTCCTGGCCGACCGGCTTGCCGTCCTGGTGGACACGGTATTCAAAACGCCTGGGGACTTCGGCGCGGTCCAGCTCATCGGCGCGGCGGTGGCCTTTTCCCTCCAGATCTACTGCGACTTCTCGGCCTACTCGGATATGGCGGTGGGGACGGCACGAGCTATGAGGTTCCGCCTGATGGAGAACTTCCGCACCCCCTATTTCTCCCGCTCCATCGCCGAGTTCTGGCGGCGGTGGCATATCTCCCTGTCCTCCTGGTTCCGGGACTACCTCTACTTCCCCCTGGGCGGCTCCCGGCGGGGGACGGCGCGGAAATACCTCAACCTGCTCATCGTCTTCGCTGTCAGCGGCCTGTGGCACGGCGCGGCCCTCACCTTTGTCGCCTGGGGCCTTTTGAACGGGCTCTATCAGGTGGCAGGCGGGGCGACCAAGTCTATGCGCGGCAAGCTCCGGGCCTGTCTTCGGCTGAAGGACGACAGCCCCGTCACCGCGCTGCTCCAGGTCTTTTTTACCTTTTCTCTCACCACCCTCGCCTGGGTCTTCTTCAAGGCGGGCTCCTTTACCCAGGCTCTCTCAGTCCTATCCGGCATGGTCCAGGGACCCCTGTGGGCCTTTACCAGCATGGGGCTCGACCGGTGGGAGCTGCTTGCGGCGTTTTGCGGGGTGCTCCTCCTGCTTGGGGTGGATCTGCTCTCCCTGCGCCAGAGCATGGAGGAGCGGTATCTGGCCCTGCCACGCCCCGCCCGGTGGGCCGTGCTGTGGTGTCTCCTCTTCGCCGTGCTCCTCTTTGGCAGCTACGGCACGGGGTATGACGCCCAGTCTTTCATCTACGTTAAATTCTAGGAAAGGAGGCGAGGGACATGAGGACAAGCTCCCGGCGCAGGGAGTTTCTCTTTGCCGCCGCATTCCTTCTTATCACCGCCCTGCTCCTTCAGGTCGCGGCGGCTGTCCTGCGCCCGCCTCACACCGACTACGGCTCCACCTGGGCGGCCTACCGGCGCGAGCCCAGGAACACCATCGACGTGCTCTACCTGGGCAGCTCCTACGCCTACTGCGACATAAACCCAGCTATCGTATACGAGCACTCGGGCCTCACGGGGTACGTCATGGGCGGATCGGAGCAGACTTTCGCCCTCACCTACTGGTACCTGAAGGAGGCCCTGGAGACCCAGACGCCCCAGGCGGTGGTCATCGAGGCCACCGGCCTCTTTTTCCAGCCCTACCAGAACTACACCCAGGTCAACGTGGGTTATATGCCCTTTTCGCTCAACAAGCTGGGGGCCATCTTCTCCCACGGGACCGAGAAGGACCTGCGGCTGGGCCTTCTCTTCGACCTCTATTTCTACCACGACCGGTGGAAGGAGCTCACCCCCGGCGGCGTTGCCCGAGCCCTCACGCCCATTGGGAGGGACGATTTAAAGGGCCACACCGCTGTGGACAAGGTGCTGGAGAACATGGGCTCCGCCCCCACGGTGGCGGATCGGGACCTCGCACCGGAGGTCTACCGGCAGAATCTGGCCGACCTGGACCGGGTGCTCTTCCTCTGCCGTGAAAAGGGAGTTCGGACCATCCTGACCATCAACCCCACCTACACCCAGTGTACCCCGGAGACCTATGCCAGGGCCATGGCCGATGTGGCGGCAATAGCCCCCACGGTGAGTTTCTACAACTGGAGCAACAGCTTTCAAGAGATCGGTCTCGATCCCGCCCGGCACCTCTATGACGGCTGGCATCTCAACCAGGATGGCGCGGCGGTTTTTTCCGCCTGGCTGGGTCCCCTTCTGAAAAACGAGCTGGGCCTCGTCCCCATGGCGCAGACCGAGTCCAACACCGCCGCTTGGGCCGGGTCGGTGGAGTACTGGAATTCCATCTTGGCAAAATAGAAAGAAGTCCCGCGGCACACGGCGCGGGACTTCTTTCTAGAAACAGATTTTTACAGCCAGTCGGCCACCGTGTCGCTGAGGCCCGCGGGGGTGACTGAATTTCGCGTGAGGAGTTCCATGAGCTCGTCGATCCGAGATGCGCTGACGGTGATGTTAGGAATTGACACCGCTTCATCAGGATGGTCGGCCTCCACGATTTTTACACCGTAGCTCTCGCAGGCAAAACCTTCGCTGACCTGCATCTCGCCAATCAGAACGTAGTACCCGAAATGATGAGCCTCGCCATTCTCGTCCAACTCGTTCCGCGTGCCAACAAACATTTCCCGCATTTTGTATCTTCCTCCTTTTAAAGTCCAGTGTCAAGTACATTAT
>DATMXU010000218.1:0-13682 GCA_035562355.1 Pseudoflavonifractor sp.
AATGACCGGGCGTGAGCTCTACACAGACCGTTTTATGGTACAGTTTATCCGGTAGACTGGAGCCATCTGAAACGATGGGGAGGCTTTTACTATGGAGACTATCTACTACAATCTGGACGCCCGCCGGGTGAGCACATGCGACATGGCCAGCGGAGAGACTTCGCCCCAGTGCAGGAGCTACGCCATCCTCCGCAGAGTGGAGGAGAAACGAGCCGGGGTCGGCGGCAAGGTGCTGGACCTGGAGGAGTACCGCCGCAGGCTCTTTGGTACAGAGCCTGACGCGGAGGAGCTCTGGGAGAAGGTGCCCTCCGCAGCCGCCCCCGCCGGGGACGATACCCCGGAGCGCCGCCGCTCTCGCCGGACGGGTCTTACCCTGGACTTTTTCGCCACTCTGGCCATTCTCGCCATGGCAGTGGTGGTCGTCGTCTGTTTCTTGCCCTTTTTATAAGGCTTTTGGTTGACATCCCCTCCATATCGTATATAATTGTACTGTTATCGCTTTAATGTATGGAGGATACGTCATGCTCACCAATCAAGAAAAAACGATGGAAAAAATTGTGGCCCTATGCAAAGGCCGCGGTTTTGTGTATCCCGGCAGCGAGATCTACGGCGGCCTCGCCAACTCTTGGGACTATGGCCCCTTGGGTGTGGAACTGAAGAACAACGTCAAGCGCGCCTGGTGGAAGAAATTCGTCCAGGAGAACCCCTACAACGTAGGGCTCGATTCCGCCATCATCATGAATCCCCAGACCTGGGTGGCCTCCGGGCATCTGGGCGGCTTTTCCGACCCGCTGATGGACTGCAAGGAGTGCAAGGAGCGGTTCCGGGCCGACAAGCTCATTGAGGACCACTGCGCTGAGAACGGCCTCACTCTGGAAAAGCCCATTGACGCTTTCACTCAGGATGAGATGCGCGCCTTTATCGAGGAGCACGCCGTCCCCTGTCCCACCTGCGGCAAGCACAATTTTACCGATATCCGCCAGTTCAACCTGATGTTCAAAACCTTCATGGGCGTCACCGAGGACGCGAAGAATACCGTCTACCTGCGCCCAGAGACCGCCCAGGGCATCTTTGTCAACTTCCCCAGCATCCAGCGCACCACCCGTAAGAAGCTGCCCTTCGGCGTCTGCCAGATCGGCAAGAGTTTCCGCAACGAGATCACGCCCGGCAACTTTATCTTCCGCATTCGGGAATTTGAGCAGATGGAGCTGGAGTTCTTCTGCCAGCCGGGCACCGATCTGGAGTGGTTTGCTTACTGGCGCAAGTACTGCCACGACTGGCTTTTGAACCTTGGCCTCCGGGATGAGAACCTGCGCCTGCGGGACCACGAAAGCGAGGAGCTGAGTTTTTACTCCAAGGCCACCACCGACTTTGAGTTCATGTTCCCCTTTGGCTGGGGCGAGCTTTGGGGCATCGCTGACCGCACCGATTACGATCTGACCCAGCACCAGAACACCTCCGGCAAGGACCTGACCTACTTCGACCAGGAGAGGAGCGAGCACTACATCCCCTATGTGGTGGAGCCCTCTTTGGGCGCCGACCGGGTGACCCTGGCCTTCCTGGTGGACGCCTATGACGAGGAGGTCGTGGGTCAGGACAAGGACGGCAAGGACGATGTACGCACCGTCCTGCGCCTCCACCCGGCGCTGGCCCCCTTCAAATGCGCCGTGCTCCCCCTCTCCAAAAAGCTCTCCCCGGCCGCCGAGGAGGTCTATGCCGAGCTGCGGCGCGATTTCATGGTGGACTTTGACGACGCCGGCTCCATCGGCAAGCGCTACCGCCGCCAGGACGAGATTGGCACCCCTCTCTGCGTCACCGTGGACTTCCAAACTGTGGGCGATGAGAACACCCCGGCCGACCGCTGCGTCACCGTCCGTGACCGGGACACCATGGAGCAGGTGCGCCTGCCCATCAGCGAGTTGAAGGACTATATCGCATCTAAGATCGCCTTTTGAGACGCGGGCTCTGTGTCAGGAAGAATTTCACCTGAACTACCGCGCCGGTGTACTGCCACCGGCGCGGTAGTCCTGTTTTATTTTCTCCATGAATGGAGGCTGTGTACATGAAGTTTAAAAACGAGCGGCTGGACTGTTTCTCCCGCCATCCTCTTCTCACGCCGGCCCTGTTGGCCCTGGCTGCCCTCTGCCTGGGCGTCCTTGCCCTGTGGTTTGCCCCCGTCTACCGTCTGCGCTCGGTCCTTTTCGTGAGCTATTTTACCCACCCGCTTATCCTCCTCCTCAACGTACTGCCGCCTATCCTTCTGGCGCTGCTCCTCTACTTTCTCTCCGGCCGGGCGGGTCCCTCCTTTCTCCTCACGGCGGCGCTCACCTTGGGCCTTACTTTCGCCAACTATTTTAAGCTCACCTTCCGCAACGACGCCATGATCTTCGAGGACCTTCTGCTGGTACGGGAAGCGGGGAACATGGCGGGACAGTACGACCTCTTTCTTGGCCTCAGCATGGCGCTGGCGTTGGTGCTGACGGCGCTGGGCTGGCTCTTTCTCCACTTTTTTGCCCGGGCCCGCACACCGTGGAAACCCCGGTTTCTCTGTTTCGGGGCCTTTCTTCTGCTGAGTGCCTCCCTCTGGCCGCTCTATACCGATTCCAACCTCTACATCAACGCCACGGTCAACTACGACCACATCAACATATACTCCTCTACCGAGGTCTACGTCTCCAAGGGTTTCCTCTATCCCTTCCTCTACTCGGTCCGCTACGCCGCCGATGAGCCGCCCCAGGGCTATACCGAGAAGGGAGCCAGGGCCCTGCTGGCCGACTATGGAGGCGGGGATATCCCGGAGGAGAAGAAGGTGGACCTGATCGGCATCCAGCTGGAGGCCTACGCCGACTTTACCCTCCTGGGCGCGCCCGCGCTGAAACCCTCGGTCTATGAAAAATTCCGCGCACTGGAGGCGGAGGGGTACTCGGGTAACCTGGTCACGAATATCTTTGCCGGTGGCACGGTGGACAGTGAGCGCTGTTTCCTCACGGGGCTCACCTATCTGCCCAACTTCCGCGTGCCCACCAATTCCTATGTCTGGTACCTCCGCTCCCAGGGCTATGCCACCGAGGGCGGCCACCCCTGTTACAGCTGGTTTTACGGACGGGAGAATATCAACCAAAACCTGGGCTTTGAGCGCTACTACTTCACGGAAAACCGCTATGGGGCCCTGGCAGGCGGGGACATCGGATACGACAACGTATTCCTCCCCGACCTGGTGACCCTCTATAAAGAGCACAAAGCCACCTCGGACGCGCCCTATTTTTCCTTTTCCGTCACCTATCAGGGCCACGGCCCCTACAGCGAGGAGCGCAATTGGCAGGGCAAGAACCTCCTTCGGGACAGCGGCGCCTATGACGAAGGCACCCGTAATCTGATGAACAATTATTTTAGCTCCATCCAGGATACGACCGACTATCTGGCGGAGATTTTTGACTTTTTCCGTACCTCGCCCGACCCGGTGGTCCTCGTGATCTACGGCGACCACAAGCCCTGGATGGGTAATAACAACAGCGTCTATTCTCTTTTGGGCATTGACCTGGACCTCTCCACCAAGCAGGGCTTTCTCAATTACTACTCCACCCGCTATCTCATATGGGCCAACGACGCGGCAAAGGCCGTCCTGGGCAACGAGTTTCAGGGCGAGGGGCCGGACCTGAGCCCCAGCTTTCTTATGGACGAGGTCTTTCAGCTCTGCGGCTGGGAGGGTCCCGCCTATATGCAGGCCTCCCGTGCTTTAATGGAGCATGTGGGCGCCGTGAACACCGACAGCGGCCTCTTTCTGGAGGACGGCGCCCTCACCGACACCCTCTCCAATGCAAATCAGGAGTGCTACCAAACCTATAAATACATACAGTACTACTGGCGCCGCAGCGCCGTGAGATAAAGGAGCGCCCGGATTTTTTAATCCGGGCGCTCCTTTATTTAAACTTCCTGCTCTCAGCCACCGCCAACTCGTCGCAGCGGTTGTTGTACGCGTTGTCCGCATGGCCCTTCACCCAGTGGAGCGTGACACGGTGGTAGTCGCACAGCGTGAGCAGGCGGTCCCAGAGGTCGGGGTTGAGCGCGGGTTTCTTGTCCGCCTTGATCCAGCCCCGGGCCTTCCAGCCCTTGGCCCAGCCCTTGCCTAGGCCGTCGATGACGTACTTGGAGTCGGAGTAGAGCTCCACCGCGCAGGGCTCTCTCAAGGCCTCCAGCGCGGTGATGACGCCCGTGAGCTCCATGCGGTTATTGGTGGTCCGGGCCTCGCCGCCGGAGAGCTCCTTTTGAAAGGAACCGTACCGCAGTATCGCGCCCCAGCCGCCGGGACCGGGGTTCCCCGAGCAGGCTCCGTCCGTATAGATGGTGACCTCTTTCATGCCCACCTCTTACTCCCCGGTCTCCGCCTCGCCGCTCTCCTCTTCCGGCTCCTCGCGGTCGGTGAGGGCGATGGAGATGACCTTTACGCCGTCGTCCAGGTTCATGACCCTGACGCCCTGGGCGGTGCGGCTGTAGGAGTTCACATCCTTGACGGCCATGCGGATGATGACGCCCGCGTTGTTGATAATCAGGAGGTCGTCCTCGTCGCAGACCACCTTGAGGCCCACCACGCCGCCGGTCTTCTCGGTGACGTTATAGCCCTTGAGACCGTAACCGCCCCGGTTCTGGGGCCCGTCGCCCCGGATATACTCGTCCATCTCGGTGCGCTTGCCGTAGCCGTTCTCAGTGACCATGAGGACGTGGCAGCCCGACTGGGCACAGGTCGCGCCGATGACATAGTCCCCCTCCCGCAGCTTGATGCCGCGGACGCCGGTGGCGTCCCGCCCCATACAGCGCACGTCGCTCTCCAGGAAACAGATGGACGCGCCCTTGTAGGTGGCGATGAGGATGGCCTGCTCGCCGTCGGTCTCCCGGACCGAGATGAGCTCGTCCCCCTCGTCCAAGGTGATGCAGCGGATGCCCGCCTTCCGGGCCGTGTTGATCGAGGAGAGCTGGATGCGTTTTACCGTACCGTCGCGGGTGACCATGCAGAGGTAGCGGTCCTCCGGGAACTCCCGCAGATGGATCATAGCGGTAACCTTCTCGTCCGGTTCGATGGGCAGAACGTTCACCAGGTTCGTGCCCTTGGCGGTGCGGCCCGCCTCGGGGATCTGATAGCCCTTCTTGCGGTGGACCCGGCCCTTGTTGGTGAAGAAGAGAATGAAGTCGTGGGTGGAGGCGGTGAAGACGGTCTCCACGTAGTCCTCCTCCTTGGTGGCCATGGCGGTGATACCCTTGCCGCCCCGGCGCTGGGCTTTGTAGGTGGAGACGGGCAGGCGCTTGATATACCCCGCGCTGGTGAGGGTGAAGACGCTGTTCTCCTCTTCGATAAGATCCTCGATGTCCAGGTCGTCCTCGGCAAAGCCGATCTCGGTGACCCGGTCGTCCCCAAACTTGTCCCGGATCTCGGTGAGCTCGGTCTTGAGCACCTCTCTGAGCATACTCTCGGAGGCCAGGAGTTCGTTAAAGTAGGCGATGCGGCCCATCAGCTCGTCGTACTCCACCTGGAGCTTTTCCCGGTTCAGGCCCTGGAGGGCGATGAGGCGCATATCGCAGATGGCCTGGGCCTGGACCTCGTCCAGCTCAAAGCGGGTCATCAGGTTCTCCCTGGCGTTGTCATAGGAGGTGCGGATGATGCGGATAACCTCATCGATGTTGTCCTGGGCGATGAGCAGTCCCTCTAAGAGGTGGGCGCGCTCCTGTGCCTTGCGGAGATCGTACCGGGTGCGGCGGACGATAACCTCCTCCTGGTAAGCGATGTACTCGTCCAGGATGTGGCGGAGGGAGAGTATCTTGGGCTGGCTCTGGTTGTTCACCAGCGCCAGCATATTGACGCCAAAGGAAGTCTGAAGCTGGGTCTGGGCGAAGAGGCGGTTCAACACCACCTGGGCGTTGGCGTCCTTCTTCAGCTCAATGACCACCCGCATACCGTTGCGGTCGGACTCGTCCCGGATATCGGAGATGCCCTCCAGGCGCTTGTCCTCCACCTGCTCGGCCATGTTCTTGATGAGCATGCGCTTATTGACCTGATAGGGGATCTCGTTGACGATAATGCGCGTGCGGTTCTGGCCAAACTCCTCAAACTCGGTGCGGGCCCGGAGGCGGAGCATGCCCCGCCCGGTGGCATAGGCTGCCCGGATGCCCGCCCGGCCCATGATGATGCCCTTGGTGGGAAAGTCGGGCCCCTTGATGTGCTCCATCAGGTCGTCCAAAGTGGCCTCAGAATTTTCAAGCACGCAGATGGTGGCGTTAATGACCTCCCGCAGGTTATGGGGCGGGATGTTGGTGGCCATGCCCACGGCGATGCCCGAGGAGCCGTTGACCAGGAGATTGGGGAACCGGGAGGGGAGGACCCGGGGTTCCTTGCGGCTCTCGTCGAAGTTGGCGTCCCAGTCCACCGTGTCCTTGTCGATGTCCCGCAGCATTTCCGCGGAAATTTTATCGAGCCGCGCCTCGGTGTAACGGTAGGCGGCGGGGGGATCTCCGTCGATGGAGCCGAAGTTGCCGTGCCCGTCCACCAGCGGGTAGCGCATGGAGAAGTCCTGCGCCAGGCGGACCAGCGCATCGTATACCGACGCGTCGCCATGGGGATGATAGCGGCCCAGCACATCGCCCACGCAGGTGGCAGACTTTTTAAAGGGCTTGTCGTGGGTGAGATTGTCCTCATACATGGCATACAGGATACGCCGGTGGACCGGCTTGAGACCGTCGCGCACGTCGGGCAGGGCGCGGCCCACGATCACGCTCATGGCGTACTCGATATAGGATTTTTCCATCTCCGGGACGAGGGGAGAGGAGACGATCCTCTGGTTGGGGTAGCGTATCTCCTCCGGGTCGTATTGGGGCTTTTTACTCATGTAATTGCCTTCCTTTTCATAGTACGGCGCGGCTTTTCCCCGCGCCGTACCGAGTTGGTGCGGCATAAATCGCACTTAGTAGTCGAGGTTCACCGCGTACTTCGCGTTCTTCTCAATGAATTCCTTTCGGGGCTCCACCTTTTCTCCCATGAGGACGGTGAAGGTCTCGTCGGCGCGAACGGCGTCGTCCAGCTCAATGCGCTTGATGGTGCGTTTCTCAGGGTCCATGGTCGTCTCCCACAGCTCGTGGGGGTTCATTTCGCCCAGGCCTTTAAACCGGCTGATGTCCACCTTTACGTTGGCGTTGCCGCCCCGCAGCTCAGTTGAGACCTGGTCCCGCTCCTCGTCGGAGAAGGCTACCCGGGTGGTCTTGCCCCGGGTCAGCTTATAGAGCGGGGGGACCGCGGCGTATACATACCCCTGCTCAATGAGGGGCCGCATGAACCGGAAGAAGAACGTGAGCAGCAGCGTGCGGATGTGGGAGCCATCCACGTCGGCATCGGCCATGATGATGACCTTGTGGTAGCGCAGCTTATTGGCGTCAAATTCGTCCCCAATTCCGGCACCCAGGGCGGTGATAACGGGGGTGAGCTTGTCGTTGCCATATACCCTATCCACCCGAGCCTTCTCCACGTTGAGCATCTTGCCCCAGAGGGGGAGAATAGCCTGGAAACGGGAATCGCGCCCCTGGGTGGCCGAGCCGCCGGCGCTGTCGCCCTCGACGAGATAGAGCTCGGTGAGCTCGGGGTTTACCTCGTTGCAGTCGCGCAGCTTATCGGGCATGGCGGCCCCGCCCAGAGCGGTCTTGCGGCGAATAGACTCCCGGGCCTTCCGGGCGGCCTCACGGGCGCGGGAGGCCATGAGGGCCTTCTCCAAAATGGCCTTGGCCACCGCAGGGTGCTCCTCCAGATAGGTGGACAGCTTGTCACTGACCACGCCGGCCACCAGTGTGCGGATCTCGCTGTTGCCCAGCTTGGCCTTGGTCTGCCCCTCAAACTGGGCATCAATCAGCTTGACCGAGATGACGCAGGTGAGGCCCTCCCGGTAGTCCTCTCCTTTCACCTCGTCCCCCTCCTTGATCATGTTCATCTTGGTGGCATAGGCGTTGAGGGTGCTGGTGAGGGCGCTCTTGAATCCGGTTTCGTGCATACCCCCCTCTGGGGTGTGGACGTTGTTGGCGAAGGAGACGATATTCTCGTTATAACCGTCGTGGTACTGGACGGCCAGCTCGCAGATCGAGTCTCCCTTCTGGCCCGCCATATAGATGACGTCGGGGTGGATGGGGTCCTTGCTGCGGTTGAGGTAGGCGACAAACTCCCGGATACCGCCCTCGTAGCACATGTCGTCGTGCTGCTCCTGGCCGGGGCGCCCGTCGATGGTGTGGATGCGCAGGCCCGCATTGAGGAAGGCCTCCTCCCGCATGCGGTTGTGGAGGATGTCGTAGTCGTAGACAGTGGTGTCGGTAAACATCTCGGCGTCCGGCTGGAAGGTGACGGTGGTGCCCGTGCGGTCGGTGGTGCCGATCACGGTCATCTCCTGGGTCACCTTGCCCCGGGCGAACTTGATCTCATAGATCTTGCCGTCCTTATAGACCTGGACCTCCATCCACTCGCTCAGGGCGTTGACGACGCTGCCGCCCACGCCGTGGAGACCGCCGGAGACCTTGTACCCCCCGCCGCCGAACTTGCCTCCAGCATGGAGGATGGTGTACACCACCTCCAACGCGGGCTTGCCGGTCTGCTGCTGGATGTCCACCGGCACGCCGCGGCCATTGTCCTCTACCTTGATGACATTGCCCGGCAGAATGGAGACGGTGATCTCGGTGCAGAACCCGGCCAGCGCCTCGTCGATGGCGTTGTCCACAATCTCGTATACCAGGTGGTGCAGGCCCGACGAGGAGGTAGAGCCGATATACATGCCCGGCCGCTTGCGGACGGCTTCAAGGCCCTCCAGCACCTGGATCTCGGACGCGCCGTACTCGTGTTCCACCGCCGTAGGGCTGTGCTCCAGTTCAAACTCTTCAGACATTCTAAAACCTCCATTGATATTGGGGCGCGGCCTGCCACTGGCAGGCCCTATAAGGGGACTTCTTTTATAGGGTCCGCCGCTGGCGGGCCGCCCGTTTATGATTCAAGCCTTTCATCCTCCGCCCGGCCCCGTAGGGTAGCGGTGGAGAGCTGAGAGAAGTAAATTTTGTTTTCTTTCCTGCCGCCGCAGAGGACAAAGGCCTTGGGAATGTCGTCGGTCAGGCTCTCTAATTTTCCCTCCCGCTCCGACTGCTCCAGAAACCTTCTGGTCAAGTGGGAGGAAGTGGTGTTGTCCAGGTCGAAAAAACCGATGACATCCCGTGTACGGACCGACACGGCCCCTCCTAAATGCAGATACATAGTATTCCTCCGAATTCTATGGGTTTCGTGCCGCCCGCCACTTCAAAATAGTCCGCTTGACAGCGAGAACCAGGGCGAAAAGGACCAGCAGGAAAAGAAAATAGACACCCCAGTAGACTGCCAAGGCCACCGCGCCTGCCACCTCAAAGAGGCTGAATACGCTCCACACCATGCAGACCACGCTGAGCATAGCAGGCACTATAAGAAAATACCACCGCCTGCAAAAAACGGTCACCAACACCTGAAGGGCTCCGCCTATCCAAAAAGGAAGGGAAAGTAGCACCCAAGACACCGCCAGCGCACTCAGCCCGAGCAGCAGATGAAACATCGCGTTCCCTCACCCTTTCAAAATCTGTCCCGCGTGGATGCGGAAGACCTTTCCGCCCTCCAAACCCTTGGGGCGGCTGTCCTCGCATCCGGTGATAAACACCTGGCCCCCCTCAATGCGGTTTAAAACAAAGCTCTGTCGCCGGGCGTCCAGCTCACTGAGCACGTCGTCCAGCAGGAGAACGGGCCACTCCCCAGTATCCTGACAAAAAATTTCGCGGGAGGCCAGCTTGAGGGAGAGGGCTGCCGTTCTTGTCTGGCCCTGTGAGGCGTAGGTTCTTGCATCCACCCCGTCCAGCTCCACCACAAGGTCGTCCTTGTGGGGACCGGACAGGCACTGACGGCACTCCAGCTCGGCCTTCCGGTGGGACTCCTGGTGCTCTAGGAGCCTGGGCAGCAGGTCCTTGGGCGCGGCCTCCGGGTCGGGGATGGTCCTCACGGTCTCATACCGCAGACTCAGCAGCTCCCGCCCGCCGGAGAAGTCCCGGTGGATGGCGGGAGCGCAGTCGGTCAGCCGTCGGATGAAGTGAGCCCGATAGTGGATGAGGATTGCCCCGGTCTGAGCCATGCGGAGGTTGAAGTCGTCCAGCGTGTCCAACAGGGAGGGTTTCTCGTCGTAGTCCTTTAAAATCCGGCTCTTCTGGTCGTAGAGTCTGTGGTACTCGGCCAGAGCCGCGGCATACCGGGGGCGAAGCTGGCAGATACAGGCATCCAGAAAACGGCGGCGCTCCGCGGGCCCCGAGCGGATGAGATTCAGGTCCTCGGGGCAAAAGAGGACGGTATTCAAGATGCCGGACAGCTCTCCCGCCGTCTTGAGCCGCACGCCATTGGAGAAGAGCTGGCGGCGCATCCCCCGGCTCAACCGAGCCTCCAGGGTGAAATCCCGCGCCCGGGCATCTACCTCCGCCTTGATGAAGGCGTGGTCCACCCCGAACTGAATCAATTCCCTGTCATACCGCGCCCGGTGGGAGGAGGCGGTGGACAGGTAGGAGATCGCCTCCAGAAGATTCGTCTTTCCCTGCGCATTCTCCCCCCAGATGATATTTACGCCAGAAGAGAAGTCCGCCTCCAGATGGACGTAGTTGCGGAAGAAGTCGAGCTCGATGGCCTTGACGATCATAGGACGGTCAGTTTCACGTCTCCCAGGGTCACGCTGTCCCCCGGGCGTATCTTCTTGCCCCGCATGGTACACACCTCGCCGTTGACATATACGCCCCCGGCCTGGATGAGCACCTTTCCCTCGCCCCCGGTCTCCACGACCCCGGCGAACTTTAAAAGGGCCTCCAGCTTGATGAACTCAGTTGAAATCTTAACTTTTTCTTCTCTCATGGATTCTCCTTTGGTCAGTCATCTGCCCGCAGACGGGTGGGAAGTACCATATACAGGAAGTTTTCCTCCCCCTCTGCTGGGACGATGACACAGGAGGAGATACGGGTACCCAACTCCAGCCGGACGCGGTCGGCAGGGGCGGCCTTCAGCGCATCCATCAGGTACTTATTGTTGAAACCGATCTCCAGGCCGCCGCCGTCCCCCTCCACGGGGCATTGATCGGTAGCGTTGCCGATGGCGGTCTTGGTATCAATGCGCAGCATATCCTTCTCGAAGAGGCAGCGCAGCGGGCTCTTAAACTTTTCGCTGATGAGCAGGCTCACCCGGTCGATGGAAGTGATGAGGGCTCTGGTATCTCCATAGATATGGATAGGGTTATTGCGGGGAATGGACTTCTCATAGGCCATAAACTCCCCCTCCAGGCGGCGGGAGATGAGCATGGTGTCCCCCACCTTGAACATGACGTGGCGGGACCCCTGGGTCACGGATGCGGGCGCCTCGCTGTCGGCGCAGATTTTCTCCACCTCGGAGAGGGAGGAGCCGGGCACAATGAAAGAAAACGCCGCGGCCCCTTCTTTCCTTTCCACGGCCTCCCGACGCAGCGCCAGGCGGAATCCGTCCACCGAGACGATGGTGAGCCCCTTCTCGTTTATCTCGAAGAGGGACCCGGTGAGCACCGGGCGGCTGTCATTACCGGAGACGGCAAAGAGGGTCTCGTTAATCATGGACCGCAGGGTACTCTGCTGGAGCTCAAAGGAATTCTGATATTCCACGGTAGGCAGAGCGGGGAATTCGTCGGCCGGGGTCCCCATGATGTTAAACTCGCTCATACCGCACTGGATGTTGAGCATCAGGTCATTGGCGGTGATCATCACCACATCGTCAGGGAGACGGCGCACAATCTCACCCAGCAGCCGGGCAGACGCCACCATGGACCCTTTGCGCTGAACATCGGCGGGTACGATGGTGCGGATACCGATCTCCAGGTTATTGCCGGTCAGGCGCAGGTCGTCCCCGGCCTCCAGCAGAATTCCCTCCAGAGCGGGAATGGTACTCTTTCCGGCCACCGCTCGGGCGGAGGTGGTAATCGCGGTCTGGAGCAGCGCTTTTTCACAGGAAAACTTCATAGCTATACCTCCAATTATCTCGTTTCTCCTCCCAGCGGGAGGAGAGGAGAGGTTTTTTTAAAAACAGTAGTAGTAGTAGAGGGCGGGGATATGTGGAAAACTGGTTCTATCTCCGCTCTCCCATGGCTTTCCCGCTCCACAGGGGGTGGGGATACTTTTTCACTCTTTCCACATGAAGCAGGGATACCGTTATTTTATCCACAGGAGACCTTGTCCATATCCACAGCCCTCTGTGGATAAAGGGGGAGGGGGTACTCCGCAGGACGAGGTGGGCGCATATTATGGATGCCCCTACTCGTACCTCGCATTGATATTCGCGTTGATATCCTTGATGATCTCGTTTACCTCAGCGTTTTGTTTGATGAGGGACTCGATGCGGCCGATGGAATGCATGATGGTGGTGTGGTCCCGCTTGTCAAATTCCTTACCGATCTCGGTGAGGGAGAGGTTGGTCATGCTGCGGATGATATAGATGGCGATCTGCCGGGCCAGCACGGTGTCCTTGGTGCGTCCCTGGCCCCGGAGGGACTCGTTTTCGATGTTGTAGTACTTGCAGACCTCTTCGATAATGACGTCGGCGGAGGGGAGAAAATCTGCCTTCTCCTTGAACATATCCCGAACGGCCCGGATGACGGTGTCCACATCCACGCTCTCGCCCATCAGCTCCTGGAAGGCCAGAATTTTATTGACTGTGCCCTCGATCTGGCGCACGTTGGAGGTGATATTGTCCGCGATGTACTGGAGTACCGGGTCGGGTAGATTCATGCCCCGGCGGATGGCCTTGTTTTTGATGATGGCCACTCTCGTCTCGTAGTCGGGGGGCTGAATATCCACCGGCAGACCCCACTCAAAGCGGGTCTTCAGCCGGTCGTCCAGCCGCTGCATTTCCTTTGGGGGCCGGTCGGCGGTGAAGACGATCTGGCTGCCCCCCTCGTAGAGGGTATTGAAGGTGTGGAACATCTCCTCCTGGGAGATGTCCTTTCCGGCAATGAACTGTACGTCGTCCATCAGCAGGATATTGGCCGAGCGGTACTTTTCCCGAAACTCCTGGTTCCGCCCGGTCTGGATGGCCTGTACCAGCTCGTTGGTAAAACTGTCCCCCTTGATGTAGACCACGTTGAACCGGGGATGGGTCTGGTGGATGGAGTGGGCGATGGCGTAGAGCAGATGGGTTTTTCCCAGTCCGGACTGCCCATAGATAAAGAGGGGGTTATAGGTTTTGCCCGGCCGTTCGGCAACCGAGAGGGCCGCCGCGTGGGCAAACTTGTTGGACGAGCCCACCACGAACCGGTCGAAGGTGTACTCCTCGGTCCCCGGCATAAAGGAGGTATCGGGGGCCTTGGCCGAAAACTGCTCCAGCTCCCCCTCGCCCAGCACCAGCACCTGAAATTCGGCGGAGAAGAGCTCGTGCAGAGCCTTCTGAATAGCGGGAACATAGCGGGAGACGATGATGTCCCGCTTGAAGTTGGTGGGGGTGTGGAGGACAAAACGGTCCTCCTCCAAAGCCACGGCCACCGCGTCGTCAAACCAGGTGTTGATGGTGGTGGCCGTCATATCATTCTCCATGAGGGAAAGGATTTTTGCCCAGATATCAGCCGGAGAATTCAAGGCTGCATCCCCTTTCTATGCATAAAATT
>DATMXU010000219.1:0-20665 GCA_035562355.1 Pseudoflavonifractor sp.
GTGGAGTCGGGCAGTCGGGCCTGGGGCTTTCCCTCGCCTGACAGCGACTATGACGTGCGCTTTATCTATGTGCGGCCCCGGGAGGACTATCTGCGGCTGGACAAGAGGCGGGACGTGGTCGAGTATCCCATAGACGAGGTGCTGGACATCAGCGGCTGGGATTTGGATAAGACACTGCGTCTGCTCCACGCCTCCAACCCCACACTCTTTGAGTGGAGCCAGTCGCCCATCGTCTATAAGGCCACGGAGCAATTTCAGGCCTGCCTGCCTACGATCTGGACCTATTTTGCCGCCAAGTCAGGGCTGTGGCACTACTTGAGTACCGCCGAGGGCAACTACCGGGGATGCCTGAAGGGCGAGCGGGTGAGGGCGAAGAAGTACTTCTATGTCCTCCGCCCCCTCCTGGCCTGCCGTTGGATCCTGGAGCGGGGAACTCCGCCCCCCATGCGCTTTGCCGAGTTGGTGGAGACCCAGCTGGACCGGCCGCTCCGCCCTGTGGTGGAGGAGCTGCTCAGATGCAAGATGTCTGCGCCGGAGGTCGGCGAGGTTCCGCGCGTCGATGTATTAAACGTCTTTATCGAGGAGAATCTGGTCGCGCTGCGCACGAAGATCGAGGCGCTGCCGCGTGAGAAACAGAGGGAGTGGGGACCGCTCAACGACATGTTCCTGTCGGCGCTGGCGTGAAATAGAAAGCGGCCGTCCCTGGGTGATCACTATGTGGACGCCGCCCGTGGGCTTTTGTTCCCCACCCATGGGGCGCGGTACCATCCACAATGGCGACATCGAGCGCGGGGACCAGGAGACCATCCAGGGAGTCGGGATCGCCGGAGCACTGTATGTATTCCACCGGGATGCCCTTTTGCTCCAGCGCCTCGCCTACCTTGCGTACCAGGGAGGATTTGCCGCAGCCGGGGCCGCCCTTGAGAATGAAAATGTCCTCCGCCGCCGCGGGGTCGATCAGCTGGTCGTAGAGTGAATAGAAACCGTTGGGGGAATTAGCCCCCAGAAAATAGCAGACCTTATGCTGCGTCATATCAAACCCTCCGATAGAAGTATTCCGGGATATTTCCTAATATAGAGTATGCAAACCCCAAACTCGGGGTGCGCCCTTGACCCTCTTGTTTGGGATCAATTCTATGTCCCACTCCCCCTTGCCAACTGTCGCTCGATGCGGTAAGATAAAGCAATGAAACAGGAAAGGGGGGAGCATACCATGGCGGATCAGCGCATACGCCTGACTCAGATGACCGCCGCGGGCGGTTGAGGGGCCAAAATAGGACCGGGCGTCCTGAGTAATCTGCTGGCGGACCTGCCAAAGAGCTCCGACGAGCATCTCTTGGTGGGCTTTGACGCCAGCGACGACGCCGCTGTCTACCAGATCGACAGCGACACGGCAATGATCCAGACGGTAGACTTTTTCCCGCCTATGGTGGACGATCCCCGCGATTTTGGCCGCGTCGCGGCCAGCAACGCCCTCTCCGACGTGTATGCTATGGGGGGCAGTCCCCGCCTTGCCATGAATCTGCTCTGTTTCCCCTCTTGCCTGCCGCTGGACGCGGTAAGAGAGATTTTAGCCGGGGGCGCGGAGAAGGTACGGGAGGCGGGAGCCGTCATCGCCGGGGGCCACAGTATTGAGGACCGGGAGCCAAAATACGGCCTTTGCGTCACCGGCTTTGCCCATCCCTCCACCATCCTCACCAACGGCGGCGCGGGTGAGGGGGACCTGCTCGTTCTCACAAAGCCCCTGGGCTCCGGCGTCCTCACCACCGCGGCCAAGGCAGGGCTCCTGGATGAGTACGCCTACCGGGCTGTGGTAGACCTGATGGCGACCCTCAACAATGCCGCCTGCGAAGCCATGCTCCCCCTGCGCCCCACCGCCTGCACAGACGTGACCGGGTTTGGCCTTCTGGGCCACGTGGAGGAGATGGCCCGGGGCGCGGGCCTGACGGCTCGGCTCACCGCCTCGGCGGTGCCGGTGGCTGCGGGGGCGCTGGAGCTGGCGCAGGAGGGGATCATCCCCGCCGGGGCCTACCGCAACCGGGACTATCTCTTGGGCAAGGCCCGGGTGGACGAGGGCGTCCCCCTGGCTCTGGCCGACCTCCTCTACGACCCCCAGACCGCCGGAGGCCTAGTCATCGCCATCCCGGCGGCCCGGAGCGGCGCACTTCTTCGCCGCCTGGCGGAGGCGGGAGTCAGCGCGGCCGTCATCGGGGAGATGGCGCGCCGGGAGGAATTTACCGTCACAGTCAGGTGATAAGAGCCGGGGGTACCCGGCTCCTATCACCTGGCGAAACGCCTTTTCAACAGGCTAAGGCAGTTTCATCCCCAGACGAAAGCGGAATTCTCAAGTAGAGAATTCCGCTTTTTCAATGGGTGGCTTTTGATGTCTCATCCATTTGAAAATGGGAAATCCTACGTCGGGCTCGCCAAGCGCGTTCAAACCGGCAAAAATGCGCCAAAAAGCGCAGGAATAGGCATAGGTTTCTGCCCGCTTTATGGTAGAATAGGGACATCAACAAACGGGAGGACCCGCCATGAAATTTCTCGGACTGGAGCTTCATGTCAAAAACATCCCGGCGCTGGACCCGGGTTTCGTCCCCCTGGAGGCCTTTTTTGAGGCCTATGCCGGAGACGCGTCTTTTCCCTTCGCCCTGGCGGTGGAGCGGGAAGGGGGGCTTGTCTCGGTATACGATACCGCCCTGCGTACCTCCGGGGCGCTGGACGAGGCCGACCGCCTCTATGTGGACCGCCTTGCCAAGGCCCTCCTATGGCTCCGGGGCGGGTGGAAACTTATCGCCTGCGGCAGCGGCCCGGCAGGGGAATACCTCCGCGCCGCCTACTCCGCCGACGGCAGCCGGGCGTTCGACCGGGATTTCATGGAGCGGGTGTATGAGCGCCCATTTACCGTGGAGTGCCGCCCCTATGCCGAGCGGCCCGCTCCGCGGGAGAGCCCCGCGCCCATCGGGCGGCATAGGGCTGGCTGCCGCATCGGGCTGGATGCGGGGGCCAGCAACCTGAAGGTCTCCGCCGTGGCGGACGGCGTGAGCGTGTTCTCGCAGAGCTACCCCTGGCGCCCCAAGGAGCACTCCGACCCGGCGTATCACCTGGAGCACTTGACCGCGGTGCTCCGCGCCGCGGCTGACCACCTGCCGGGGGTGGATGCGGTGGGGATATCCTCCGCCGGGGTCTTCGTGGCTGACCGCTGTATGGTGGCAAGCCTCTTCCTCGCCGTGGGCCAGGAGGACTTCGACCGGCATGTCAAGGACATCTACCGCACCGCCGTGGCCGCGTTGGGGGAGGGGATTCCCTATGCCGTCGCCAACGACGGGGACGTAGCCGCACTCAGCGGTGCTATGAGCCTGGAGGAGGGCGGAGTTCTGGGCATCTCCCTGGGTACCAGCCAGGCCGGGGGCTATGTAGACGCAAACGGGAACCTGACCGGCTATTTCAACGAGGTGGCTTTTGCCCCTGTGGACGTACAGGAGGATGCCGCCCGGGACGAATGGAGCGGCGACGCGGGCTGCGGCGTGAAGTATCTGAGCCAGGATGGAGCTGTCAGGCTGGCCGAACAGGCCGGGCTGGAGCTGAGCGGAGACAGTCCCGCCGATCGGTTTACCTCCCTGCGCCGGCATATGGACGCGGGTGACGGGCGGGCTGCGGCCGTCTACCGGGACCTTGGAATCTATCTGGGCCACGCCTTGGCACTCTATGACAGGTTTTACGATGTCCGCCATGCCCTCATTATGGGCGGTGTGGCGGGCGGTACCGGCGGAGATATCCTCCTGGCCGAGGCGAGACGGGTCCTCGCGGAAGAGTACCCCCACCGGATCTTCACAGTGACGGCCCCCACGGCGCAGAGCCGCCAATTGGGGCAGAGTTATGCCGCGGCCACTCTTCCCGCCGGGTGGGAGGCGGGACTTGCACCTTGACCCTCAAAAAAACAGGGAGGACGGCAAAAGCCGTCCTCCCTGTTTTTTTGAGGGTGTGTCATGTGGGTCAGTCCTCGCCGAGGTAGACCACGCCGGTCTGGCGGCGGATCTCCTGGGTGACGCGATAGACTTCCAGCATCAGCGCGTGGGGAACCAGGGGGGATTGCAGCTCCCCCGCAGCGGCGCAGCGGATGAACTCGTCCAGCTCGTACCACATGCGCTCGGGGCGCTGCTCCCGCGTCAGGCTGTGCGCCTCGCCCTGGCGGGTGCGCAGCTCGACCTCCAGGGGAACCGCGCCGCCGGAGTAGAAGATGCTGCCGTCCTCTCCCTGTATCTCATTGGGGGTAGAGGAGACCGTGATCTTGGAGTGGAGGATCACCACCTCCTTCTCGGGATAGGTGAGGAGAACCGCGCCCGAGCCGTCCACCCCGGTCCCCAGCAGGGTGGCGCTGGACTGTACCCGCCGGGGGGGACCGAAGAGGGCGATGGCCTGGTAGAGCGGGTAGATGCCGATGTCCATGAGGGAGCCGCCCATCTTCTCGGGCTTAAAGGCATTCTCCACGATGCCCGAGCGGTAGTTGTCGTACCGGCGGGAGTACTGGCAGTAGCTCAGCGTGGCCTTACGGATCTGCCCCAGCTCGCCCAGATGCTCCCGGATGGCAAAGAAGTTGGGCAGGTAGAGGGGCATGATCCCCTCCAGCAGCAGCGTGCCGCTGGAGGCGGAGGCCGCGGCCATCTTTTCCGCCTGGGCCAGGGTGGGGGCCAGAGGTTTTTCGCAGAGCACCGGCAGGCCGGCACGGAGGAGGTCTACGGTGACGGCACAGTGGAGGTCGTTGGGCGCGGCGACATAGACCCCCTCCAGACCGGGAATGGAGGCCAGCTTGCGGTAGTTGTCCACGGCGGGGACGCCGCCGTACTTCTGGGCAAAGGCCTCCGCCTTGGGAAGACTGCTGCCGCAGACCGCGCCCAGCGTGAACTCCGGGTGGAGCAGGGCGGCGGACAGGAACGTGTCGCTGATGACGTTGGTGCCAATAACCGCTATTTTCATCAGAAAAACCCCTTTTATCAGCAAAGATATATATACCAGTATAGCGCATTATGGACGCCGCCGCAATGGGTATAAAAATGCCGGGTCCCTTGTCTGAGGGACCCGGCATTTTACTGTCCTGACTATTCGTTTTCGCTCTCGCCGCCGGAGCGGATGAGCGCGACGGCGATCTTGAGGGCGGCGTCCTCATCTGGCCCGGCGCATTGGATCTCAATCTCCGCGCCCTGCTGCATACAGGCGGCCATGACGCTCATGATGCTCTTCCCGTCGATCTCCCGCCCCTTGTGGAGGAGGGTAACGGCGCAGGGGAAGTCGTTCATGGCGGAGACGAAGGCTCCGGCGAGGCGCATGTGGAATCCGGCTCTGTTGGTGACGGTAAGGATTTCGCTGACCATGGGGAGGTCCTCCGTTTTTCTATGAAATATGTAAGAGGACTTTACTGGCCCTCGGCCTCCCGCAGGATGGCCAGGAACTCGCCCGAGGTCTTGGTGGCCACCAGACGGTCCACCAGCGCGCCGTTCTTTGCAAAGAGTCCGAGCAAAGACGAGAGCATTTCCAGGTAGCCGCTGGGGTTGTGCTCGGGACCCACCAGCAGGAAGACGAGGCGGGACTTACCACCGTCCGGCGCGCCGAAGTCCACGCCGCCGGGGACGGTGAGCACGTTGACGCCCAAGCTGGACACACCCCGGCTCTTTGCGTGGGGGATGGCGATGCCGCCGGGGAGAGCAGTAGTACCCTGACTCTCCCGCACCAGCACGTCGGCGTGGCAGACGGCCGCGTCGGCCAGGACGCCGAACCGATGGGGCCCGGAGATAAGCATATTGATGGCCTCTTCCTTGTTGGCGACGGAGGCGCTGAGGAGGATGCCGTCCTCGTTGAGCAGATCGGTGATACGCATAATAAACTCGTCCTTTCTATGATGAAATAAAGGATGTGAAAGAGGCCCGCGCCTCGGGTCAACTCTTTTTTGAGACCTCCCGGATAACGGTGAAGGAGCGGTAACTCTCGTCGGGCAGCGTGTCGGTGATGATGCAGGCCTTGCCCAGCTCGGCAAAGGAGACCGAGGCCACCACATCGAACTTGCTGCGGTCGGCCAGGACATAGATCATATAGGACCGGGCCACGGCCTCAGATTTCAGCATGGCCTCCTCCGCGTCGGGCGAGGTGAATCCCGCCTCCTGAGAGATGCCGTTGACTCCGATAAAACACTTGGTAAAATTGTAGCGGCGCAGGTTCCCGGAGGCCACCGCGCCCACCACCGCCTCGGTGGAGGCTTTGAACTGCCCGCCCAGGATGTAGGACTTGAGCCCCTTGCGGGCCAGGCGTTGGGCGTGGCTGAACCCGTTGGTGACGAAGGTGGCCCGGCTCTCCCCCAGGGCGTCCACCAGGTGCTCGGTGGTGGTGCCCGCGTCGATGTAGACAAAGTCGTCGTCCTGGATGAGGGTGGCGGCGTACTGACCCAGCAGAGCCTTTGCCTCGGTATTGCGAACCGATTTGACAGCCATATCCTCGTCGTAGGTGAGGAAACTGGCGGAGAGGGCGGTTGCGCCGCCATGGACCTTGTTGAGCTTACCCATCTCCCGCAGGGTGTTCAGGTCCCGGCGTACCGTCGCCTCCGAGGCGCCCAACTCCTGGGTCAGCTCGGCCACGGTGACGGCCCGCCTGCGGTTGAGCAGGCTCAAGATCATCTGATAGCGCTCCTGGGTCAGCATGGTGGGATTCCCCGTTTCGATTGAATATGATTGTTTATGATTGAATGTTAGCAGAGATAGCCGGGAAAGTCAACCAAATGCGATCAAAATAATATACAAACCTGCCGGGCTTTTCAGACGTTTCGGTGTGCAAAAAGGAGCGCCCCCGCCGTCCTGATGCCCGGAGGAACCCCGGGCACGACAAATACGGAGCAGAAAACAAGGTGCGCCCCCATCGGGACGCACCTTGCAGAGCTATGCCTGGTAAATTGCTAATTTGATTCCGGCGACAAGACGCCTTTTAAGCGTTCCATGGACGCTTGCCGGATGTCCAGCCGTTTTCCTCCCAATACTGCTTTTCCACCGGGGAGGAATCCCATCCGGCGGAGTGCATCAAGCTCATCACGCGGAACATGGCCCTCGTTTTGAGCCCAACATGCGGCTTTTGATCCCGACACAGCTTTTTCGCCAGTTTGGTCATGTCATTTTCAATTTTAACTTTCTTCTCATCCTTCACCATGCCCCAGTTCATTGCCTGTAATGCGATGCCATAGGCCTTTATATACGGAACACCCCAGCCAGACAGAGAATTTTGAATGATTTTGATGACGCCGCCGCTTGGTGCTCCCGCCGAGGTGGAGATAATTACCGCACGTTTCGAGAACATCCACTTTTTTGGGCGATGCACCATCCAGCAGTCGAACATCAGATCAAGAAATGATTTCATGGGACCTGAAGGAGCAAGGCAGTAATTGGGTGAGGTAAAGATAAATAAATCCGCCTGTTCCATCGCGTCCAAAATGATCTTCTTTTCGCTCCAGAAGGGACATCTTGTTTCATCCTCGATGCAGGAATAGCAGCCAAGGCAGAAATGATTTAGGTCGCGCGGCAGAAAAAACTCCGTGCTTTCCATGTCCAGCTTATCCGCAAGTAATCTCCCAATGTGGTAGGTGCTGCCCTTATGATTTTGCCCGTGTATCATGACGACTTTCATATGCACTTCTTCCTTTTGGAGATCAGATAGAATGTAAACAGATTTCATCTGCCCGGCACATATTTTTACACATTGCTATGCTCTATGCGCGAAGCTGATTGCCGCATTTCATGTGTACCTGCAAAAAATGAGTTCACCCTGCGTGCTGAATATGCGTTTCCAGCCATGCCAGCACGTCCCGGTACACCTGGTCCCGCTCCAGCTCGTTGAGCATTTCGTGCCGCCCGTCGGGGTAGAGTTTCATGGACAGGTCCTTCACCCCCGCGCTCTGGAAGAAACCGAAGACCTTCCGCACGCCGCTGCCCATGCCGCCCACCGGATCCTGCCCGCCGGAGAAGAGGTAGACCGGAGTGTCCGGATCCATCGCCGCCAGGTTCCCCTTGTCTGCGATGAATTGGAGGGCGCCCATCATATCCCGGAACATCCCCACCGTGGGGGCGAAACGGCACATTGGGTCGGCCACGTAGGCGTCCACCACCACCGTGTCCCGGGAGATCCAGTCCGCGCCGGTGCGGGTGGGAGCAAACTTCTTGTTGTAGGCCCCGGTGGACAGGTTCGTCACCAGCTTGCTGCGGCTGCGAGGCCCCTTTATACGGCAGAGGAGGGACGCGATGCCCTTCCCCGCCGCAACCAGCGCAGGGGGCTCCTGCCCCGTGCCCGAGAGGATGCAGCCAGACAAAGTGCCCGGCCAGCGGATGAGGTAGGTCCGGGCCACGAAGGAGCCCATGGAGTGCCCCATAAGGAAGTAGGGGAGGCCCGGGTATCTCTCTCCCGTCAGCTCCCGCAGGGTGTGTACGTCCCGGGCCAGATAGTCCCACCCGTTCTTCTGAGCGAGGAAACCATACTCCTCCCTGCCGCGGGCGGTGCCGCCATGGCCCAGGTGGTCGCTCCCCACCACGGCGACGCCGTGGCCCGCCAGGAACCGGGCAAAGTCGTCATACCGCAGGATGTACTCCGATATACCGTGCACAAGCTGAAGCACCGCCTTTGGGGCGGCTCCCTCGGGCAGCCACTCCACGGCGTGGACCTGGTGCTCCCCGTCCGACGAGGGAAATATAAATTCCCGATAATCAGCCATAGAAATACCACTCCTTTTGTGCTAAAATACCTCTGTTACCAGTTTACCCCGTGAAGGCTCCCGCCGTCAATACATTCTGACGGGGGCGGAAAGGAAAAGCAGTATGGACGTATTGGAACGTTTTTTGCGCTATGTCTCCTTTGATACCCAGTCTGACAGTGAGAGCGAGACCGTCCCCTCCACCGGGAAACAGAAGGTCCTGGGCGCGGCCCTGGCGGCCGAGCTGAGCCAGATCGGCCTGCAGAACGCCCACATGGACGATAAGGGCTATGTGTACGCCTGGCTCCCGGCCAGCGCCGGGTGCGAGGGGGTGCCCTGCATCGGTCTCATCGCCCACATGGACACCTCCCCCGACCTCTCCGGAGCGGAGGTGAAGCCCCGGGTGGTGGACTACCAGGGGGGTGATATCCCGCTCAACGCCGAGAAGAACATCGCCATGAAGGCCGCCGAGTTTGAGAGCCTCGCCAAATATAAGGGCCAGCAGCTCGTCGTCACCGATGGCACCACCCTCCTGGGGGCCGACGACAAGGCGGGGGTGGCCGAGATTCTCACCGCCATGGAGTATCTGGCCGCCCACCCGGAGATCCGCCACGGGCGTATCGCCGTAGGCATCACCCCTGACGAGGAGGTGGGCCGGGGCGCCGACCACTTTGATGTGGAGGGTTTCGGCGCGGCGGTGGCCTTTACGGTGGACGGCGGTGAGCTGGGGGAGATCGAGTACGAGAACTTCAACGCCGCCAACGCCGGAGTGTACATCCATGGCGTGAACATCCACCCCGGCTCCGCCAAGGGCAAGATGAAGAACGCCCTCCTCATCGCCTTGGAGTTCGCCGCTCTCCTGCCGCCCGCGGAGACACCCCGCCACACCGAGGGGTACGAGGGCTTTTACCACCTCCACCGCATGGAGGGGAACGAGAGCGAGGCCACCCTCCACCTTCTCATCCGCGACCACGACAGGGAGAGGTTCGAGGGGAAGAAGGCCTACCTCAAGCGCTGCGCCGACTTCCTCAACAAGAAGTACGGCGCCCTGACGGTGGAGGTGGCCGTCAAGGACTCCTACTACAATATGAAGGAAAAGGTCGAGCCGCATATGTACCTCATTCACCGGGCGAAGGCCGCCATGAAAAAGGCTGGGGTGGAGCCCATCGTGACCCCGATCCGGGGCGGCACCGACGGCGCGCGCCTGAGCTACATGGGCCTCCCGTGCCCCAACCTCTCTACCGGTGGAGCCAACTTCCACGGCCGCAACGAGTATATCCCGGTGCGCAGCCTGGAGAAGATGGTGGAGGTGCTGGTGCATCTGGTGACCGAGCCGTAAGCAAAAACCCCCAACGGGCCTGCTCCGCCTTTTGCGCGGGACAGGCCCGTTATGATTGTACATTTGCCTTTTCTGCGTAAATTCAGTATACTTTACCATCATGCCAACTATAATGAAAAAGTACAAGGAGTCGTAGCTATGGCGAAAACATTGGTATTGGCGGAAAAACCGTCGGTGGGCCGGGAGCTGGCCCGTGTTCTGGGCTGCAAGCGGGGCGGCGACGGCTGCCTGGAGGGGGAGGGCTACATCGTCACCTGGGCTCTGGGCCATCTGGTGGAGCTGGCCGCGCCCGAGAGCTATGACAAGACCTGGGAGAAGTGGGATATGCTCACGCTGCCCATGCTGCCGCAGAAGATGAAGACCGCCGTCATCAAGGAGACGGCGCGGCAGTTCCGCGCCGTCCAGGCCCTGATGCGGCGGGGTGACGTGGGCGAGCTGGTGATCGCCACCGACTCGGGCCGGGAGGGCGAGCTGGTGGCCCGCTGGATCATGGAGAAGGCGAACTGGACCAAGCCCGCCAAGCGGCTGTGGATCTCCTCCCAGACCGACAAGGCCATTAAGGAGGGCTTTCGCGCCCTCCGCCCCGCCAGGGAGTACGACAATCTCTTCTACTCGGCCCGGGCCCGGAGTGAGGCCGACTGGCTGGTGGGGCTCAACGTCACCCGGGCCCTCACCTGCAAGCACGGGGCCCAGCTCTCCGCCGGGCGGGTTCAGACCCCCACCTTGGCCCTCATTGTGGACCGGGAGGAGGAGATCCGCCATTTTGTCCCCAAGGAGTACTACACCGTCTCGGTCAAGACCCCCGGCTTTACCGCGGGCTGGAAGGATAAGGCCGGGCAGGGGAGGACCTTTGACAAGGCCAGGGCCGAGGCGCTGGCCGCCCGCCTGAACGGAAAGACCGCAGTCCTCACCGAGGTGAAGAAAGCCTATAAGCAGGTGCCGCCCCCGGCGGCCTACGACCTGACCGAGCTGCAGCGGGACGCCAATAAGAAGTACGCTTACTCCGCCAAGGAGACCCTGTCCCTTATGCAGTCCCTCTACGAGGTCCACAAGCTGCTCACCTATCCCCGCACCGACTCCCGCTACCTCACCGACGACGTGGCGGCCACTCTCCCAGAGCGGCTCTCCGCCATGGCTGTGGAGGAGTACAAGGACCTGGCGCGGCAGATTTTACGCAACAGGCCCCTCTCCACCCGGTTTCTGGTAAACAACGCCAAGGTGACCGACCACCATGCCATCATCCCCACCGAGGAGCAGCCCGACCTGTGGCGGCTCTCCGGCCCGGAGCGGAACATCTACGACCTGGTGGCCCGCCGCTTTCTGGCGGTGCTGTTGCCCCCCTGCGAGTATGAGGAGGTCCGTCTCACCCTCACCGTGGATGGGGAGACCTTCACCGCCAAGGGCAAGACCATGAAGAACCCCGGCTGGCGCGCGGCCTATGACCGCACCTTCTCCCTGGACGACGAGGAGGACGACGACGCCGACGAGCGGGCCCAGGCCCTGCCGCCGCTCAGGCAGGGGGACCGGGTGGAGATATTGAGCACCAGGGCCAACATGGGCCACACCGCGCCCCCCAAGCGCTATACCGAGGCCACCCTCCTCACCGCCATGGAGCACCCCCAGACCCAGGTGAAGGACCGGGAGCAGGGACGCATATTGGAGGAGACCGGCGGCCTGGGCACCCCGGCCACCCGGGCCGATATCATCGAAAAGCTCTTCTCCGCCTTTTACATCGAGCGGCGGGGGAAGGAGCTGGTCCCCACCTCCAAGGGGACACAGGTGGTGGGCCTTGCCCCGGCCGAGCTGCGCAGCGCCGAGCTGACCGCCCGGTGGGAAAAGCGCCTGGGGGACATCGCCCATGGGAGGGAGAAGGAGACCGCCTTTGTGGGGGAGATGCGCTCCTTCGCCGCCCGGCTGGTGGGCGAGGTCAAGCAGAGCGACGCCACCTATAAGCACGACAACGTCAGCCGGGAGAAGTGCCCCGACTGCGGGGAATTTTTACTGAACGTCCAGGGCAAACGGGGCAAAATGCTGGTCTGCCCCGACCGGGAGTGCGGCTACCGCCGCAGCGTCACCCAGACCACCAACGCCCGCTGCCCCAACTGCCACAAGAAGATGGAGCTGCGGGGCGAGGGGGAGAAACAGATGTTTGCCTGCGTCTGCGGCTACCGGGAAAAGCTGTCCGACTTCAAGGCCAAGCGGGAGACCGGCTCCGCCGGCAAGCGGGATGTCCAGCGATTCCTGGAGAGCCAGAAGGAGGAGAAGGGCTCCTCCGCCATGGCCGAGCAGCTCAAAAAGTGGATGGAGCAGAACCAGAAGTAGGATTTGCCCTATAGGGCAGGGAGGAAAAGAGGGCCCGACTGTGCGGGCAGGACTATTTGGGAGGAGCGCGCATGGAGACATTCACGCAAATCATCACGGTCATCGACGAATTTGTCTGGGGCGTGCCGATGATCGTCCTGCTCTTCGGCACCCATATTTTTCTGACCTTCCGCACCGGCTTTATCCAGCGCAAGACCCTCACGGGCATCCGTCTCTCGGTGTCCCGGGATACGGGCGCGCCGGGTGACGTGAGCCAGTTCCAGTCCCTGGCTACGGCTTTGGCCTCCACCATCGGCACGGGCAACATCGTGGGTGTGGGCACCGCCGTCTACCTGGGCGGCCCCGGCGCGGTGCTGTGGTGCTGGCTCACCGGGGTGTTCGGCATTGCCACCAAGTATGCGGAGAGCCTGATTGCCGTGAAGTACCGGGTGAGGACCAAGGACGGGCGGATGCTGGGCGGGGCCATGTACGCCCTGGAGCGGGGCCTCAACATGAAGTGGCTGGGCGTTGTCTTCGCCTTCCTGGCCGCCCTGGCCTCCTTCGGCATCGGCAACGGCACCCAGATCAACGCCATCGCCGAGGTCATTGAGAACAACCTGCCCGCCCTGCACATCCCCCGCCTCGCCATTGGCTTGGTCCTGGGGGCGGCCACTGCCGCCGTCATCCTGGGCGGTATCCAGTCCATCGCCAAGGTGTGCGAGCGCCTGGTGCCCTTTATGGCGGTTTTTTACACCCTGGGCTGCATCTTCATCCTGTACATCAACGGGGACTATCTTCTCCCCGCCCTCTCAGCCATCGTCAGGCTGGCCTTTGCCCCCGGCGCGGTGGCGGGCGGCCTGGTGGGGCAGGGCATTATGTCTGCGGCCCGCTTTGGCGTGGCGCGGGGCCTCTTCTCCAACGAGTCGGGCATGGGCTCGGCGCCCCTCGTGGCCTCCGCCGCCCGGACGCGCAACAGCGTGCGCCAGGCGCTGGTCTCCTCCACCGGCACCTTCTGGGACACGGTGGTCTCCTGCGCGATCACGGGCCTCGTTCTGGTCTCCACCATCATGAAGAACCCCGGCGTCAATATGGCCGACATCGCCAACGGCGGGCAGATGACCACCATGGCCTTCCGCCAGATCCCTGTCGTCGGCCCGATTATCCTGGTGGTGGGCATCATCACCTTCGCCTACGCCACCGTATTGGGCTGGAGCTACTATGGGGAGCGGTGCGCCGAGTACCTGCTGGGCAAGAAGGCCATTTTACCCTATAAGCTGCTCTACGTGGCGGTGGCAGTGGCGGCCCCGGTGCTCTCCCTCGATCTCATGTGGTACATCGCCGATATCTTAAACGCCCTCATGGCCATCCCCAATCTGGTGGCTGTGCTCATGCTGTCCGACCTGGTGGCGAAGGAGACAAAACACTACCTCAAGAACCTGAACGAGGTCGACCGCACCCCCATTCCTGTCATAGACCATTAAAAACGCATAAAAAGAAAAGCTAAGGGCGATCAGACATTGGACTGATTGCCCTTGACTTTTTCTATGGCTTAGCGTATCCTACGCTTAGAAACTTATCTAAATGATAGATTGGAAGAGGGGGGTGCGCATGGGGTTTCAGGAGACCTTTAAGGCCCTGTCCGACCCCACCCGGAGGCGTATCCTGGACATTTTGAAGACGGGCGGGCGCACGGCGGGGGAGATCAGCAGCCAATTCGACATGACGGCGGCCACCATCTCTCACCACCTGGCCGTCCTGCGGGAGGCGGGCCTGGTGGACCAGGACAAGCGGGGGAAATACATCTACTACGAGCTGAATATGTCGGTGCTGGACGAGCTCGTGGGCTGGGTTGCGTCGCTGAAGGGAGGGGACGGAGATGAAGAAGGGCATACTTAGAAACGCCGCGCTCTGGCTCCTGGCGGCAGCCCCCATAGCGGCCACGGCGGCGCTGTACGGCAGCCTCCCCGCCCGGGTACCCATCCACTGGGATCTGGGCGGCACGGTGGAGTACGGACCCAAGAGCGCCCTGTGGCTCCTCTCCCTCATGGGGCTGGCGGTGACCGCGGCCATGCGCCTCCTGCCCAAGGTAGACCCCCGGAGGGAAAACTACAAGAGGTTTGGAAAATACTATGACGTGACGCTTCTCTCCGTTGTTCTCCTGCTGGACGCGCTCTATGCCGTCACCGTGTTCGAGGCGCTGCACCCCGGTGAGCTCTCGGTGTCCCGGGTGGTCACCTGCGGCGTGGGGCTGCTCTTTGCGGTGCTGGGCAACGTCATGCCCAAATTCAAAAGCAATTTCTTCGCCGGGACCCGTACGCCCTGGAGCTTGTCCGATCCCGACGTATGGAACCGCACCCAGCGCCTCAGCGGGTGGATATTCTTCGCCCTGGGGCTCGCCCTCCTCCCCGCGGGGCTGCTTTTGCCGGAGGAGGCCATGTTTGCCATTCTGCTCGCAGGAGTGGCCGCGGTGGTAATCGCCCCTACCGTCATGTCCTATTTGTGGTATCGCCAAAAACACCCTGAAGGGGAATGAGAAAGGAAGAGCATTATGCTAAATATCCAACACTATTCCAAGACCTACCCCGGCGGGAAACGGGCGGTGGACGACCTGACCCTCACCGTGGCACCGGGGGAGATTTTCGGTTTCATCGGGCACAATGGCGCTGGCAAGACCACCACCCTCCGGGCGGTGGCTGGGGTCCTGGACTTCACTGAGGGGACCATCACCATCGACGGACACGATATCCGCACCGACTCCACCGCCGCGAAACGGGTCACCGCCTTTCTGCCAGATAACCCCGACCTCTACGACTTTCTCACCGGCATTCAGTATCTCACCCTCATTGCCGACCTCTATGACCTCTCCCAGGCCGACCGGCGCGCGCGTATTGAGAAGTACGGCGATGCCTTCGAGTTTACCGGCAACCTGGGCAGCCCCATCGGAAGCTACTCCCACGGCATGAAACAGAAGCTGGCCCTCATCTCGGCCCTCATCCGGGAGCCCCGTTTCCTCATTCTGGACGAGCCCTTTGTAGGCCTGGACCCGGTGGCCTCCCACCTCCTCAAGGGTTACCTGCGGGAGGTCTGCGACCGGGGCGGGGCGGTCTTTTTTTCCACCCACGTGCTGGAGGTGGCCGAAAAGCTGTGCGACAGGATCGCCATCATCAGGGACGGAAAGCTGGTGCGCCAGGGCAGGACCGCAGAGCTGGTGGGCGATTCCAGCCTGGAGCAGGTCTTTCTGGAGCTGGAAGGGGAGCGGGGCTGATGCGCAAGTTCAAGGCATTGCTGGTGCTCAACCTGAAGGCCATGCTCAGCTCCTTCCGTTTCGGCGGGAAGAAAAAGGCCATCTCCGGTGTGGGGGCGGCGGCCTTTCTGGCCTTTATAGGACTTTACCTCTCGGGGACGTACAGTTTTCTCCTGGCCTCTCAGCTCGCGCCCTTGGGCATGGTGCGGCTGGTCGTTCTCATGATGCCGGTCATGGTGGTGGGCATGGGCCTCGTGTTCACCGTCTTCGCCGCCCAAGGGGTGATCTTCGGCGGGCGGGACAACGATTTCGTGCTCTCCCTTCCCGTCTCGGCATTCACCCTCCTCCTCAGCCGCACGCTGGCCCTCTATTTGGAGAACCTGCTCTTCTCCGTCTTCGTGATGATCCCCGCGGGAGTGGCCTACCTGGCCCACGGCGGGGGCGGGGGCGCGGGCTTTCTCCTGCTGCTGCTTCTGTGCACCGTCTTTCTGGCCCTGCTGCCCACAACGCTTGACCTGCTGGTGGGCTTTGTCCTGGCCTGGCTCTCGGGCCGGTTCGGCCGCAGGCCCCTGGTCTCCAACCTCCTCTACTCCGGAGCCTTTATCCTGCTGCTGATCTTCCTCTTCCGGTTCAACCTGTCCATTAGTAACATCACCCTCCCCGCCGCCCTGGGTGTCGAGAGCGGCTTTTCAGCCTGGGGACTGCCCTTTGTTTTGCTGATGGAGGCGACCTGCGACGGGAACCTCCTCTCCCTCGTCCTCTTTACCGCCCTGTGTGTCCTGCCCTTTTTGCTGGTGGTCTGGCTCTTCTCAGGGCGGTATGGGCGCATCGTCACCAGCCTGGGGGCCAGGAGCTCCCGCAGCGACTATAAGCTGGGCGTCCTCTCGGCGGCTGGGGCGCGCCGCGCCCTGCTTATGAAAGAGAGCAGGCGGTTCTTCTCCACGCCCATCTACTTTTTTAATGCGGGGTTCGGTCTGGTGCTGATGGTGGTGGGAGGCGTGGCCGCCCTGGTGTTCCAAGCCAAGGTGGAGGAATACCTCCGCCAGATGGGGGACTTTGCCGCGGCGCTGCCCATGACGCCTCTCCTCTGCGCGGCCCTCGCGTTCCTGGTGTCCATGACGGCCATCACCGCCTCGTCGGTGAGCCTGGAGGGGAAGATGCTCTGGATCCTGAAGGAGGCCCCCGTCTCCCCGGGGGAAATCTTCGCCGTCAAGGTGGGCTTTCAGCTCCTGCTGGAGCTGCCCTGCCTCCTGATCGCCTCCCTCTGCCTGAGCCGCGCGTTCTCCCTGGGGATAGCGGATTGCCTCGTGCTCTTCCTGGTGAACACTGCTCTCGCCCTCTTTTGCGCCCTCTTCGGGCTCTTCGTCAACCTCTCCATGCCCAAGCTGGACGCGCCAAACGACGCCATCGTGGTCAAACAGTCGGGGGCCGCCATGCTGGGCACCTTCGTGCCCATGATTCTGGTGGTCGCCCTGGGCTTTGTGTGGTCGCTCCTCCAGGAGCCCATGGGAATGCTGCCCGCCCTGCTCTTCTGTGCGGTCCTGCCCGTTTTGGGGGGCGCCGTCCTCCTGTGGCTCCTGAACACCAGGGGAAAAGCGCTCTGGCTGGAGCTGTAAGATTTTCCTGAAAAGCAGGGAACTTTTAGTGAGGCTGCTCCGTCTATTTATGGTATAATCCCACAAAAGGAGACTGGTAACGATGAAATTGAAACGTGTCCTCACCGCGGCCCTGGCTGTCGCCGTCCTCACCGGCAGCGCTCTGGCCGCCGATCCTGTCGAGGTTGGCCCACAAGGGGGGGAAAACGCCGAGAAACCTGTCTATGAGGTGAACCGCCGCAACGACAACGCCTCCATCCGGGTCTGGGGTACGGTCAAGGAACTGGGTGAGAAGTCCGTCTATATCGAGAACAGCAGCGACACGGACCCCTATCAGAAGATTGTGGTGAAGGTCTCCGAGGATACCGCCATCATAGACGCCGTCACCGGCACGGCCAAGACCTTTGCCGACCTCAAGGAGGGGGAGACCCTCTACGCCTATGTCAGCCCCGCCATGACCCGCAGCATACCGCCCCAGTCGGTGGCCGAGCTGATCATCTGCAACGTCCCCGCCGACATCGGCGCGCCTACCTATGCCCAGGTCGAGTATGTGACCGCACGGGAGGGCGGCGGCGTGTCCGCTCTGGTGTCGGGCGCCATGATCCTTCACCTGGATGCTGCGACCGAGCTGCTCTCCTACGGCGGCGGCGCGGCTCCCACCCTGGCCGACATCAAGCCCGGCGCCATGGTCCTCTCCTGGTATCAGATCGTCGCCCTGTCCTACCCCGGCCAGGCGGGCCCCACCAAGGTCATGGTCTTCCCCTATGAGTACGCCGGGCATATCTCCGCCCAGCCCGGCAGCCTCGCGGTGAACGGCGCACCCCTGTCTCTGACCGGCGGGGAGGTCCCCTTTGTCCAGGACGGGAAACTCATGCTCCCCGTGCGTAAGCTGGCCGAGGCTCTGGGCTGCACCGTTGCCTGGGACGCGAAGAATCCCACCGCCGTCGTCGTGACAAAGGGCGGGAAGAGCCTCTACTCCCTCACCATCGGTGGCGATACCATGGTTCTGGAAGGGGACATGGCGATGAGCGTGGCCGCCCCCGTGACGGCGCGGAGCGGAGTCACCTTCGTCTGCGTGGACGACCTCCTGGTGGCCCATAACGTGAAATTGGAGCACCAGAGCCTCTTTAGCTAAAATAGGGTAACAAATCATTACAAACCGGCGGCGGGCCTTGTGCCTGCCGCCGGTTTGGTTTACAATGGGAATATCTTACGAAACAGAGGGTAGCCCCTATGAAAACGCTGAGAAAGTTTCTGGCCCTTTTGCTTACCCTGAGTCTGCTCACCGCCCCCGCCCTGGCCCTGACCGCCGACCAGGCATACGAGCTGCTGGAGACCTACTATGTGGACGCGATCCCCGCCCGTGTGCTGGATCAGACCACGGTGGAGGAGATGCTAGCGGCCCTGGGGGACCCCTACACCGAGTATTTTGACGCCGAGACGTATACCGCTTTCATGGACAGCATGAAGGATACCGTCACCTACGGGATCGGCGTCACCATGCAGGAGGAGGAGGGAGGCCTGCGGGTCACCGGCGTGCTGCCCGGCCTGGGGGCCGAGAAGGCCGGGATCCAGACCGGGGACCTCATCACCGCCGTGGACGGCGAGTCCGTCATCGGTGCGCCGCTGGAGACGGCCCGCTCCTGGATTTTTGGCGAGGAGGGCACCCAGGTGCGCGTCACGGTCTCCCGGAGCGGGAAGAGCATTACTTATACCGTCACCCGGGCCAAGATCGTCATAGAGGCCACCTCATCCACTCTGGTGGACGGCCACATCGGCTACATCCTCTGCACTACCTTTGGCCCCGAGACCTACGGCCACTTTGCCGACGGCATTGAGGAGTACGATAATCAGGCGGACCGCTGGATCGTGGACCTGCGCGGCAACGGCGGCGGGGACGTGGAGGCCTCGGTCCAGTCCGTGGGCGCCTTTGTGGGCAGCGGAGACCTGGCCTATCTCATGGATGGCGAGGGGCGCTACGGTGTCTACGCGAATGAAACGGGGAGCCTCACGCTGGACCCTGTCATCGTCCTCGCCGACGCGTACACCGCCAGCGCGTCCGAGATGTTCTCCTTCATCGTACGGGACCGGCAGGCGGGGCTGATCATCGGAGAGCGGACCTACGGCAAGGGCGTGGCCCAGATTCTTTTGGACGACAGCGTGGAGCCCGACTATTTTGAGGACGGCTCCGCCCTCAAGGTAACGGCCTACCGCGTCTTCTCCCCCGACGGGGCCACCGACGACCGGGTGGGCGTCATCCCCCATCTGCTGGTGGACGCGGGCCTGGCCGCCGATGTGGCCTACCTCCTCTCGGCCTCTAATCCCAGGGGGGACACCCGGGGGCTGCTCCGTTTTGACATGGGCTGGCGCTGGTATGTGGATCTGAGCACCTCGGCAAGCGAGGATTTCCTCCCCGCCTTCACCGCCTTGTTGGAGGCCATCCCGGAGAGCGCCCGCCTCTGGCTGGGTACCGGCGGCGCCGACGGCTGGCGGCAGATTACCGCCGGGGAAGTGGCGGAGCAGTACGGTCTGACCGGCTACGTCTCCCGCGCGTTCTCCGACACGGCGGACAGCCCCTATGCCGCTCCGATATCGGCGCTCGGCACCTATGGCATTGTTGCCGGGCCGGGGGACGGCTCCTTCCTGCCGGACGAGACTCTGACCCGGGGCCAGCTCTGTTCCCTGCTGGCTCAGGCCCTGCGCTATACCTCCGACCGTACCGGCACCTTTGCCGACGTGCCCGCGAGCGTGTACTACGCGCCGGCGGTGGAGGCCATGTACGCCGCCGGGCTGGTCACCGGTGGAAGCGATGGACTCTTCCGCCCCGACGACGCGGTGGATCACCAGCAGTATATGACCATCCTGGCCCGGTGTGCCCGGCGGCTGAGTATGAACTTCGTGGGCGCCACGCCCGAGAGCGGCGTACTGGAGCAGGAGGTCCTGGCTCCCTTCGCGCCTTGGGCGCGGGAGAACGTCTGGCTCCTGGAAGGCAGCCAGACCAATATCCTGGGCCAGGGCGTCAGCCTCCTGTGGGAGAGCCTGACCGACATCGCCCCCACGGCCCCCACCACCCGTGCCGAGGCCGCCGCGGGACTCTATAGTCTTCTCGCCTATACAGGCATCTTGCCGGCGTAGGATAAGCCTCGCAGAGTTTTTGCCGCAGGCGAAAATAGAATAAAAATAGGTCCGTACCAGGACATGCGCCTGGTACGGACACCATAGCCTGCGGCTACTGACGCCGCAGCCGCCCGCGCTGTACGTAAGCGAGGGAGGTATCAAAATAGGCGCGGCCGCAGGCCGCGCCTATTTTGTCAGACTGTCAAAAAACCCTCAGGCCGAAAGTCTCGGAGGGAGGGATAGTGTGAAAGGGAACCGTCAGGGTTCCCTTTCACGTGTAAGAAAACCGCTTTTTGAAACTTCTTACGGTGTTTCAAAAAGTGTAGCAGCCTGTCAAAGAGGTCCTGTAG
>DATMXU010000220.1:0-8998 GCA_035562355.1 Pseudoflavonifractor sp.
ATGCTTAATGACACATGGGGCTATTATTTACTCAATATACATATCCAGACTGCTGCGGAAAATAATAAGGCTTTCCACATACTGTATCTCTGCCTCACATTTATAGGCTTTGAGTACATAATCGGTCATTACCTTTGCCGCCTGGTAGGCCTGCTGGGCGGGGTTTTTATAGACAATATTGCGCACCACACCCCGCTCCATGTAGTCAATGGTTTCACGGAAGAGGTCGCTGGCCACCACTCGAATGTCCTCTGCCTTAGAGAGTGATTCCACCTCCTCAGCCAAGATCACACTGAGTCTTGCGCTGACGCTGAAAGCGCCGCCTGTGCCGGAGCAATCGGTCAGCAACTGGCGAAGGCGGGAACGGAATTCTTCTTCATCAGCATAGCCATCAATTTTCACTAGGTTCAACTTGGCGGCGCTTTCCCCCAGATAGTGCTCAAAGCCCTCCACAGTCTGATAGTGAGACGGGATGTGCTTATCGCCGGTACAGAGGAACACCGTACTGCCGGGGAGAAGCTGGCTGGAGAGAAGCTCCGCCGTCATGCGTCCGGTCATGTCGTAATTGCCTTGAACGCAGGCGACGCGGCCACAGTCCTCGGTATCGTCGCAGGCCAAGAATACAGGAATACCTTTACCGCTATACGTCCGCACTACATCTTTACAGGCAGCGTCAAAGTGGCCGACGGTGAGCAAGGCGTCAATAGTGCCACTGTACTGCTGAAAGCAGCGCTCCAGAACCGTGCACTGGTCCTGAGCGGTACCGGGGTAGTACGACAGCTCCACGACATCCAGGTTATAATCACCCAGCTCATCAATCAGGCGGTGGAAACCGCGCCAGACGTTGGAGTAAAAATAGCGGTTATGCTCTTCAACGCCCGGGAATGCCGCCACAATACGCACCGACCCGCGTTTGAGGGCAGACGCGGCGGTATTAGCCCGGTATCCCCGCTCGCTGCACAGCTCCTGAATTTTCCCCCGGAGCTCGGCGCTCACGCCTTTTTTGCCATACAGCGCACGGTGGACGGTCCCCGTGGAGACCCCCATCTCCTGCGCGATGGTTTTAATTGTTACGTTCTTTTCCATGGAATCACCCATATTCATCCACAATAAGAAATGTTTTGCTGATACTTTACTATTGTACCGTTAAAGGTGCGCTACCGTCAACCAGAAAACAGTAAAAATCAGCTATGTACCCTGTATGCCGAGATAAGGCAACGGAGGCCCGTCTGATGGTCTGACGAGCCTCCGTTCTTAGAGAATAAAGTATGTTTGGCTATGCCTGCGGTGCATCCTCTACAGGTGTCAAGGTCAGCGAATCCACAGTGAAGTGTCCAGTGCCGCTACTCGGGCCCATATAGGTGAAACGGAGCAGATAGGGACCTTCCTCCATCGTCGCCTTCACACCGCCCAAGTCGCCGCTCTTCGCTGTATTGGCGGTACCCAATTCAATGGCCGCGCCACCGCCAGTTGGAACTAACGACACCTTAAACGTACCGCGGCCGCTTGTAAACTTACCTTTTAACAGCCCGGTATAAGTCGCCTTTTGGTTTACGTCCACGGCAAACTCAAAATAGGCGCCCGGCGCCACATCCGCACCGTTCTGCACCAACACCTGGTAATAGGTCCCCTGGTACTTAATTTCTGTGAAATACGCGGGAGCGGTAGCGAGAGGACCCTCCGCTGTACCGTAGCCGCTGGGGCCTCCGGTCGTATAGTCCTTTAGGTTTATGGTGATGGGCTTTTGCTCAATTTTGATAAGATAGAGCTCGGTGTCGGTTCCGTTTTCCGCGGTGACCAACAGACAGTTTCCATTTGTGAGAACAGCGGTATCCTCTAACGGCTCTCCCGCCGTTCCGGCGGCAGCCTTATCAGCATAGAGCGCATACGTCTGGTCACTGCCCAGGGTGGAGCGGATACCCGATTTGACCTCTGAGGCTGTGGTGTCTTTCTTCACCGAAATCCCGTCAACTTCGACCGAGGCAACTTTGCCGCCTGCAATCACCTCAATGGCAGTGCTGCTTAAAATCTCGTCCGCCTTAAAAATCGCAATGGTATAGGGTTGGGTATCCTTCCCGTTCTTCGCCGTCACGGTGAGGATGTCGCCCTCGACCAGAGTGTCGTCCCCCTCCTTGTTTGCCACGGTGTAGGTCTGGTTGCCCGGCTGGGCTGTGACGGGCAAAAACTGGGCCTTGAGCTGGGCCACGGTGGTCCCCTTGCGGACGGACACGGTGTGGGTTTCCAGGTCCACGCTCTTCACCTCTGCCGCACCAGTAGCCAGTTTAATCTCTACGTCCTGCTCAGCTGCGGGACTGGTAACCGTCACATTCTTGGCGGTAGCGTTAGGCGTATAGCCTGCCGGCACATCGATAAGGGTTACGCCGTCGATATTGCTCAGGCTAAGCGCTTTGCTGAAATCGGCGCCGCGGATGATTACATCATAAATGATGCTGTTGTCCTTGCCTTTGAAAGAACTGGCGGCACTGGAAAAGTCGGTTAGGTTTTCGTAGGTCAGGCGGCGGATCCGGGTATTGATGGGAGAGGGGGTATTCTTGTAGCTGTCCGAATAGTCAGCCTCTACCCGGATGGCCGCCTTGGTATTGCTGCTGATGATGTCGCGATAGACAATATCCTCTACCAGACCGCCCCGCTCTCTGGGCGCTTTAATCCACATGCTGTTGTCGGAGACATTGTCTTTAAACTCATTATTCTGGAACAGAAGGTCGTGGGCGCCGCCGGCCATCTCGCTGCCGATAATCAGGCCATAGCGGCTGCCAAGACTGAACACGTCGCTCACGCGGAGATAGGCCGTGGGCTTGCCGCGCATCCAGCCCTCCCGGTTTTTGCCGGACTTGGCCGCGATGGCGTCGTCGCCCGCCCGGAAGAAACTGTTGACGATGTTCACATGAATGGAGGAGTCCACGTCGCAGCCGTCGCCGTTGAGGATATAGTTGCGGCCGTTGACGTCGGTTTTGTAGTTGCTCAGGGCCACAATAGACACATCGTCCAGGGTGAGATCACGGCTGTAGATGAGATCCAGGGTCCAGGCGGGGGCATTGGAGAGCATCACACCCGTGACATAGAGGTCCTTCACATTGTGGGTAAGCAGGGTGTGGCCGCGCAGGTTCACATTCTGCCGCAGTAGGGTATTGTCAGAGTTGGGGCCGTAGTACATTGCCGAGTTGGGCCCCTGGTTGTAGGACAGGCGGTAGCCGTTGGCGTTGACCTGGCCCTCGCCGCAAATAATTACGTTCTTCAGGTTATAGGGGGCGGTGTAGCCGTCCTCGCCCTCATCATAGACGCCCAGGGTCAGTAGGCTGGAGTAGACATACTCGTTATCCTGGCCGGCGTGGGCGCTCTCCGAGCCGGGGCCCTTGTCGGCAGCCCACTCGTCATGGGGCTGATAAATCTTCCGCCAACCCTCCCAGCGGGAGACGATACGGGGATAGTCCTTGGGGTCGGCGCTGCCCATCAGGATACCGTCCACCCGGAAGGTCACATCGCTCTTAAGGAAGAGAGCGCCGGAGTAGAAGATATGCCCGGCCGGGAGATAGACCTCGCCGCCCTTGGGGCAGTCGTCAATGGCGCGCTGAATGGCGTAGGTGTCCATGGTGGAGCCGTCGCCCACGGCGTTATAGGGGGCCTTGGTCACGTCCAGTACCTTGGTGGCCGCCGCCTTGGTCGTCACGGTGAGGGACTCGTTCACGCTTTGGCCGTTCCCATAGTAAGTCGTCACCTCAAAGGTGTAGCTGGTGCTGGGTACAAGGCCTTTGACGGTATAGCCCATCTCGTTTTCCAGTTCAGCTACCAACGCGCCGTTGACCCGAACCTCGCTGCCCACAAGCTCACCGGCGGTATACAGGGAGTCGCGGTTCCAAAGAAGAGCCACGGAATTGTTGGTAACAGTCTCTTCCGGAACATGCAGATTGCGGAGATACCGACTCTGTTCGGTTTCCTCCACTGTTATCTTGCGGCTCCCGTACACCACGCCGGAGGCCAGCAGGTTGGTCAGCTTTTGCATACCCTCCTCACCGGCAGACAAGTTGCGCAGCTCGCTTAGTTGGTCGGTGGCGGCTTGCTCATCGGCCAATTTGTCCAGGTCGGGGGTAAAGAAGAGAATGTCCTTCTGCTCCTGAGACAGGGAGTCCATGGCAAAGGCGTAGATGGTAGCCTCACCGGCGTCATAGCCCTGCACGTTGCCCTCGCGGTCCACGGTGACCACGGTGCGGTTGCTGCTCAGCCAAAATACCTTCTGGTTGGTGGCATTCTCCGTCACGTTGGCGGTGAGCAAATCCACCTGGTCGCGCACCAGGGCGTCCGGGCCGGACAGCGTCACGGTGGAGACCTTCACCACGTCAGCAGTGACGGTGACAGTGCAGGTATCGCTAAAGCCCGCGTAAGCAGCGGTAATGGTAGCGGTACCTGCCGCCTTAGGCGTCAGCATGGTCTGTGCCGCACCAAAGACCGTGTCGTTTACAGTCTCTACCGCGACCACGCTCTCATTGCTGCTGGTCCACTCCACTTCAGGCGACAGGATGGCAGCAGGGTTCACACTGGCGTACAGATAGCCGGGAGTGCCCACGGCCAGGTTGAGCTTGGCCTGGTTGAGGGAAAGACCGGTAGCCTTAATGGTATGGGGCTTTACCATGACCTTAAAGGTCTGGGCAAAGCCGCCCTGGACGCTGGTGGCGGTGATGGTGACGGTCTTGAAGTTGGCGTCGTTCGCCTCCAGACTAGAGCTGTTGGTCACGCGCTCCTCATAGTTGGAGGTGGAGCGGGCGGTAACCAGACCATTCCGGTCCACGCTGGCGATGTGGGGATTGGAGGAGGTCCAGATAATGTCGCTCGTGCCGCCCACCGGGGTAACCGTTAACTGCTGGGCATTCTTCTCGCCGTCCACGGTCAGTTCAATTGCGTCTGCGCTGCCGCCGGTCAGGTCGGTAACGGTCAAGGCCTCCTCGGCCACAGTGACGGTACACGTAGCCGTGCGGCCATTGACCTTGGACCGAACCGTAAAGGTCGTGGTGCCAGTCGCCACGGGGGTAACGACCACCTGATCGTAGAGAATTTTAACGCCCACTTTGGCCAGGTTGCCGATGTCGGCGTAGTTGGCGTAATCCTGATCCTCGTTGAGGGTAACAGAGATCACACCGGTGTCATAGCCGCCCACTACCTCAAGGGAAGTGTCCATCTTGCCATTGGTGGGAATATCCACCGGGAAAAAGATGGGGGTGAGGGTAACCGCGCCGCCGCTCTTGGACAGGGTCAGCTTGTCGGCGCTCAGATCCAGGCTCTGCATAGTGGCGCGGTCGTAGCCGTCAATGCTGCTGATGCGGCAGATATCGGTGCCGATCAGTTTCTCACCGTCGTAGAGAGAGGCGGTGATGTTAACAAAGCCGGTGGTGCGGGATTTTACCACCACGGAATCGCCGGTTTCGGCCTGGGGAGCAACGATGGTGGCGTCCCCGGTGGTCCAGCGAACCTGGGGATTGCTATATGCACTTTTATTATAGGTAGCGGTCAGGGTAAGTGTCTCGCCATTGTCGTTATCCTTGCCGCAAGCCATAGCGTAGGTGTTCCAGTTTAGAGAAATCGTACCGTTTACCTCCGACCCGGGATCAGGTTCCTCAGTGATATCCGGTGCCGTTACGTTAAAGTTCCAGGTATTCTGCTGGTGCACTTCGCCGGTGGCGACGATGGAGATGATGTGGTTATTGAGGGCCATGTTCTCTTCTTCACTCTCGGGGCGGTACGGATACTGGTAATCGGGCTTGTCGGACAGGGGAATCTCCACCGTGAAGGCATACTTACCGTCACTGGCCTTGGTCACTGTGGCATTGTAGGGGGTGATAGTGGGCGCTTTCTTGCCGGGAGCCACGATACCCCGGTCCAAATAGATTTTCACCGTGCCAGTACCGGCGGAAAATTTGGCGTCGGCAGTGGCAATGGTGCCGCTGACGGTGGCATTATTCGCCTTATCTGTATCTTCGGGCAGGGTCAACTTCTGGTCTTCGCTGAGGGGGTAGTCCTTCCCATCCACCGTCAGCTTGACGTTCTCCATAGTGATGGGCACGGTGTTGTAGGTGGTAAGGGTATCCGTTGCCGTGTTCCGGCTGATCTTCACATTGTCCAGCTCGAAGTTCTTTACGTTGACCAGCTTGAATTCGTTCTTCACGCCGTAGAAGACCACGTCCTTGACCTTGATGTCGGTCATGGGGGCACGCTCGTAGGCCGTGTAGTAAATCGCGTTGGAGGCATTTACAGGGGAATCCGGTGCTCCCGCGACGATGTTGGACATGTACACATTCTTCAGCTGGGGAGTGTACGGGCCAAGATCGCCTTCCTTGTCCTGGGCGGAACCGGCGGTGTACTGAGTCTCACCATACATGAGGGCATTGGACGCCTTCGCCACGGTACTGTCCTTGAAATAAATATTCTCAATCAGACCACCGCGGTAGGAGTTGGTCTTGAAACGCAGCACCTGCTGCAGGTTGACACTGTCATAGTGGTTGTCGGTGGCGAACACGTTGCGTATGCCCCCGGTACACTCACTGCCCGCGGTGACGCCGCCGTGTCCGTCGGCAAAGACGCTGTTGCGCACGAGGATGTTCTCGCTGGGCTCTCCGCCCACCTGGCCACGGCTGTAACCATCCCGGTTCTTGCCGGACTTGATGGCGATGCAGTCGTCACCCGTGCTGAAGGAGCAGTTCTCAATCACCACGTTGCGGCAGGACTCGGGGTCCACACCGTCGTTGTTGGGGCCGTGTGAGTTAATGTCCAGGTCGCGGACCAGAATGTTCCGGCTGCGCAGAGGGTGGACCTCCCACATAGGAGAATTCACGATTTTGATGCCCTCGATGAGAATATTTTCTGAGGCGTAGGTCTCAATGGTGCAGGGACGCAGAAGGGATTTTATGGGCGTAATTGCCTTGCCCGTGCCATCCACGGTGGGCGTGTTGATCATGGTCACCTTGGTAATGTCGTTCCAGTCGATGTCCATGGTAGGAATCTGGGCCGGGAGCGGCGTGGTACCGTCGTTCAGCAGCCGGTACTTCACCGGATAGGCCCCATCGCTCCACTGCTTGACAAGGATATCGACCACGGTAGCCTGCGCGGGCTGGCCGTAGCTTCCGCTCTTCCAGGGCCACCAGTTGTAGTTATCCGCCTGAGGATCCAGGGTGCCCTTGCCGGTGAGCGCGATGTTTTTCGCGTGGAAGGAGCGGATGGGAGAAGCGTAGTTATAAGTATCGTTGCCCTCGTAGCTGGAGAGCACCATGGGGTAGTACTCGTTGGTGATATTACGCACGAACTTCAGCACAACATTCTCTTCGATGTGCAGATTGACGTTGCTCTTGAGCTCAATGGAGCCGGCGTAGTAAACGGTGGGGTTTTCCGCCGTCGCGTCTTTAGCCGCCGGCAGTATAACTCGTCCGCCGCCTGCTGCCGTGGCGTCATCAATAGCGGTCTGAATCGCTGGGGTATAGTTCTGCACGGTCTGCGTGCGGGAAACGATAGCATTCTTATTCTCGGGGTCTAGGATGTTGTATGTCTCCTCCATGTCGTGAACCAGCGCCATGTACTTCTCGCTGGTCACCACATAGTCCACATCCTTGAAGGTAGGTGTGTTGGCGTTCACTGTCTCGTCAATCTGGCTGTAGGTCACATCGTCCCAATATTCCTTCGTGGGATTCAAGGCATCCTTGACGTAGAGGGTATTGGTAAAGTTGACATCCCCGTTGGAGGAGGTGACGGTCAACTGATCGCCATCAGTAACGACGTCGGCAGAAACCTTAGCCGCGCCCTCGGAGGTCGTCACTCGGTAGCTCTGGTTCGTGCCGTCCTTGGCCTTGATCTGGCTCAGCAGGGTAGACACGGTGGTATTTGTCTTGACGGTGACGGAGGAGGTGCCCACCGACAGCAGAGCCGGAGCCGTACCGTTTCTGATGATTACGATAGACGAACTGGTCGACGCGGGAGTTTCACTCCCTCCGTCTCCTCCGCCCGACGGTTTCTTGCCGGGTTCCTCTTTCACCGCGTCTTTGGGGGCCAGTACGGTACCCTGGACCTTGGTGTCCTTCAGTACCACGCCGTCCTTACTTATCCCCTCGGAGACGATCAGATTGCCACCGATGGTGGCCTTTTCAAAGGTCACGCCACCGCAGGTCACAATGACAATGTTCTTATAGTCGCCCTTATAGGTGCCAGGCGCGGTAATGTACTCGGAGACGGCGTTATTGAGAATGGTCACCGTGGAAGCGCGTGTAATCGGCGCGCCGGGCGCGAACGCGCCGCCGCCCACGCCGTTGATATACCCGGCGCTCTCCAGGGCCGTCACATAAGGAAGTGCCCAGGGCGCGATGTCGCCGCTGTCGGTAAAGCTGCTCTCCGCACCCTCGCTGGGCTTGACTCCCAGCGCAACAGCCAGCATTTTGCTGGCCTCCTGCCGGGTAATCTCCGCCGTGGGACGGGCATGACCCGCTCCGTCGCCCGCCAGAACACCGGCGGCGTAGCATTTGAGGATGCTGTCAGCATACCATGCGCTCGCGTCCACATCTTCAAAAACGTTTTCTCCCACAGTCTCATACTTTAGAGCTGTAGCAATCACTTTCGCCATCTCGCCCCTGGTGATGGACGTGTCGGGCCGGAAGGTTCCGTCGCCGCTCCCGGTGAGGACCTCATAGCCGGACCAGCGCTCCACAGCCTCCCTCGCCCAGTGGCTGTCCATGTCAGAATAGCTGGGAACTGTTTTTCCCGACTCTTCCGCCATGGCAAGGCCCGGCAGCATGCTCATCAGCATGCAGATGGCCAACAATAAGGACAATGCTTTCTTTACCCGTTTCATGTATTCCCCTCCTCAAAATTGTACCCATAGGGTCTTTTTCCTTGCATTTACGCGCGAAGAAAGTATTTACTTTTTACCTCCTAGCTGAATTTAATATAAAACGTTTTACTCACTGCGGCCTTATATTACCACCCCTTGGCTATTCCCGTCAATAAT
>DATMXU010000221.1:0-5645 GCA_035562355.1 Pseudoflavonifractor sp.
GGATACGGGAGGCGCGGGTCTCCGCCCAATAAATAAGGATGGTTTTTTATGTTCTCTTACCTGAAACGCGGCAGGCAGTTTTACCTCAATATTCTCCTCCTGGCGCTGCCCATCATTTTGCAGAATCTGGTCATCACCACACTGGGCCTTATGGACACCTTTATGGTGGGCATGCTGGGCGAGGCCCCTCTGGCGGCGGTCAACCTGGCCAACATCCCCATGTTCGTCATCCAGCTCATCCTCTTTGGGCTGCAGAGCGGCTCGTCGGTGCTCATCAGCCAATTCTGGGGCAAGCGGGATACGGAGTCCATCAACCGGGTAATCGGCATCGGCTGCTACATGGCCTGGTCCATTACCATCGTCTTCGCGCTGGTGACGGTCTTCCTGCCGGAGCAGCTGATGGGCCTGCTGACCGATAACGCCGAGCTCATCGGCCCCGCCGCCGAGTATACCCGCATCGTAGGGCCCTCCTTTCTCTTCACCTGCATCACCAGCGTATACGCGGGAGCCCACCGCAGCATGGAGAACCCCAAGCTGGGCTTTATCATCTTCTCGATCTCCACCTCCGTCGATGTGTTCCTCAACTGGCTGCTCATCTTCGGCAATCTGGGCGCGCCCGCCATGGGCATCGCCGGCGCGGCCTGGAGCACCCTCTGGGCCCGGATGCTGGAGTTTGCCATCGTGGTGGTCTATGCCTTTACAAACCGCCGGTTCCGGCTCAAGCTCTCCCTCCTCCTCCGCCCGGGCACGGCCCTGGCGGCCAAGTTCGCCCAGTACGCCGCTCCCGTTCTTCTGAACGAGAGCCTCTGGGGTCTGGGCACAAGCCTCTACAAGGTCATCATGGGCCACATGGCGGGCTCCACCGAGATTCTGGCGGCCCGGGCCCTGGCGGGCGGCATTGAGGATATCTGCACCGTAGTCATCTTTGCGGTCGCGGCCACCGCAGGCATTGTGGTGGGACGGGAGATCGGCGCGGGCCGGGACAAGGAGACGGTGTATCAGGTGGGTCTCACCATGGGCACCCTGGCCATCGGCTGTGGGGCGGCGGTGGGGGCGTTCATGCTGGCGGGCACCCGGCTCCTCTTAGCCCCTCTGGTCTATCCCCTCTTCCAGCTCTCCCCCTCGGCCGCGGGCATCTGCACCATGATGCTCACCTTCACCGCCGTGGTGCTGCCTCTGCGCAGCTTTGACAGCACCAACACCGTAGGTATCCTCCGGGGCGGCGGGGATGTGCACATGGCAATGCTCATCGACATTCTCCCCCTCTGGCTGGTGGCCATCCCCCTGGCCGCCCTCTTCGGCCTGGCGCTGCAGTGGGGCATCTTCGCCGTCTATGTGGGCATCTGCATGGAGAACGTGGTGAAGTTCGGCTTTGGCATATCCCGGCTGAGAAGCCGGGTGTGGATCAACGACGTGACGGAGATAAGCCGCTCACAGGCCGCCTGATAAAATCGCATGACCGTACCGGGACCGGCGGGAAACTCACTTCCCGCCGGCCCCGGTTTTTTAGCGGTTCTTTTCCTCTATTGCTCTTCTTTTCCGTTCACAAATCATTTACATCCTGAAGTATTGACATTCCGGGGGTCTGGTGGTACATTATCTTTAGCACTCAAGAACATCGAGTGCTAACATATAGGCAACGGAAGACAATACCAGCGCAGAGGAGGAGGATACGATGGATCTGACCGAACGAAAGAAGCGTATTCTCCGCGCGATTGTCGAAAACTATATCGAGACTGCCGAGCCGGTGGGCTCCAAGGTCATCGCCGAGTCGGCGGGGCTTGAACTCTCCTCAGCCACCATCCGCAACGAGATGTCAGACCTTGAGACCCTGGGCTTTCTGGAGCAGCCCCATACCTCGGCCGGGCGCATCCCGTCTTCCAGGGGCTACCGGCTCTATGTCAACGAGCTGATGGCGGCCCACAAGCTCTCCCTCCAGGAGACCGAGCGCATCAACTCCGCCCTGCGCATGAAGATGGCCGAGCTGGACCGGGTCATCGATCAGGCGGGCCGCATCGTGAGCCAGCTCACACAGTATCCGGCTTTCGCCCTGTCCTCCGGGCGCTCCCGGGTGACCATCCGGCGTTTTGACCTCCTCATGGTGGAGCGCAGCGCCTTTATCATTGTGGTGATGACCGATACCACCGTGGTGCGCAACCGCCTGATCCATCTGCCCAGCGACCTGAACGAGACTCAGCTTCAGCTTTTAAACACTCTGCTCAACGCCTCCTTTACGGGCCTTACCCTGGAGGAGATCACCCCCGAGTTGATGCGCCTCGCGCAGCACGCCGCGGGGGAGGCCTACGGGCTCATCTCTCTGGTGGTCTCCTTCGCCATCGAGGTGCTGGAGGAGCTGGAGAGCCGCCAGATCCACACGGCGGGCCTGTCCCACCTGCTGGAGCACCCGGAGTACCGGAGCCTCGACAAGGCTCAGACCTTGATGAGCTATCTCTCCGGGGAGAGCAATCTCTCCCACTTCCCCATTCCCGTCCCCCGGGAGGGCGACCCCACCCAGATCCTCATCGGCCCGGAGAACGTGGCCGACGCGCTGAAGGACACCAGCGTCGTCATGGCGAGCTACGACATTGGCGAGGGGATGCAGGGTGTCATCGGCGTGGTGGGTCCCACCCGCATGGACTACGCCAAGATCACCGCGCGACTGTCCTATCTGGCCGAGGGCCTGTCCCGCCTGTTTGGCCGTGGCAGCCTGCCGCCGAAGGATGGAGACCAATAATACGTGCTCGCGGCCGCGATACCTGGCGGCCGATCACACATACAGGAGGCACCAATGAGTAAGAACGATCACCCATGCGAGGAGACGCTGCACGACGAGACGCAGCAGCAGGAGGAACCCGTGACGGCTCCGCAGGAAGAACCCGCGGAGGAGTGCGCGGCCCCCGCAGACGAGGCGCTCTCGGCCGCGCTGGAGCGCGAGGAGAGGGCCCTGACCGCCCTCAAGGAGAAGGAGGACCAGTTCCTCCGCCTGGCGGCCGAGTACGAAAACTTCCGCCGCCGCAGCCAGAAGGAGAAGGAATCCATCTGGGCCGACGCCAAGTTCGACACCGCCCTGGCCTTCCTCCCCGTGTACGACAACCTGGAGCGCGCTCTGAAACTGGAGTGTAGCGACGCCGCCTACCAGAAGGGTGTGGAGATGACCATGACGCAGCTCAAGGAGGTCCTCGCCAAGCTGGGCGTCGAGGAGATCCCCGCCCTGGGCCAGCCCTTTGACCCCAACCTCCACAACGCCGTCATGCACGTGGAGGAAGAAGGCGCCGGGGAGAATACCGTCGTGGAGGTCTTCCAGACCGGGTTCCAGTCCGGTGAGAAGGTCATCCGGTTCGCGATGGTAAAAGTCGCGAACTGATCCCGGGCAGCCGCAAGGGTCGCCCCTACTTCCCTGTCACGGCCCGCGCGCCCCGCGGCCGGGGTAATCACTCCCGCCCGGCGGCTTACCATTTTGTTTAAAACCAATTTCGTTTTATTGGAGGAAAATATTATGTCCAAAATTATCGGCATCGACCTTGGCACGACCAACAGCTGCGTCTCCGTGATGGAGGGCGGCGAAGCCGTCGTGATCCCCAACGCGGAAGGCAACCGCACCACCCCCTCCGTCGTCGCTTTCTCTAAGGACGGCGAGCGTATGGTGGGCCAGGTGGCAAAGCGCCAGGCCATCACCAACCCCGACCGCACCATCATGTCCATCAAACGCGAGATGGGCTCCAACCACAAGGTGAAAATTGACGGCAAGAGCTACACCCCCCAGGAGATCAGCGCCATGATCCTCCAGAAACTCAAAGCCGACGCGGAGGCCTATCTGGGCCAGACCGTCACCGAGGCCGTCATTACCGTCCCCGCCTACTTTACCGACGCCCAGCGCCAGGCCACCAAGGACGCCGGACGCATCGCGGGCCTGGACGTCAAACGCATCATCAACGAGCCCACCGCCGCGGCCCTGGCCTATGGCGCGGACAAGGAGGCCGACCAGAAGATCATGGTCTATGACCTGGGTGGCGGCACCTTCGACGTGTCGGTCCTGGAGGTGGGCGACGGAGTCATCGAGGTGCTTGCCACCGCGGGCAACAACCGCCTGGGCGGCGACGACTTCGACAAGTGCGTCATGGACTACCTGGCCGCCGAGTTCAAGAAGGCCGAGGGCGTGGACCTCACGGGTGACAAGGTGGCCATGCAGCGCCTGAAGGAGGCCGCCGAGAAGGCCAAGATCGAGCTCTCCGGCATGACCAGCACCAACATCAACCTCCCCTATATCACCGCCGACGCGACGGGGCCCAAGCACCTGGACCTGACTCTGACCCGCGCCAAGTTCAACGAGCTGACGGCCCACCTGGTGGACGCCACCACCGGCCCCGTGCGCCAGGCCATGAGCGACGCCGGGCTCTCTACCTCCGACCTGCACAAGGTATTGCTGGTGGGCGGCTCCAGCCGTATCCCCGCCGTACAGGAGGCCGTGAAGAAGATCACTGGCGTGGACGGCTTTAAGGGCATCAACCCCGACGAGTGCGTGGCCATGGGCGCGGCCCTCCAGGGCGGCGTGCTGGTGGGCGACGTGAAGGGGCTGCTGCTCCTGGACGTGACCCCCCTGAGCCTGGGCATCGAGACCATGGGCGGCGTGATGACCAAGCTCATCGAGCGCAACACCACCATCCCCGCCAAGAAGAGCCAGACCTTCACCACCGCCGCCGACAACCAGACCAGCGTGGAGGTCCACGTCCTTCAGGGCGAGCGGGAAATGGCCCAGTACAACAAGACCCTGGGCCGTTTCAACCTGGACGGCATCGCCCCGGCGCGCCGCGGCGTACCTCAGATCGAGGTCACCTTCGACATTGACGCCAACGGCATTGTAAACGTGTCCGCCAAGGACCTGGGTACCGGCAAGGATGCCCACATCACCATCACCTCCTCCACCAACATGTCCAAGGAGGACGTGGAGAAGGCGGTCCGTGAGGCCGAGCAGTTCGCCGCCGAGGACGCCAAGCGCAAGGAAGAGGTGGACACCCGCAACCAGGCCGACCAGATGGTGTACCAGTCCGAAAAGACCCTGGAGGACCTGAAGGATAAGCTGAGCCCCGAGGACAAGGGCAGCATCGAGGGTCCGCTGGCCAGGGTCAGGGACGCCCTCAAGGGCACCGACACCGACGCCATCAAGAACGCCACCGAGGAACTCACCAAGGCCTTCTACGCCGTGTCCGAGAAGCTCTACAAGCAGCAGGGCGACGCCGGACAGAGCGGACCCGATTTTACCGGCGGCAACATGGGCGGCGACGCCGCTGGCGACCCCAACGTGGTGGACGCCGATTATGAGGTCGTGGACGACGACCAGAAGTAAAGAAACACACAAATTTGACATATTCTATACGGTGGGACGGAGGAGCTGCTTCGTCCCACCGCATGGTGCGATTCCCCGGAGGTGAGGAGCCTGTATGGCGAACCAAAAACGAGATTATTATGAAGTCCTGGGCGTTTCCAAAGGCGCTTCGGACGATGAACTGAAAAAGGCCTACCGCAAGCTGGCCAAGCAAAACCATCCCGACCTCAATCCCGGCGACAAAGCGGCCGAGACCAGGTTCAAGGAAATCAACGAGGCCTATGAAATGCTCTCCGACAAGGAGAAGCGCGCGAAATACGAC